>JAEINL010000032.1 GCA_016342655.1 Sphaerochaeta sp. | reverse complement strand
AGACTGCCTTTCCTATTCTATGCACTTTGAAAAATTAATAAAATTACCTACTTGACCACCAAGAATGCGGAAGAACCGATAATTTTACTTGATGAACCTACTCGCGGAGTTGATGTTAATGCGAAGCGAGAGATTTATGGAATTATTTCTAGGCTTGTTGAAGATGGGATTTCAGTTGTGATGGTTTCTTCGGAGCTTCCTGAGATATTCGGAGTATCAGACAGAATCATTGTAATGTTTGAAGGTAAGAAAACAGGGGAATTCATCAATAATGAGGAGAACCAGGAAAAAGTAATGAAAGCATTATTGGGAGTTGAGAACTATGAAGCATAAAAACATCAAAATTAAAGACCTTATAAAAGAGTATGGGCTTTATATCATCCTGTTTATTTTAGTTCTGGTATTTTCAATCTTTACAGAGAGGTTTTTAACGTTTTCCAACCTCATCAATATTCTAAAACGAATTTCTATTACTGGGATATTATCGCTTGGTACGCTGTTTGTCATCATATCAGGAGGGATAGATATTTCTGTTGGAGCAATTGCAGCACTATCTAGTGTTGTCATGGCATCGTTTCTCCTTCAAATAGATTCTGTTATAGGATTGGTATTACTACTTCTATCGATAGCGGTTGTGATTGGATTGTGTGTGGGTATCATTATTGCAAAAGGGAAAGTACCGCCAATAATAACGACACTTGCTGTCTTATCGATAATTAGAGGAGCTCTGATGTTGGTGACAGGTGGTTTTACCGTGGAAGGCCTTGAACATCCTATAATTGATTTTATCGGACGCTCTAAATTCCTAGGAATACCAGTTATGGTATTGATTATGATCCTTGCGTATTTAGTGAGTGCCATTATCCTTAATAAAACACAGTTTGGTAGGTATGTTTATGCTATAGGTGGAGATGAAGAGGTATGTAGACACTCTGGAGTCCCTGTAGTGCGGGTAAAAGTCATGGTTTATATATACGCATCCTGTATGTCCCTACTAGGGGGAGTCATACTTTGCTCCAGATTGGGAGTGGGGCAACCTACCGCTTTAGAGGGAATAGAGCTTGATTGTATTGCATCTGTCATTTTAGGAGGTGCAATTCTTTCAGGGGGGAAAGGGACCGTCCTCCATACTTTTCTAGGAGTGTTGATCCTTGGGCTGTTGATAAATGGCATGAACTATTTAAACATTGTCACCTATTGGCAGTATATTATTCAGGGATTAGTAATTCTTTTTGCTACATTGATTTATAGTGATAGAAGATAGGTGAGCATGAGTACAAGATATGTAGGTAACGTGGGAGTTAAAAATGGTAAAATCTAGCATCTTCAAACAAAGAGTCATTGTTCTATATAGAAGCATCACCAAAGAGTATCAAATTGTGATTCCACTAATTATCGTGTTTTGCCTAGCTAGTATCATAACTCCAAACTTCTTTGATACGGGTAATTTGATCAATGTCCTTCGACAGATAGCAGTTCTATCAATTATCTCAATAGGGGCTACACTAGTTATCTATACTGGTGGTATAGATTTGTCTGTTGGAAGTGTGATGGCTCTAGTTGGGGTTTTCATTGCTAATGGAATTAAGACGGGAACGCCCTTACCTCTATTGATTATATCAGGCATGCTTTTTGGTATGGTTATTGGTTGTGTGAATGGGTTGTTTATTATTAATTTTACCGTTCCCGCTTTTATTGTGACACTAGCAACTATGACGATTGGTCGAGGGTTTATTTTGCTCTGGACAGGGGGAAGTAATGTTAGTGAATTGAATAATCAGTCATTTCTATTTTTAGGAAGGGGCAGTGTATTAGGAATCCCTTTTCCGGTAATTATCCTCATTCTATTATTTGCACTAGGCTGTTTCATGCTTAGCTATACAAAGTTAGGTCGTGAGATTTATGCGATTGGCAGTAATGTGAAAGCAAGTAAGGTCGCTGGAATAAATATTAAGAGAGTAGAACTGACCGTGTATGTTTTAGCAGGTTTACTTGCAGCGATCGGAGCCATTATCGATACATCAAGAATGAATACAGTTACTCCCATGTATGGAAAAGGCATTGAGTTCAACTGTGTGGCAGCAGTAATTCTTGGAGGCGCATCATTAGAAGGTGGTGAAGGCCATCTGTTGAATACATTATTTGGAGCTGCTTTGCTAGGGATCATTAGTAATGCTTTGAATCTTATTGGAATCTCATCCTATTGGGGGCAGATTGCTAAGGGAGTCATTCTCATACTTGCAATTTTACTCTATTCAAATAGGAAACAAAAATATTAATCACTTAAGGAGAAAACGATGGTAAAGATTTTGTACGCTGGCGATTATGCACTAATTACTCATACCTATGTTAAAGGTATGAATTCCTGGACAAGTGGGGAAGCTTTCGATGAAAGGCATTTTGTCATGGATGTCCTTGAATCAATTGAGGGGTTTGAGCCTGAGTATATGCCAACCCCATACATTTCTAAATGTTTTCCTCAGACACTTGAAGAAATGAAAAAGTATGATGTCATAATAATTAGTGATGTAGGGACTGATACAATACTCATGTATCCAGATATTTTTAAGATTCCTATGGGACCAAACAGATTAGAACTTCTTTCTCAATATGTCCAGGAAGGTGGTGGTCTGATGACAGTTGGTGGTTGGATGTCCTATGGCGGACAAATGGGGCAAGCAAAATATCACGATTCAAAGTTAGAGGAAATCCTGGATATTACAGCTTCTCCTTATGATGATCGTGTAGAGGTTCCCGAAGGACTTCGTTACAATCCGGTGGATGTAGAACACCCAGTTATCAAAGGTCTAGAATGGGAGAACTCACCTCTCTTGTTCCTTGGATACAACAGATTCAAAGCAAATGATCCTAAGAAGGTGATTGCTGAATGGAATGGTGACCCGATGATGGTTGCTAATGAGTATGGAAAAGGGCGTACAATTGCCTTCGCATCAGATATTGCACCCCATTGGGGTCAAGGTTTTGTTAACTGGAAGAATAATAAACTCTTCTGGGAGAAAACAATGCGTTATCTAGCTCAAAAGTAGTTTTCCTAAGCAACCCTGTACATCAGGGTTGCTCCTAAGGGGGGGGTATGGTTGAAAATCAAACATCGATAAATGCAGATCGTAAAGATTTGTATAATTTATTAGGTTCTATACATCCAGAATTAAAGACAACAGTGGACGCTGTTGTTTCTTGTACCTATGTAGATGGTGCTTTAGAAAAAAAGATGAAATATCTTTTGGCTTTGGCTGTTGCTCTTGGGACTGGCTGTCGAATGTGTATATTGGCTCAGTTGACTAGTGCTTTGGAATCCGGGGCGACAATTGAAGAGGTAAAGGATGTCTTATCTGTAGTTTTTGCAATGAAAGGTACCTCTGGAATTGCAGAGTCTCTAAGAATCATTCAATATTTACATGAATTGGATGAGTTTGATGAGAAAAATGTAGGTAATTAGGTAGTACAATTATGGAATTAAGAACATATGAAGAAGCCCCAATCAATATGACTGGATCTGGGAATCAAGTAAAATGGTTGGTTGATAGAGATGAAGGTTCGAATGTCTTTGAGATCAGAGAGATTTCAATACCGCCACATGGAAAGAGTAGTTATGGAACGCATGCCCATGAACATGGAGTGTTTGTTTTGTCTGGAAAAGGACGACTAGTAGGGCGTACATCCTCGATACAATTGCTTCCAAAATCTTCTGTGTATGTTTCTCCGAATGAAGAGCATCAATGGGTTAATGATTCTGCAAGCGAACCGTTGGTATTCATTTGTGTAATACCTACTGGGTCTGAAGATGATGTCAAAAAGCTCTTGAATATCAGAAAATAGTAAAACAATGATCGGGGCTGTTTTCAGTGTAGGTGGGAAATACCTTTTATGCTGAAAACAGCTTCTTTGTGCGTGGACACTTGTAATTTCGGTTTTACGTTTGTTGAAGATAGCCTATTCCAATTTGCTATGTAACGAAGTACGTGAAATCGGCCCAAAAGGTCTTGGGATATAATTCTTTACTTTTCTTTCTAAGGAGAAAGTAGGTCTTTTCTTTTCCTCTGTATAAAGGCAGTGGATATCCTATGCAGATTTTATGGTTTCTTTTCGGAATAAAGTCTCTTGGTGATGTAAGTTTACTCAAAGTAACGTATTTATAGAGATATACTGTGGGTTATGGTAGCACAAAAGGAAGAAAAACGTGCTATTTTTCCAATATTTACCGTTTTCTAGCTTTTATGATGGGTTCATACTACACAGAGACTAAGAAATTTCATTCCTTAAGGAGGAACTCATGAAAAAAGTTCTATTGTCCGTATTGTTGGTAGCCTTGCTACTTACTCCCATGTTCGCACAGGGCTCCCAAGAGGGTGCTGCCGCAGCTCCCAAGACTGTTGTCCTTCGTTTGGCTGATAACCAGCCCATCGGGTATCCTACTGTCCTAGGTGACGAAGAGTTTGCCCGTCTTGTAGGCGAGTACACCAATGGCCGTATCAAGGTCGAGGTCTATCCCCAGGGTCAGCTTGCTGACGAGAAGAGTGCCATCGAGCAGGTCCAGTTCGGCGGTATCGACTTTACCCGTGTATCCATCTCCCCCTTGGCAAGCTTCCAGCCCCTGCTGAATGCATTGCAGATGCCCTACCTCTATAGGGACTCCAATCACATGTGGAGCGTCCTCAACGGTGAGATCGGCCAGTACTTCCTTGACTCCATGAGCGAGAAGGGTTTTGTAGGTCTTGTGTACTACGACAGTGGTGCACGTTCCTTCTACAATACCAAGAAGCCTGTCTACACTGTTGCAGACCTTAAGGGCATGAAAATCCGTGTTCAGGAATCAGCTCTGATGATGGGTCTCGTGCAGGCTCTCGGTGCTGTTCCTACCCCCATGGCCTATGGTGATGTGTACAGTGCTCTGCAGACCGGCGTTATCGACGGTGCTGAGAACAACTGGCCTTCCTATGATTCTTCCTCACACTATGAGGTTGCCAAGTTCTACTCTATCGACGAGCATACCCGTGTTCCTGAGATGATCATCGCTTCGAAGATCACCATGGACAAGCTTTCTGCTGCTGACCAGGCTATCATCAAGAAAGCCGCTAAGGAAAGCCAGGCTATTCAGGTCAAGGCATGGGCCGACTACGAGAAAAAGTCAGAAGCTAAGGTTATCGCTGCCGGTTCGAAGATCAACAAGATCAATGATCAGGCTGAGTTCGCCGCTGCAATGGCACCCCTCTACGAAAGCCAGCTCAATGCTGCTCAGAGAGAATGGGTTGCTAAGATCAAAGCTGTAAAATAAGCTCTTCTTGTAGTACGTGGCGTGGGGTTTTTCGGAACCCCACGCTTTTGTGCAAACAACCCAACTAGGAGGTTCCCATGGAGCAATTGAAAAAAATACTTGACTCCGTATTTGTATGGGTTCTCAGACTGGCCATGGTATTGTTGGTTGCGATGGTAGCCCTCGTATTCCTCAATGTCGTGTTGCGATACGGATTCAGTTCCGGAATCCACTGGTCAGAAGAGATCTCTCTCGTTATTGTTATTTGGTTCACCTTTATTGCCATGGCCCTTGGAGTCAAGGAGAGCCTTCATATCAATGTCGCCATCCTTCCCAAGAAACTTCCCAAGTCCTTTTTTACAGCACTGGATTGTTTGCGTGATGTCCTGATTATCATCATTGGTGGCATCATGATCTTTTATGGTTGGAAACTCACCTTAAATGGTGCTAGGTCCTTTCTTCCTGCTACCCATATACCCAATTCGATCAACTATCTGGTCCTTCCTGTCTCTGGTATTTTTATTGTCCTCTATTCGATAATCCACCTGTATGAGGACATCCGTGCTTTCAAGGGAGGTAAGGCCAAATGATGAACGCTAGTATGGGCTCCTTTATCCTAATCGGTTCGTTTGTCTTCATGCTTGTCATGAAGTTCCCCATTACCTTTTCCCTATTCCTCTCTTCAATCCTCACTGCAATATTTCTGAACATTCCTCTGATGTCCATTGTGCAACGCTTGGTCAGCGGAGTGAACTCCTTCTCACTCTTGGCCATCCCGTTCTTTATTCTTTCAGGTGAGATCATGAGCCAGGGTGGAATATCACGCAGGCTCGTAGGCTTCGCTAATGCTCTCGTCGGACGGGTGCGTGGAGGTCTTGCCCAGGTAAATATCCTTGCCTCCATGTTCTTCGGTGGCATCTCAGGCTCTGCTGTTGCTGATGTATCGTCCATCGGGGCTATGCTTATTCCCATGATGGTAGAGGATGGCTATGATTCAGATTTTGCTGTGGCGGTTACCGTCACTAGTGCCTGTGAAGGGATTCTTATTCCTCCCAGCCACAATATGATCATATTCGCTATGGCAGCCGGTGGAGGTGTCTCTGTTGGAAAACTCTTCCTCGGTGGACTCATCCCTGGGGTCGGACTTGGCATATTGCTTATGATTCCCACAGCCATCATCGCTTACAAGCGCAACTATCCCAAACAGAAAGGCTTTGGCTGGAAGAAGACCCTCAAGCTTGCTCGAGATGCATTCTTCGGGCTTTTCACAATCCTCATCATTATGGGAGGAGTCATTTCCGGCGTTTTTACAGCTACTGAGTCAGCAGCTGTTGCCGCTGTCTACTCCTTCATCATCACTTTCTTTGTCTACCGTGAGATTCCTATCAGACAGATGAATTCAATCTTGCGTAATTCACTGAAGACCTTGGCGATGGTGATGAGTCTTATCGCTGCGGCTAGTTCCTTCGGCTATCTGATGGCATTCCTCCGTATTCCACAGGCAGTTACCACCGGTCTGCTTTCGATTACAGACAATAGGGTCCTGCTGATATTACTGATCAACGTGATGCTCCTAGTGTTGGGAAGTATCATGGATATGGCGCCGCTTATCATCATCACCACACCTATTCTCTTCCCTGTGATGGTCGGGTATTTAGGAATGGATCCCATCCAGTTTGGTATCATGCTGATATTGAACTTGGCCATAGGTCTTACCACCCCTCCTGTTGGATCGGCTCTCTTTGTCGGATGTTCGGTAGGAAAGATATCCATAGAGAAGGCTACGAAGGCTGTCATGCCGTTCTGGATCATGATGCTCATGACGCTGATGTTGGTTTCTTTTTGGGCTCCGATGACGATGTTCCTTCCTTCATTGATGTAAGGGGGGAGGCTGGTACAGTGGTATCCCTGTAGTATGTTGCTAGGGATACCTAATCAGAGAAAAGCCTAAAACCTGGGAGAATACAGAACTCAGGAAAGACGGGACTTGAGAGAACCAAGTAGAATTATGAGATAAACCGAGGGCTGCTACATTATGTGTGGCAGCCCTCGGTCTTTGGTAAAGAACTGCAATGCTTAGACAGCTTTAGCTCTTATTTGTCAGATAACAGAGAAGAGGTAAGATCACTGAATAGTTTTATTATATGTGATGAACACTTGTAATATGAAGTGTATTGAGCTATTATTAAAATATGATAGAGTATTATACCAAATTTATCGCTTGGCGTGTATTTTCTCATGCACAGGTTGTCGATTTGTGTGGCAATACCAAAACGGCAGAGACAGTATTGTATCACTCGAAGAGAAAGGGTTTGATACAACATGTAAAGCGCTCCTTATATGTGGCCATCAGTCTGGAAACTGGAAGCAGTATTGCTTCTCCTTATGAAATTGCAAGCCAAATTACTGCAGATAGTTATATTTCTCATCATAGTGCTTTTAGCTATTATGGTTTTGCAAATCAAGTGTTTACTACTATTACCGTTTCCAGTTCATCACGATTCAAATCATTTGAATATGATGGGTATTGGTATCAGTTTAAGCAATCGTATAGCAATCAGGGCCTTATCAATGCTCATGGGGTAAGGGCTACAGTACTGGAACGTACTATTATTGATACTATTCGAGACTTTTCTAAAACAACAGGACTTGAGGAGTTGCTTCGCTGTCTTAGTATGATTACTGTGGTGAATGAATCTGAATTATTAGCTTACCTTACAGTATATGACAACCAGTTTCTATTTCAGAAAACAGGGTATATACTTTCCCATTTTAAAAAAGGCTTGAAACTATCTGACAAATTCTTTAGCAAATGCCTTTCGCTTATTGGTAAGAGTGTCAGATATTTTTATGAAGATATTAAATCTGAGGTCTCTGTCTATAATTCTGAATGGCAACTGTTCGTTCCAAATAATCTGATGGAAACTCTAGATGAGGGTGGTGACGAGTTTGTTTAAGTATACAAAAGCGGAAATGGCAGCAAGAGCAACAGAACTGAACTTTATTCGTGATACACTGGAAAAGGTATTCAGATTGACAGAAATACTATCCTATATCAATGAAAATCCGATTATGAAGAATTGCCTCGCTCTCAAGGGCGGGACTGCAATAAATCTGACGGTATTCGATCTCCCTAGGCTTTCTGTCGATATTGATCTTGATTATTGTGCAACAGAAAATCGAATTGAGATGCTTGCAATGCGTCAAACTATTTCGGAAGATTTAGACTTGTATATTATGTCAGAAGGTTATATTTTAGGTCCACAAACCAGAAAGAAGCATAGCTTAGATTCCTTTGTGCTTCTATATCAAAACTTGGGAGGCGTAAGGGATAATATAAAGATTGAAATTAATTATTCTTTGCGCTCACACATATTCAATCCGGAATTGAGAAAAATCAAATCATCGGTCAGTGCTCTTGAACAGTACGTATTATCCTTGAATTCAGTGGAGATTTTTGCAGCAAAAATCAATGCATTGCTCAGTCGTTCTGCTGCCAGGGATTTGTATGATACATACAATATGATAACTACAAATCTTTTTAATCAAGAGCAACTTCAAATGCTCAGAAAATGTACTGTATTTTACACCGCTGTTTCCCAAGAACAGATTCTGGAAACATATGATCTTTCCAGAATTGATACAATCACATTCCGAAAGATCCAAACTGACTTGCTTCCTGTGATTCAAAAAAGCTTGTATGTTGATACAGATCATATGAGGAGAATAGTCAAAGAATTTCTGGTCAAACTATTACAACTTACGGACAATGAAAAAAAGTTCCTCTCACTATTTAAGTCAAAAATATTTAAGCCAGAACTGGTCTTTGATGATCCTGAAATTATTACAAATATTTCTAGTCACCCTATGGTTGCATGGAAGATGATGAATCATGACAAAGATTGACTGTCTTTTGTATGAGGATAAAACCCTTTTCCAGTGTCTATTAACCTTTTGGAAATTTTTTACCAACTCTAGGCAAGTTAGGGGTCTTGTTTTGTAAAAAATAGGACAGAGGTTATACTACTCACTTTTCAGTGGATTCTCGGGTTAAGCCATTGCTGACATCTTCAACATCAAGGTTATGCATATCCCTATACATGGCAAATACGATTATGATGTATAAAAAGCTTCTGATAGTTCTTGAAAGAAGAGACAGAATAGTTGTTCATGGCTGTCATCCCCTTAAAATCGTGTTGACTTGCCCCTAGGCTGTGGATGTATGTATACTTAGCCTAACAAATAAAACGGAGGCTCGTATGCAATTTACGTATCACATACCTACAAGGATAGTATTTGGAAACGGTTCGCTCGATCGCTTGCACAAGGAGCAGCTACCAGGCAAACGTGCCCTGATTGTCATTTCTGCCGGCAAATCCACACGAGAGAACGGCTATCTTGCCCAACTCGAAACCCAGCTAAAGAAGGCAGGGGTGAGTTCAGTTGTCTTTGACAAGATTCTTCCCAACCCCATCAAGGACCATGTCACAGAAGGCGCCCTGCTCTGTAGAACAGAGAAGTGTGACTTTGTCATTGGGCTCGGGGGTGGCAGTACCATTGACTCGGCAAAGGGCATTGCCATCATGGCGACAAATGAAGGGGATCTCTGGGACTATATTGGCGGCGGTAGTGGAGAAGCAAAACCCGTGCCTACGTGGCCCTTGCCCATCGTAGCAATCACAACCACTGCAGGAACCGGGACCGAAGCCGACCCCTGGCTAGTCATAACCAAAGTGGAGACCAATGAGAAGATAGGGATGGGCTATGCAGGCACATTTCCTGTGTTGAGCATCGTCGATCCTCTGCTTAGTGTGAGTGTTCCAGCATCCCTGACTGCCTATCAGGGCTTTGATGCCCTGTTCCACAGTACAGAGGGCTATATCAACACGACAGCCAATACGCTAAGTGACATGTATAGCCTCGAGGCCATTCGCCTGATAGGCAAAAGCCTCGCTACAGCTGTCAATGATGGAAAGAATATACAAGCTAGAGAGGATGTCTCGTTAGCCAACACCTTGGCTGGGATGGTGGAGTCTACCTCAGGGTGTATTTCCGAACACTCCCTTGAACATGCCTTGAGCGCCTACTATCCCGCACTGCCTCATGGGGCTGGCCTGATTATGATCAGCCTTGCTTACGCTACCCATATTGCCCAGAGCAAAGTCTGTGATGAGAGGATGGTAGCTATGGCTAAGGCCTTAGGAAAGTCAGATGCGACAAAGGCTATGGATTTTGTCACTGCCTTATCAGACTTGCAAAAATCTTGTGGTGTCGATCAGCTGAAGATGTCCGACTACGGCATCAAGGAAGAGGACCTTCCCAAGATGGTGCAGAATGCCCGGGAAAATATGGCAGGGCTCTTCATGGTTGATCCTGTAGAGCTCAGTGATGAGGACTGCCTGAATATCTATAAGAATTCTTATCGGTAGGCATGAATTCCTGGAGTGGAGAATTGTTTCTCCATTCCAGGAATGTTTTTTCCTTGCCTTGCATTTCGCCCTCGGTACCTTCTGACCAGAAATACAAGGAAAAAGTGTTTTCAAGCATTTTGAATTTGTCAGATTACGTAGCTTTGGTAAGGTTTTTCACTAAGTTTAAAAGTCATGAATACCTAGTGGGGAAAGATCAAATGCTATCAATAGGAGTGATCGTCACCGTAATCACCTCTGAATAGGAGCCGGAAGGAGCTCTCCCTGCAGTCGTAGGGTCTATGCCCGTGACAGAAATATCTTGTAAAAATGTTCCATTGCTGAGGTTGTTCCAGAGTATAGGAACATTTCCCACTACCTCTTGGTTGAGGAAACGGAGTTTGTAAGGGATGCTGTATAGTAGGGTGTTACCGTCAAGATACAATGCAAAAATAGCGCTGTTTGACGCATCTCTGAACTCAACATTGATTCCGTAGGCAGTATTTGGAGTTGCATTGGTCACTATCAATTGAGCTTGGGCTATCTGAGAAGCATTGGTAGTGAATGCATTCTGGAGAGTGAAAGCCTGGTTTTCGATGATGGTGAGCTCATAGTCTACAGAATCAAAAGGAGGATTGGGATCTCCATAGGGAAGCGAGGTGAGGGGACCAGGCACAAAAGAAATTGGACCTGTCTGGGTTCCTACTGGTATGTATGTCATACTGTTGTAGATACCTCCACCACCAGAAGCAACCGCTACCTTAAACGTATCCAGAATTCCTGATGTAAGGGTGTAGTATTCTCCTGGTTTATATTTCGAGGAACTCTGATCGCCCAAAAAATATAGTTTCGCAATAAAAACAGCTGTATTGAAATTTCCGCCTTCATTCGTAAGGCGAGCTATGCCATCATCTTCACCCCAAAGCTTTACATACCTGGTTGTGCCTTTTACCGTGCTTACAGAAGCAAGAGAAAACGTAGTGATATCTTGTTCATATACAGGCAAACCAGTCTCCCAATGGTTGTACCATGTCACTAGTCCGGAGAATTCAAAATTATTGCTTACCGACATATTGACGAGAGCAGGGTCAAATAATTTATTGTCAGTACTTTCGAACGTAAAGGTTCCTATATGGGCAACAAAGTCTGTCGAAGCAAAAGGAAATGTACCGGTTTCAAAAACAAGAGCCGATACTGGGGCATATGTAACTGTAACAGTTGCGTTGATGGGGGAGGAGAAAATTACGAGTAGGCAAAGGATTATGAACAGTTTGGTTTTTCTCATGTTTAATCCTAGCAGAATTGTTGACTATAAGGCAATGAAAAGCATTAGTAATCCTAAAAAATTTCTAATAAGGAAAAGTAATCAATATAAATGTATCCATTGTATGTACTTATAGGAGTATTGTCCCTAGAAAAATCACTGTTCAGACTTTGTCCAGAAATTCGTAAAATCTCAATCTGAGATTTGATAGTATTGTATGTATCATACTTGTCAGAGGTAGTTGGCTTTTGGAAAAAGGCGTGAATGCACACACAGATAGGTTCAATTGTACGTGTTTTGGGTACTAAGCCTTTTTCGCCTTTGGGATGGATGTGTCTTGTCCTGTTTCAGGTTTTTCTGCTTTCCTGTTCTCCTGATTTTTTTCTTCTCCCCCTTGCAACAATGTCCTAGAGGTTTACAATGGAAGGTCTTCATGAGAAGAAGGAGATACAAGATGGATGATGTAGTAAAACAAGCTTGGCAGCAGAGAGATGGCGCTGTCGTGTTGACCACAGTTGATAGCAAGGGTATGCCTAATAGTATCTATGCAACCTGTGTGGGCCTGAGTGACGATAATCGTATTGTCATTGCCGACAACTACTTTTTCAAGACCAAGCAGAACATTGAGGCCAAGAGCAAGGCTGCCGTCCTGTTCATTACCAAGGAAGGCAAATCCTACCAGGTAAAGGGAGAGGTGGAATATCTCACCTCAGGGAAATTGTTCGATTGGATGAAGGGTTGGAACCCTACTAAGCATCCGGGGCATGGGGCCTTGGTGATCAACACCACAGAGATGTACAGCGGAAAAGAGAAGTTGATCTAATCAAGTCTGCTGACGAATACTGCATATCTGATAGTGAAACGGGGAAGGGAGGAGTGTGATTACACCCCTCCCTTCATCACAATATGCTAATCTTCCTTACTTTTTGTTCTAGAGCCTTCTCAGATTCTCTGTGGTTCCAACAGATACCATGAGGCCATAAGCTTCTCTACCATTTTAAGCTGGAGTTTCTTAGCTTTGGCCTGTGTTTTTACATAGTTTTCTCGGAGTTCAGTCAAGGTTACTTTCTCCATTAGCTCAGAAGGGGTGGTAAGGACTTTTTCGTATGCCTTTCCCAGTTCAATGACCTGACCTTGCATAGTTTTGTACCGTTCTGCCAAGTGTTGCAAGCTTGCAACCAGACTTTCCAGCTTGGAGGAAATTTTCTGTCTCTCAGCCAACAAATAGCCGGTTGAGAGTTCGGAAACCAAGGAGGCTACCGGGACGATCTCCTGTATCTTGTAGGCATTGGAACCTGCAAAGACGAACCCGCCTTGCAGTACGCCTTTACGTGCATTGTTCAGAGCAATGGAGATGCAGTAGTTTGCATCCTGTGCTTTGCAGGAGGAAAGGCATTTCCATGCACAGGTAAAGGCTGGGCGGATGCCAGCTTCACTGTCTGTTATGAACTTGTTGCGTATAGCACGACCAGGCATACCTACAGGACTCTTAATGATGCCAAGATCCTCTTTTGTGCAATCGACATACGCTTGCTTGAAGCGGATATCGGCATCACACTCGTCAGTTGCAACGAATCGAGTAGCCATCTGCACGCCTTGGGCTCCAGATTGGAGCACTTGGTAGATATCCTCCCCGGTATAGACGCCACCCCCAGCGATCAAAGGGATCTCACGGGCGAACTCCTGTCCATAGGAAAGCAGGACCTTTGCTATCTCAGGAACAATCGCCTCTACCTGGTAGGCAGGATCCTCCAGCTGCTCTTCTGTGAATCCGAGGTGCCCTCCAGCCTTCGGCCCTTCAAAGACCACGGCATCAGGGACATCATTGTAGATTTTCTTCCACATCTTGAAGATCATCTCGGTGGCACGGGCGGAACTCACGATAGGGGCGATCTTGACTCCGTTCTCACGGATTTTCTCAACTGGGATGCCCTTGATAGGGAGTCCTGCACCCATAAAGACGATGTCCACCTTCTCCTCGATAGCTACATCAAGCAACTGGTGAAAGTCACTGACTGCAACCATGATGTTGACCCCAATGATGCCTTTGGTCATTTCACGGGCTTTGCGGATTTCTCGGCGGAAGGCACGTAGGTTTGCCTCCCTGCCATCCTTGTAGTAGTCCTTTTCCAGCAAGCCGATGGCGTTTGCTGCAATGACTCCTATTCCCCCGACATTAGCCACAGCGGAGGCCAGGGAGGAGAGGGATATCCCTACACCCATGCCTCCCTGAACGATAGGGGTGGGTGCAACTAGGTTTCCAATCTTCAGAGCGGGCCACGTTGGCTTGATCTGCTTGAGATCACCCAAGAAAGATTGGATGTTTTTGAAGGGAATGGTTTTTGTGATATCGTCGGTAACTTTCTTCAAGGTTCCCAACAGTTGTTCAAAGGTAGTGATAGTCATGCAATGTTCCTCATAGTAGGGGTGATAGGGTTGGTGTGTCTAACCTAACACATTTACACATTTTGTAAAAGTGTTAGATAAGAGAAAATTCCTCACTATCTCACATGCAAGCCTACCTTGATGCGTATTGATAGCTGAAAGTGGAGGTTTGTCTTACAGGTTCCTTTCTCTATCAAGGGATAGGAAAGTGGGAGAAGTGAAATATTGAGAAGTACACTACATCATATGTGTTGCCAATGAGAAGCGTGGAATTCATTTATGTTGCATATCTGTTGTCCATTTAGGGTTTTAGTCTGACATACAGTACACCTTTTGCATGTTACCCCTTGTTCTTGAGCTTCACTATCCAATAGACTCTCCAAATACTATGGGTTTAGGAGAGTTTTTGATGAAAAATGGCTTTAAAGGGCTACTATTGGTGTTTTTGGGTATTCTGAGTGTTATGACACTTGGTGCACAGGCTGTTGCAGAGAAACAGGAGATTAAAGTTCTTGTTCTCAACATGTTTGAAGTGGGAGAGAACAAAGGGGATTTTGCCGGAGAGTTCCAGCATTTCTATGAAGCGTATCTCGACGGCGCAGAAAGCTACCAGCTGGGCAAGATGCCCTTGACCCTGTATGTCAATGAAGATGGTGTTGCCGGGTGTATTGCTGGCATGGGTAAGGCTCAGGCTTCCTCTTCCCTTACGGCGATTCTTTCCGATCCTCGGTTTGATTTTTCCAATACCTACATACTGGTAAGTGGTTGTTCAGGTATGAGTCCACAGAGGGGAACCCTCGGTGATGTGGTCTGGGCTGATGAGCTGGTTGACTTTGAGCTTGGGCATGGTTGGTTGGAGAGTGATAAGTCTAGTCCCGATGACAGCACATTCTTGCGCTCAGAAGGGTATGACCGTCCTGGATATATCAAACTGAACAAGGCTCTTGCCCAGTGGGCATATGAGATCACCTCTGCTGTCCCTCTCTCCGATGCTAGTGCAGCCGCTGCCTATAGGGCAAACTACGGCCCAACTGAAGCCTTGGAAAAACCCTCTGTACGGATGGGAGTCTCGGTCACAGGAGACAGCTACTGGCATGGTTCCTCCTCTTCGGCTCGTGCCGATGAGGTAACCGCCGCCTATGGAGCTGGTATCTATAGGGTGACACAGATGGAAGACAATGCCTTTGGTGTGGTTGCCATGAATTACGACCTGCTCGATCGTCTGCTTGTCTGTCGTGATGTGGTCAACTTTGACCAGCCTTATCCCGGACAGAGTGTTCGAGAGAGTCTGGATGCCAGTTCAGGTGCTTTCTCCATGGGAATGAAGAATGGATTCGCTGTCTCTAGGGTAGTGATCGATGAGATTGTTGCCAACTGGGATACCTACAAGACGAGCATTCCTTCAGCAAACTAGTCCCTGACTCAAGAGTGAATGCTCTTGTACTAAAAAAAGACCGACTTCCCTACGAGGATGTCGGTCTTTTGCTTGCATACATAGGTTAACCATCTCTTTACCCATGGACTTTGCTCATATACTCCAACGCTGAGCAGATGGCCAAGGGAAGGTAATGCTGTGTTGCAGTGATCAGTAATCCTCAGCAAAGAGCTTGGTCACCACCTCAGCGTAGGCTTTGAGTATCTCTTGCTCATCGACGGTCACAAATACCTTGTTTCTGATAACCCACTTGCCATTGACCATGACGTGTGTGATCATCTCAGGCCTTGCATAGATGAGCAGGTTATGCGTTGCATTGGAGAAGTCAGGGTTGTCAATGATGGGGGAGATGGCGTGGTGGGCATTGAGGAACAGCAAGTCTGCTCCGCTCCCTTCCTCGATGGTTCCTTGGTAGCTGGTTTCACTTGCGAAAGGGGAGGCATTGCGCGTAGCCATCGAAAGAACCGTGCATGCATCATACAGGTGAGGCTTCATCCCCTGCTTCAGTTCCCCATAGGTGGTGCGCATAGTTTCCCACATGTCGTGGCTGAGGTAGTCGGTTCCTAAGGTTATGTTGATGCCCTGATCCAGCATGGCGCAGAGGTTCATACCACCAGCTCCGCTGCGGGTATTGGAGACAGGGCAGTGCACCACATTAGCCTGATGTTTTGCCAGCAGTCCAATATCTTGTTCGCTTGCCTCGACACAGTGGAAGAGGATGGCTTTGGAATCGAGGATATGTTTTTTGGCGAGCAGTTCAACAGTCGACATTCCAAACTTTTCCTGTACCTGAGTCCGTCTCCAGGACGTCTCCAGGCAGTGGGTCATCAGATATGGATGATCATTTACACACCTTTGGCGCACCTCTTCCAAAAGTTCTGAGGTAAGGTTTTCCTCCTCAGGGAGGTGGATGCCTTGGCTGACGGTGGCAGTGGCAGGTGTCTGCGAAGAATCCTCGTCATAGTAGTCGACCAACGCCTTCAGTCCTATCAGCTGTGCACACTCCTGTAGGATGGAAGATGAGTTGTCAGCTTGTCCGGTCTCAACGATAAAGCCGACGCCCTGGCGGAGGTACTGCATGTAGGAGTAGAGGACCAGTGTCTTGAACTCCTCTTTTCCTACAGCCTCATCGAGGTAGGCATAGAGCATCTGCTGCAGTTGTCCCTGCTTGCTCCCATCACCCCAGGAGGCGAGGGGCATGTCGCGGTGGGTCCCTCGCAGGAGCGTATCAGGGGTGTGGACATGGCAATCTGCGAGGGCCGGGATGATGATGAAGGATGCGCAGTCAATGATGCGTTCCTTCTCTTCCGGATCCAAAGTTTCCTGGATCTGGCTGATAACTGATCCTGATACCCTGATATCCTGGGTATGCATTCTGTGGTCAGCTCCTACATAGGTTGCGCTCTTAAGTATCATAGAAGTATGATACCACGGTTTGAGCAAAAACCAAATGGTGAGAAGTGCGTGTATGGGTAAAGTCAGAAAGGTTAGGCTTTCAGGGTCTTTGGAGTTGCCCTCGGTTTTTGGTTTGGGACGACAGCAGACTCTTTTGGGTTGAATTCTACAAGGGTACTTGGGTTCAGGTTTTTCCTGGAAAGGGAACATACATAGAGAGTGTAAACTAAGAAAGATCTTCAAAATATAAATATTGAGACACCCATGCAATGATTAGTCAAGCTCATTCATTCCCAATAAGGAACACAATGAATTTGAGAAAGAAATTACGTATGCTAGGAATGATTTTTGCACTGATTACAGCAATGCTGTTTGCTGCCGGAACTACAGAGACAAAAGCTCCTGCAGGCTCAGTCGAACCCACAACCATTACGTATTACACCTGGGACGATGCAAGCCATCGTGCATTGATACCTTTCATTGACGCATTCAATACAGAGCGGACTGAGATTCTTGTGGATGGGATGCTTACCATTGGGTTTGTCTATCCCGCGCTGTTGCTTGCAGAGCAGTACAATAGTCCAGACTCTCCGTATTGGTCGTTCAAGGTTTTCCTTGGGGTACTACTGCGATCATAGACCTTTTGCAGGATAGGGAGGCTTCTTGGATAAAACCGATGCCTAACTTGAACTTCACCCAAGATACGACCATTGTTCCCTATCTGGAAGGTACCATAGGGAAGGGAACAACCTATTTTGCCTGCATGGTAGGAGCCTCTCCTGATCCTGACTTCTTTAGGAATCGGATTGTACCGACAGTCGATTGTGAGAACCATGTTGTGATAGTGGAGGGGAAGGGCATTGTATTGGTGTAGAGCTAATCGACTTCATGCAAGCTGAAGTGCTGCCGCTGAAGGGGTGGTACCAGATACCGCAAAAAGCTTACAAAATATTGTAAGCTTCTCGCTGATAGTTTACAAGATTTTGTAAACTATTTGACAATAAGCCAGAATTAACGTATCATACAGTATGAACGAAACTTTGCGGCTTATCATTGCCCAGCATCAGCAGAATTTTCTCGATCAGTATCCAATCGTGAGCAGGGATCTGCAGATCCTTCCTGTTCCGAGGAAAGCTACGGTGATCATCGGCATTAGGAGAGGCGGGAAATCAACATGGCAACATGAGAAAATCCAAGCACTTATAGCTGAAGGATTAGCCAAAGAGTCTATCTGCTATATAGACTTCTCTGATGATCGCTTGGATTTCCTCAGGCAGGAGAAAGCTGAACCAACGGTAATTACCGACACGTATTATGGAATGTATCCCCAGAACCATACACAGAAAGTCTACTTTTTCTTCGATGAACTCCAATATGTGCACCGATGGGGGCAATTCATCAACAGGTTGCAGACAACCGAAAAGTGTGAGGTGTATATCACTGGTTCTTCCGCAAAGCTCCTTTCTAAGGAGCTGGCAACCGAACTTGGGGGAAGAACCTTCACGTGGGAACTGTTTCCCTTTTCGTTCAGGGAGTTCCTCCGAGCCTCCAAAAAGAGAGAGGCAATCGTAGACATTGCTAGCAGGGACGAGATCATCGAAGCTTTCGATGACTATGTACAGAAGGGAGGAATGCCCGAACGCCTTTTGCTCCCTAAGGATAGCATGGCCGTTCCGTACTTCCAGAATCTGGTGACCGATGTGCTTATTCGAGATTTGATTCTACGGTACGACATTCCCCACCCCAACCAGCTAAAGCGTATGGTGCAGCTGTTGATGAACACAATGAGCCGCCTGATAACGGTGAACAAGCTCAAGCAACGGCTATCAGGTGAGCGTCACATGCTTTCTCCTGCTTTGATCAGTGACTACCTTGATAAAATTGGCGACATCTACCTGTTGTTCACCGTCCCCATCCGCTCCTACAACAGTGCAGTCAGAGCGGTGAACCCTAAAAAGGTATACGCAATTGACCATGCAATGGCTCAGGCGTTCAGCCATGCGACATCGGAGAATGCTGGCCTTGTACTGGAGAATATGGTATTCGTCCAGCTCAGACGTACCATGGAGGAAATTTTTTACTACAAGACAGCCAAAGGCGATGAGATCGACTTCGCTGTTGGTCCCGACTCGGCCATCCAGTTGTTGCAGGTTTGCTGGAGCTTGAAAGGCCAAAATGGTACCAAAGAGCGTGAACGCAGAGCCCTCCTTGATGGTATGGAGGAGTTGGAAGTGCGTGAGGGGTGGATTATCACCGCCTACGAGGAAGAAGATATCACCGATGAAGCAACCGGGCGAACCATTCATGTGGTTCCTGCCTACAAGTGGCTTTTGGAGTCTGGAGACTGAAGTTGTTCATCACCACACCCAAGGCTGTGGTCAAATGCCTCTGCCTGATAACATCTGTGAAATCTTGGGAGTTTTTCGCCTATAGTCGGAAAAAGATAAGAATTACAAAAGTTATTCGTCTATAGTCGAATAACTTTGGCAATTTCTACGTTGTCGAGTATACTTACTACGAGGTGCCTCATGCTTAAAAACCGTGATTTCTATCTGACTCAGCTGATCAAATTTAAAGACAAACCTTTGATCAAGGTAATAACTGGGATGAGACGAAGCGGAAAATCATCTTTACTTGAGTTGTTTGAATCCTATCTTCTTGCCAATGGAGTCCCCAGCGACCATATCATTCGAATGAATTTCGAGTCTTTGGAATTTGATGAACTGACCTCGTATAAGCAGATGTATGCCAGCCTAAAAAAGCAACTGATAAAGAATGGAAAGAATTTCTACATTCTCTTAGATGAAGTCCAACAGGTTGAATCGTGGGAACGAGTGGTGAATTCCCTCCAAGTTGATTATCCTGTGGATATTTATCTGACAGGATCGAATGCCTATTTACTCTCTTCAGAGCTATCGACTCTTCTTTCCGGGAGGTATGTCGAGATCCCAATCCAACCCCTTTCATTCAAAGAATATTTGAATTTTAGAGAGAATGAGGAATCAGAGTTGCTGTCTGTTTCAAAACCCCTAGCTGATCGTTTCAATGACTATGTAACATATGGTGGTTTACCAACGGTTATCAAGCTATTAGATCAGAAAGAGACCATCAGTGCATTTCTCTCTGGTGTCATCAACACTGTAATCCTTAAGGATGTGGTGCAACGTAATCAAGTGCGTGACCCTGCATTGCTTGAAAGTCTACTTAAGTTTATTGCAGATAATATAGGTAACATTGTTTCAACGAAAAAGATTGCAGATTACTTAAATTCCAGTGGCAGGAAGACTACTAGTGATACCATCGATAACTATCTTGCCATGTTGGAGAATGCATACATTATCTGTCGTGCCAACCGGTATGATCTTAAGGGAAAGATGTTTCTCAAGACCTTGGAAAAGTACTATATTGTGGATTTGGGTATTCGTAACCAACTTACTGGGTTAAGAAATGCAGATTATGGACAAATTCTTGAAAATGTTGTCTTTTTGGAGCTTTTGCATAGGCAATATGAAGTGTGCATAGGGAAAGTCGGTACCTTAGAAGTTGATTTCATAGCTACTCGTGCAGATAAAAAAATGTACGTGCAGGTATCGGCTACAATCATGGATGAAAAGACAAGGGAGAGAGAGCTTAGACCACTTCTTGCAATTGATGACCAATATGACAAGATGATACTTACTATGGACCGTCATTTTACTAAAGACTTTGAAGGTATCAGAATTATCAATATTCTAGATTTCTTGCTTCATGAAGAGTAATGAGTTTCCCTTAGTTGTTAGCTTGACTTTACGGATTAAGAGGTCATGGATCAAAAAACCATACGTATAAACATGTTGCATTTTGCTTTTAGGGTCTATTCATAATTCTTATGAATAGACCCTTAAAGTTTTTCGCCTATAGTCGGAAAAAGACAAGAATTACAAAAGTTATTCGTCTATAGTCGAATAACTTTTGTAATACCTTCAAAAAAATCAAACTATTTCGGAAGTCCAAAATTGTACTGCTTTGCATACTATCAATGGAGGTCGTATATGCGGCCTCCATCAAAGCTCTTTATTCCTTTATTTGTCTTCGTTCAATGACTCTTCTTAAGCTTCTTGTACGCAGTATCACCCAAGGGTAGGGAAGTCCTGAAGTTGCCGTCAAGACGATAGTAGGCATGCTGACATGCAGGGGCTGTCGGGATGGTGCAAAGCTCTCCCACACCCTTTACTCCGTATGCCAGAGAGTTCTTCTCCGGTCCCTGGACCAGTTTGACCTCAATATCTGGTACGTCAGTCGATCTGAGCAGACCCAGGGTGCCGTACTTAACCTTCAGCTGTCCTTCTTCAATAAGGAAGTCCTCGGTAAGGCCATAGCCTAGTCCCATGACAACCCCGCCTTCAATCTGGCCGGTAAGGGCCTGGTGGTTAACTATCTGACCGACGTCGCAGGAGGCGACTACCTTTTCCAGCTTGCCCTGTTCGTCGAGGATGACAACCTGGGCTGAGTAGCTGTAGGCCACATGGCTAAACGGGTTCTTCTTTGTAGAGGTGATGGGGTCGGTGATACTGGTATACTCGCCAAAATATTCCTGTCCTTCAAGATCCTTAAGGGGTGCGCTCTTGAGTGCCTCCTTGAGTTGCAAAGCTGCCCTACGTACCGCTTCTCCTGTAAAGAACGACTGTCTAGAAGCCGTACTGGTGCCTGAGTCAGGGGTGCGCCTTGTGTCAGGGGCTTCGACTATGATTTCTGCTGAGCTCAGTGCGCAGGTCTGCCCAAGCATTTGGGTACAGACAGTAGCAATTCCTTGGCCCATACACGCAGCGCTGGTGCGGATGTGCACCTTGCCCTGCTCCACAGAGAGAATACATCGGCCGGTGTCAGGGAACCCGACTCCGAGTCCGGTGTTCTTGAAGGCGATGGCAAGACCGGCACGGGGGGATGAGTCATAGGCCTCCTTCACCGCATCAAGACACTCTATGATGCCGGTATCCGGTTGTGCAATCTGGCCGTTGGGCATCACATCCCCTGGCTTGAGGGCATTGAGCCTCTTGAACTGCCAATAGTCCATGCCAACTTCATCGGCTAGCAGATTCATGTTCGATTCAACGGCAAAACAGCTCTGGGTAACCCCAAAGCCCCTAAATGCACCGGCGGGAACCAGATTGGTATAGATGGCCTTTCCCAACACTTCGAAGTTCTGGAAGTTGTAAGGACCGGAGGCATGGGTGCAAGCCCTCTGCAACACAGGTCCTCCTAAGGATGCATAGGCTCCTGTATTTGCCATGATGGTTGCCTTCATGGCCGTAATGCGCCCATGCTCATCACAGGCGCTTACAAGATCGATTTCCATGGGATGGCGTTTGGGATGGACAGCCAGGCTTTCCTGGCGACTGAGCTTCACCTTGACCGGCTTTCTGAGCAACCAGGCCAGCAGGGCGGCATGGTGCTGGACACTCATGTCCTCCTTGCCTCCAAAGCCCCCGCCGACAAGCATGCTGTAGCAGTGGACCTTCTCAGGGGGAAGCTTGAGCATGTGGCAAATTTCTTCCTGCTCGTCATAGATTGACTGGCCTGAAGTATGGACCAGTATGCCGTCCTCAACCTCAGGGACCGCTACGGCACACTCAGGCTCCATGAAGGCGTGTTCTGTATAGGGGGTGGAATAATGTCGCCTGATGACGTGCTTGCTCTCTGCAATGGCCTTATCGGGATTGCCGCGGACAATGTGCTCGATAGTGAGGATATTGCCATTCTCATGAATAGGTGGAGCATCCTCGGCGAGTGCCTCTTCCATGGTAAGCACAGGTTTCAACACTTCATAGGAGACATCAATGAGGGATGCTATCGCATCCAGTGTCTCGCTATTCTTGGAGACAACCAGGCAGATGGCATCACCTGTGTAGCGTGTGATGCTACCTATGGGAATGAGGACGTCCCAGTCATGGATAATGTGCCCGATGATGTTCTGTGGAACCTCAGAGCTTGTAACCATCCTGACAAAGTCAGGGTGCTTCTCAGCTTCTGTGGAATCGATTTTCAGAACCCTTGCCCTAGGGAATGCTGATCGTACAGCCTTGGCGTAGAGCATGCCGTCGATGCGGATATCATCAGTGTAGAGTCCTTCACCCAAGGCCTTGGGAATGGCATCAACGCGCCTATAGCGTTTGTCGAGCTGTGGTTCTTCAACGTCAGTGGGTACAGGAAGATCCTCTCTGAAATATGTTGCAGCCATGAGGATGGCCTCCTCAATCTTCTTATACCCAGTGCAGCGGCAGATATTTCCTTTGATAGCGTTCCTGACCATGTCGAGGGTGGGGTTGAGCTCTTCATCGAGCAGGCTCTTTGCGCTCATGATCATGCCTGGGGTGCAGTAGCCACACTGCACTGCCCCTGCTTCAGCGAAGCAGTACGAGTAGACATCTTTCTCACGCTCGGTGAGGCCCTCGATTGTTACGATGGACTTTCCCTCGAGCTTGGAAAGGGTGGGGACACAGGCCTTGGTCTTCTTGCCATTGACCAATACGGTACAGGTACCACAGGCACCCTCACTGCAACCATCCTTGGTTCCGGTGAGGTTCAGGTCTTCGCGCAAGAAGCGAAGGAGTTTTTTATCTTGTCCATCATAGCTGATTGAATTTCCATTTACATTGAATGCATACACAGCTGAGCTCTCCATTGGGTCAAGGCGGAAGGAGGTGCGCATTGCACAAGATCCAGCCTTAACGTTTTTATCGTTTTGGAAGGGAACATGTGGTAGCCGCTTAGCGTCAGCACTCTTGCGAATGCATCGGTCTGTGATGCTATACTCTCATAGTCTCTCTAATAAGAAGCAATTCGTCAAGATGTTGTTGCGTAATACATTAGTCTGTTGCAATCCTTGTTGCGTTAATCCCTAATGCACAAAAACCAAAGGAAATACCAGGGAATTGTAACAAAATCCCCTGGTTGAAAGTCTCTTTTGTCTACGTACGCTTTTCCCTGTTGAACGGCTGGCCGAGGGCTGTGGGGCCGAGCAGTTGGCTTTCCCTACTGAACGCCAGAACGACTATGACCATGACATACGGGAGCATGACAGCGAACTCGTAGGGGAAGTTGATTCCCTGTCCCTGGATCGCAAGCTGCAAGGCCTGGGCGAAACTGAACAGGAGCGCCCCCCACATGATCTTCACAGGGGTCCAGTGTCCGAAATAGACCAGGGCAACGGCTATGAAGCCTCGTCCTGCTATGATCTCGTCGCTGAACATCTTTGCCTGACAGAGACTGAGATAGGCTCCTGCAAGACCGGCTAGGGCTCCGCCCACTGCCAGAGCCTGGAAGCGGACCTTGTTTACCTGGATACCGATGGAGTCAGCCGCCCTGGGGTTCGTCCCAACGGCCCGTACCTTCAGGCCCCAAGGTGTCTTGAAGAGAATGTACCAGGCAACCGGAACAAACAGAAAAGCTAGGTAGACAATAATGTTATGCGAAAAGAATACCGGCCCGAGGATGGGAATTTTTGAAAGAACGGGGATGTTCAATTTGTTGATGCCGAGAACCGACTGTGTTCCACCGATGAAATGGCGAAAGAGGGTTCCTGCTGTCCCTACACCGAACATCTGCAAGCCGATGCCTGCGATGCCCTGAGGGGCACGGAAGGTGACCACAACAAAGCCAAAGAGCATGCCAAAGAGGGCGCCTACCCCCATGGCTACCAACAGCCCTATGAAGTTATACACTCCAGGGGTTGGTCCGCCATGTCCGATGCTGTAGGGGATGAGCATCCCGAGGAAAGCTCCCATGGCCATGACGCCTTCACAGCCCAGGTTGAAGATACCGGCTCTCTGGTTGAACATCTCCCCAAGGGAGGCGATCAGAAGGGCTACGGAGAACGGGACTGCTAGCGAAAGTATATTTACGATAAAGTTCATGCTTGGACCTCCTTGGGAGGGTTCGCGAGTTTTTGGTATTTGCGCCAGACCTTTTCCATGAGATAGGGGTCTGCAAGGACCATCTTGGTGGCGACGATGACCAGGATGATGATTCCCTGCAGCACGTTGACCATGTTGGCGGGTACACCGACCATTCTCTGTGTCATATCCGCACCTACGATCAGAAGGCCGAAGAAGAAGGAGGCTGGAATGATGCCTGCGGGGTGCAGGCCTCCGAAGAGCGCTACGACGATACCGCTGAAGCCGTAGCCCCCGGTAATGCCTTCGATCGCACGACGGTGGACACCTGCGATCTCAATTGAGCCGGCCATGCCTGCAAAGGCCCCGCTGATGGCCATTGCTATGACCAGATACCAGGTGACGTTTATGCCACCATAGCGGGCTGCACGTGCACTCGCCCCTGCTGCCCGCATCTTCATTCCTGTGGAGGTTTTCCAAAGCAACAGGTAGATGAGGATGGCCAGAAAGAGGGCGAAGAAGATACCGGCATGCAACCGGGTTCCGGGAAGCCTGTCCAGCCAGATGTTCTCACTCAGACGCATCGACTGGGGAGTTCCGCTTCCTCCGAGCGAGGATTCTGCAGGGTCGAGCATAGGACCGCGCAAAAAGAAGGTATAGAACTGGGCAGCTATGTAGTTGAGCATGACTGTCGAAAGCAGCTCACTTACCTGGAGTTTCGCTTTCAATACCCCGGGGATGAAGCCCCAGAAGGCTCCCATGACCGCCCCACTGAGAACAGCCATAGGAAGAAGGATCGGCTTGGGGAGCTCTGGGAACATCAGCGTAATGGCTGTAGTTCCCAAGATGCCCATGGCCATCTGGCCCTCGGCTCCGATATTGATGATTCCGCTTCTGTATGCAACTGCGATACCCAGTGCGATGATGGTCAGAGGGATTGCCCTGATGAGCACCTCAGTGAGCTGAAGCGTTGTCTTCAAGGGCTCAAAGAGAATGACCGAGTAGGTCTTCAGCACATCAGCTCCAATAGTCATGAGTATGACAGCCCCGATCAGCATTGCTGCCAGTATGGCCAGAATGATGATCGCGACCTGATAGGTAATCTTAAATGTTTTGGTCATCTTTCACTCCTGCCATGAGAATACCAAGGCTTCTGCGGTTTGCATCCTTCCGGTCCAATACCTTCTGGATCTCACCCTTGAATATCACCGCTACGCGGTCTGAGAGGTCGAGAATCTCGTCCAGTTCCTCACTGACAAGCAGTATGCCAATGCCTTCCTTGCGTTTCTCCAGCAGCTGCCTGTGGATAAACTCTGCAGCGCCCAGGTCGAGACCCCTGATGGGATAGACTGCTATGAGGAACTTGGGCTTCCGGGATATCTCACGGGCCAGGATGACCTTCTGGATGTTTCCCCCGGACAACGCTCCTGCTGCAACGGAGATGTTGGGGCTGCGGATGTCAAACTTGACCCTGAGGTCAGTGGCATTCTTCTCTATCTCCTTGTTTCTCAGGAAGGTGTGCCTGGAGAACTCGGGATGTGAGGCATCCTTGAGGATCAGGTTCTCCTTGATGGAGAAGGAGGGTACGATGCCTTCCGTATTACGCTCTTCAGGAATGTAGCCCATGCCCGCTTCGATGACATGGTAGGGACTCTTGTTTGCAAGGTTCTCCCCATAGAAGAGAATCTCCCCGCTCTCCACTTTCCTGAGGCCGTTTATGGCTTCGGCAAGTTCTCTCTGTCCGTTGCCGGACACCCCTGCAAGCCCTACGATCTCACCAGAGCGAATCGATAGGTTCAGCTTGTTGAGGGCTAGGAACCCACGGTCGCTCTTTACATTCAAATCTACTATGTTCAGCACAACTTCGCCTTCACAAGGGCTTTCCTCGTTGAGGGGAAGCTCAACCTCATGTCCGGTCATGAGTGCAGCGATGTCACTAGGAGAATGGTCGGTGGTGTTGCCCTGGAAGACAACAGAGCCATGACGTAAGATGGTGATGGTATTGGAAAGGTCCTTCACTTCCTGCAGCTTGTGGCTGATGAAGATGATGGAGAGTTCGCTTGCCATACGTTTGAGCAGGATTATAAGCTCATCGGTCTCCTGCGGGGTAAGGGCGCTGGTGGGTTCGTCAAGAATAAGGAACTTGGCGCCAAGACAAAGGGTCTTTACCAGCTCAACGCGTTGTTGCTCCCCTACCGAGAGCTGCCAGATGTAGGCATCGGAATCTACCTGGAGCCCGTACTTTTTCGATATCTCATCAATTCGGTCGCGAACCATCTTCAGGTCCAGTTTGAGAAGGGACCATGCCATCTTGTATCCAAGTGCTATGTTCTCAAGCACTGTCATATTGGGAACCAGCATGTATTGCTGGTGCACCATACCCAGGCCGGCTGCAAAGGCATCGTTGGGGGATCTGAACTTGACCTCTTCCCCGTTGATGATGATACGGCCTTCATCAGGCTGATACAGCCCCATGAGGATGTTCATCAGCGTAGTCTTGCCTGCTCCGTTTTCGCCAACCAAGGCAAGGATTTCCCCTTCTCCGATAGAGAGGGATATGTCATCGCTCGCCAATACCCCCGGAAAACGTTTGGTGATGTGTTCCACACGTAGGCTGGTTATCTTCTTTGTAGTGATTTCCATGCGGGAATCCTCCGAATACCATCAAAAAAATTGAGTCATGCACAGCAAGGCAGTGCATGACCCATGTACTAAAGACTCTTAAAGCTTCGAATAGTCAACACTGGTGTAATTGACCGTGTTTGGCTTTGCCTTGAAAGCGGCAATGGTCTGGTCTACCTTGGTCTTGATCGCACCATCGTAGATGCTTGCAAGCTCAGAGTTGAATTTAAAGATGAATCCACCATTGTTGAAGTTCATAGGAAGGCTCATGCCTCCGGTAATGCCAGCATCAAGCTTTTCCACCAGGCCAACTACGACAGCAGCATAGTTGTAGGAAGAGGCAGCAATGACCTTGTATCCTTCTGGGATTCCGATCTGTGCAATGTCCTGACCGACCCACCAGATGTCCTTGTCACGGTAGTCAGCTACGGCGCGAAGGGCACCGAGAGCCTGCTGTGAGGAACCTGAGAGTACATCAGCACCGCTCTTGATCTGGGACTGGGCGATTTCTCCGGCCTTGATGAAGTCGCTGAAGGAACCGGAGTGTGCGACCATGATTCTTGCATTGGGATTTGCATCCTTGACACCAAGGACGTAGCCACGGTTGTAACGGGCGGCGTCACCAGCATCAACCGGACCGACGATACCAACGATATTGGCCTTGGTTGTCATACCGGCAATGAGACCTGAGAGGTATCCGGTCTCTTCACTTTCGGGCATGTAGGTAAACACATTGGCAGGGCCAACTTCTGAGCTGGTTCCAAATGCAAAGGTTACCTTGGGGTACTCGTCGGCCATCTCAAGGATGAGGTTCTTGTACTGTGCACCGTGGGCGATGATGATATCATACCCCTGGGCTACAAACTGTCGGGCAGCAGAACCGGCATCAACAGGCTTCATTTTCTCGCTATACGTATATTCAATGCGGCCGGGCATCTGTGCCTGTGCTTCAAGGATGCCATCGTGCATTGCCTGGCACCAACCTTTGTCATCGATGGTGTTTTCAATGATCAGGGCAATCTTCACAACGTTAGAATCTTCTTGTGCAGCAGGGGCAGCCTCTTGACTTCCTCCTGCATATACAGCAGAACCGACGAGAACTAGGCAGAGCATGAGTAACAGAATTTTTTTCATAAAAATATCTCCTCGTTAGTATCAACCCACTAGGTGGATTAATGTTTTTACAGTATAGAGTGATAAAGTTAAGCCTGTCAAAGTAAATCATTCAGAATCGGATAAAACTTTATCCATCATATTGCGTTATAAATGACTTATGAGTGAGTATTTTGAGAATTTAGATAGTTTAACGTTGCAGAATTTTGGAATACCATAAAATCAAAACTTGACTGCACCAAAATATATTGAGTATTTGTTATACAAAGCTACCTGGGGGTATAGTTTTAGCCTGCATTGTTGCGAGGTTTGTTGCAACACTCGCCGCGTGTTGCAGAGAATTGCCTTTTTGGAGCTCCCGTGTAAGCGATGCACTGAGGGTGTCCCCACATCCGATGGAGTTGAGCACCTTTGCCGGCTCAACCCTAACCGTTGCAGGTCCCCTGTCGTACAGCAGGAGATCATGCTTGCCTCGGGAGATGACACTCTTGCACCCGTACTGCTCTTGAAGCGATGCCATTTTGGCAAAGACCCTTTCTATCAAGTCGGAATTTTGCTCCTGTTCGGGAACCTTTTCCCCAAAGAACGTCTCAACGAACTCACTGAAGTTCGGCTTGATCACATCAGGGCGGTAAGGCAGGCAGGAGAGAAGGTCCTCACCCTTGATATCCAGGAGGACAAACTTGTCCGCTTCCTTTGCCTCCCTGACAAAATCACTGTAGAGATTTTTGCTATACCCAGGTGCGCGTGTCCCGCAGATGATGAGGGCTTCTGAGCCCTTCAGCGCTTCGCTAAAGAGGGCTCGTATAGGACCTTCACAAGATGCACTCACCGGTTCTGGATTCTGGACCAGTTCTGTGCACATACCCTCACAGATGATGGTTGTGCACGTTCGTATGTCACTGAAGCTGTCCGCATGGAGAACCTGTACAGCATCCTTTGAACAGAGATCCAGCATCTCATCTTTCCTGGGCCCCCCAAGGTGTGTCAGCAAGGCCGCTTCAGAGCCAAGCTGGCTAAGGAGCCTGGCTGTGTTCATACCCTTGCCTGAGGCATCGAGGTAGTGAGATGTGCACCTGTTTACTTCCCCTTCCTTGAAAAGGTCAAACACCAGGGTGCTTTGGAAGGTCGGGTTGAGGCAGACGGTAAGTATCATAGGCTCAGCGTTATGGTAGTGTGTTTTGGTATGAGCTGACGGTAGGTGACTCCCGTCTGGTCAAACATCCTCTTCGACGCCTTGGTGTTATCCTCTTGTGCATATTTGTCTGAGAGAAAGATTACTTCCTTGATTCCTGACTGGATGATGGCCTTGGCACACTCATTGCAAGGGAAAAGACCCACATACAGGGAACACCCTTTGAGGGAGTTGCTGATTGAGTTGAGAATTGCATTCAGCTCTGCATGGCAGACATAGGGATACTTGGTATCGAGCCAATCACCCTCACGCTCCCAAGGGATCTCGTCGTCGCTTACCCCGATGGGAAAGCCGTTGTATCCGACACCCACAATCTTGTGGTCCTGGTTTACGATGCAGGCCCCCACTTGGGTATTGGGATCCTTGCTCCGCATGGAGGAAAGGACGGCAACGCCCATGAAATAGTCATCCCAGCTGATATAATCTTCTCGTTTAGCCATTCTATTTCTCCTCGGCGTTCAGAAATTCTATGATGGTGGTGGTCAGTTCCTCTTGGATGGAATGGTAGAGCAAGAGAGCGTGCCTGTTATGCTTGAACGAGCCCATATGTGTCTCCAGGGTCCTGAAGCTCTTGCTGCCGTTTTCCTTCTGGATTATCTTTAGGTTTCCAAAAGGGACCGTCTTGTCGTTGACATCCTGGATGGAGAAGAGGGGGCACGTGATCAGACCAAGGTTCTTACGGACTTCTTTCATAGCATGGACCAGACTCAGCCCAGAGCGTACGAACTGACCGTTATAGCCGACCCACTCTTCGTTGCCATCATCACCTTTTGGGTTGCCATCGACAGGCTCGGCCCCTATGGAAGTGGAAAACAAGGCGATAGTACGCATGAAATAGGAGATAGGACTGGTGATGATGCCGTCACGGATGCTGTTGTAGACAACCGGCGCTGCGATGGTAACCAGCTTGTCGGGCTCTAGTGCCGTGTTGCAGTACTTCTCTCCCAGCTTGAGGGCCATAAGACCTCCCATGCTTGTCCCCAGCACATGGACGGTGGGGTAGTCCTTTCTCATTGTCTCATAGTAGCGACAGATATAGTCGAACCACTGGCTGAAGGTGGTGTTTTCAAACTCCTTTGGGTCAGAGCCAAAGGTGGGGATGAGAGGAGCATGGACATCCCAGCCAGCATCATAGAAGCGCTGTGCGCTGTAGGTGTAGAGGCTCGGGGTGGAGGGGAAGCCGTGTATCAGTAAGATTGCCTTGGTTGATTCTTGCTTGAGCAGGATGCTTTTGGCCTTCTCTGAAAATACTGCAGTTTCGTCTTGTTCCAAGGGTGTGGTCACCTTGTCATCATAGCCTATGAGAGTGACATTCCAGAGGACAAAGAGAAAGATAAGGATGAGTATGATGATATTCTGCATACCCCTACTATAGCGAAGAGAAGGATCGTTGGAAAGAGGGGAAAACATGAGGTGAAAAATCTCTTGGAACAATGAGGGATTACAATGTGGAACAATTCATGTCAGCAGAACCTTGGAGGAGTGGATATGACTCACGTACCCTCGGGTTAGAAGCTTTCGTCAGCGGATTAGGTTCATCAATGTTAGTCCAGCTCAGCCTTTATTTCCTTGATAGGTAAGTAAAGAAGAAAACCAGAGAGAGGATAAAAACCATTTTTGATATAAAAAGACTTAACTTCTTCATTCTTTGCATCAACAAGGACAGCATAACTACCAATATTACTGCTTAATTCTACTGCATGTTTCAATGCACAATACAATAAATATGATCCAAAACCACTCTTCTGATACCTTTTGTCAATTCCAAATCTTGTCAACCGAAAACAAGGTATTTCATAATTAGGAAAGCTATTTTGTTTATCTCTTGGAAATAATTGCCGGGCCAAAGAAGCTGCAGCATAACTATAGAATCCTATAATTGCTTTTTCTCCGGTTTCTACAAGTACTTTTGTTTGATTGAAGCCGGAAGAGTTGTGTCTTCTTGCATCCTTCTGCAAGTACTGGTCTAATTCAACAACTCCACATGAAAATCCCGTACGATTATGTGCACGAGAAAGTGCTTCTATACTGTAATTTTCATAATTCACAATGTGATTACTTGGTATATTTGGTAAAAAGTTTCTTCAATTTAGGATTATTAATAACAACAGATTCTAAATGGTCTTTAACTTTCGTATAATCCTCATTGCTAAGAATAATCTTTTCACAATATACATAGTCTTGAGGATAGATCAAACTTTGACTAAAACCCTTAACGAAATCACAGAACATAGAATCTACCCCATTAAATATTTCATAAATTTGGATACTTTTAAATTCAGATACAGCGGTAGTTGGATAGGCAAGAGAACTAGCAGTACTATTTGTATACTCAGAAGACAACTTAGCAAAATTTATTTTTGTACTCATACGTTCAACTCCTTACCCAGTTTTCAAAGAAACGATTCTCCTGAATTTGAATCCTTTTACCATCATCCAGAACAACTTTCGCAATTCTTCCTTTTGTCAAGAAAGTATACTGCCCAAATGTTAATGATTCAAGTATTGCTCTTTTAGATTCATAGAACGCTTGCTCATCATTTCCCAATATTTCGGCAGGATTGAAGTGTTTTCGTAATTCCATCTCAACACTTATATCATCATAAATTGTTTTGATGATCGAATATAATTCATCGTTAGGTTTAACTATGTTCAGTCCTAAAGATACCTGTGCTTCTTTTCTATTGATTGTATAATTATGATTCCAAGAATCACTGCATAAGAAATTGGTAATCTTTTCAATTGCCTCTGTATTACCTTTGAAATGGATTTCTAACAGCTTCCTTGCAAGCATGCGGATGTGAGATCTAGCCCTAAACACATCCCCTAGAACTAAAGGATGGATTTCTTTTACTAAAACTTTTAATACTTCTGCACTTTCTTCTGAACCAATTATACCGAGCTCTTCCTTAGCTAATTGAATGAACCCTTTGATAGATTCAACACTTATGGACATCTGTTCTTTGTTGCTTGCATCGATGGGATTTAAGTGAGTGTTCACTGATGGGTCGATGGGACTAAGCGTTGCTTGTTTAGTCATATAAATTCTATCAGCACCAAGGCTAAGCAATGTGGCAGCACTATGGGCCCTACTAGGGATGATAACAACAAATTCATCACAGTAAGATCGAATTAAATTACAAAGGCTCCAAGCCGTATTTGTATCTCCCCCTCTCGAATAAAGATACAGGGATATGCGTTTTACTTTCCCAATCGCTTCCAAATGATCAACAAACATATCATAGACATCCTGACCCATTTGTGTTTGAAAACCAGGTCTATCTCCTGTAAAATAGACAAGAACTACTGAATCGGTAAGCCTTTCAAGTTCTTTATAGCTACTAATCCTATCTCGTATCATTGATTGTTCCTTTTCTCTCATCGCCTTCAAAACTTAGTATATCATTCCTATGCTTCTACAACAAGAATAGAATTTTTGATTGCAACCTTGATTGAGATGAATGCCTACTCAGGTCAGTAACCGTTTAGAAATCTTAACCGGTATCCGAATTCTTGAATCATTTAGGAATGACCTGCGATTCCCCTTTATTTGGAAAATGTGGAAGTTGAACAAGTACCGATATCTATAATGAAGAAAGCTTTTCTTTGCAATGCTGATGTATAGTCCGCTTACAGAAAGAAAGGTGGTTGGGAGGAGTCTCCCCCCCCAAGGTCTGCCAAAAAATGTCCATCACCGTAAGATACTGCTTTGTCGGTTACCCTGCAGGATTCTGAATCTATATTTCTCTGTTCTCCATTGTGTAAATCCTTACCCTTGTATGCCAAGGCCAATATCAAGTCTAGGCTATCAGTTTATCAATACCCGGCGGGCAAAGATTGCAGAATCCGCTGCAATCTTGTCCAGATCATTCTGGTCATACAAATTGCGCCAGACAGAAATATCCTGGCCGACCTGGCCACCGGAAAGAACGAAAGGTTCTTCCACCAAAGGACCGTCAAAACCTATATCATCCAAGGCTGTTCGGATTTCCTTCCATGGCTGTCGTCCCATTCCAACTGGTTTACGGTTTGTCTCTCCGATATGCAAGGCTTTGAGGTGGGACCCTGCCAACCTTATTGCATCAGGCAGGGAATCTTCCTCAATATTCATGTGAAAAGTATCGAGCAGAAGGCCACAGTTTGGACTTCCAATCTCTTCTACAAAGGGGAGAATTTCCTCGCAGGTATTGAAGAGAAACTGTTCGAACCGATTGAGAACCTCAAGGTTAAGGATTACCGCATTATCCTCTGCCACCTTGACCAATTCCTTCATGCTCTTAAGGCTCTGCTCTTGATACTCCTTCTTGCTATCCCCCTTGGGGAGCTGTTTGGGCCAGGAGCAATAGGTCGAACCACCAATCATACCGCCGCCCATCCGTCCTACCATCCTGATCATATCTTTCATAAACCGAACACCGTTCAAACGGATTTCCTCATCGGGGGAGGAAACATCATGGTCAGCGGTCATTCCCAGGCCATAGGACAGGAGAATTCCCTCTTTTCTTGCCTCTTCGACCAAGGCTAGCCGCCCAGATTCTTTCCACGATACCAACGTGCCGCCGTTAACCTCCAGTTGGTCAAATCCAAGGGTTTTTACCTTGGAAACAAATGGTAGAAAATCAACATCCCAGTCTTGTGTCCAGAAACCGTAATAAATGCCCAGGGTTCTCATATTGCTTCTCCTCTCTCATATCTACGTGATGATAGGATGCCTAGTAAGTATACACTTTCCTAAGAACAGGGAGCCTTTTTGGAGACACTTTTCAAAGGGCTGAACCACGGGGGAGGCTCTCCTGTTCCCATACATCCTCAACTCTCTTATCTTCTCCGTCAATACTTGTATCCTTACTTTTTGAGATTGGGACAGGATAGGTACCCTTGGGATTCTTTTGTTCACAAGCACCTGGAGGGCACAACAAGAGTGAAGAAGTTCCTAAGCCTGTAATCTGGAGGACAGGGAAAAATAAGGAATAAATGAGAAGAAAAGAACAAGGGCCCGCCTAAGCGGACCCTTGGATAGATTGAAGGGGACTGAGCCTTACATTGCTGCCATGAAGGGCACTACTGCAAGCAGGACACCGGCTGCCACTGCACTTCCGATAACTCCAGCAACGTTCGGACCCATGGCATGCATGAGCAGGAAGTTCTGGGGATCGGACTCTTGGCCAATCTTGCTGGAGACACGTGCCGCCATAGGGACAGCGGAGACACCAGCACTACCTATGAGTGGATTCACCGGGTGTTTGGGGTCAAGCTTGTTCATCAGCTTGGCGATGAGTACTCCGGCGGCAGTTCCCAGGGAGAAAGCAACGATTCCAAGAAGCAGGATACCTAGGGTATTCAGGTTCAGGAAGTGCTGTGCCTCCATCTTCGAACCGACAGATAGGCCGAGGAAGATCGTTACGATGTTCATCAGGGCGTTCTGCATGGTATCGGAGAGTCTGTTGACCACACCACACTCCTTGGCCAGGTTTCCGAACATCAGAGCTCCGATGAGCGGAGTTGCCGAGGGAAGCAGGATGGCACAGGTTGAGAGTACAATAAGGGGGAAGAGTATCTTCTCAAGCTTGCTTACGGGCCTGAGCTGCTGCATCTTGATCACACGCTCTTCCTTGGTGGTCAGGAGGCGCATGATGGGGGGCTGGATGATGGGAACCAAGGCCATGTAGCTGTAGGCAGCCACTGCGATGGGTCCCAACAGGTTTGGTGATAGCCTGCTGGTGACGTAGATGGCCGTCGGACCGTCAGCACCACCGATGATACCAATTGAGGCAGCGTCGAAGAGGCTGAAGTTGATGCCGGGGATGAAGCTGAGGGCAAGAGCGCCAAGAAGCGCTGCAAAGATGCCCAACTGAGCTGCTGCACCGAGCAACAGGGTCTTGGGGTTGGCAATGAGGGGACCGAAGTCTGTCATTGCACCTACGCCCATGAATATCAGGATCGGGAAGAGTCCCGTTGCGATACCCATATCAAACAGCTGCTTGATGAATCCAATATCACCCGTTGAGGGGTCAATCCCTGAGATAAATCCCAGAGGTATGTTTGCCAGGATACAACCAAACCCGATCGGTACCAGCAAGAGGGGCTCGAAGCCCTTCTTGATGGCCAGATAGAGTAGGATAAAGCCGATGACGATCATGACAAGGTTACCCAAGCCAGTCCCCTCAGCAAATCCTAGAAATCCGAACAGTCCTGTGGACTGCCAGAGTTGATTAAACGCGGAACCAATCATGTCTGAGTACTCCTTTAGGCGATTATGATGAGGTCGTCATCGCTTTGCATCTGCTGGCCCTGGCTCACACAGATTTTGGTTACGGTGCCTGCACGGGGGGAGAAGATCTCATTTTCCATCTTCATAGCCTCCATGACGAGGACACTCTGGTTCTTTGCTACTTTTTCGCCGACCTTGACTCCAACACGAAGGATCAGGCCAGGCATCGGGGCCTTGATGATCAGTTCCTCTCCAGTAGGGGCGGTGGCGACAGGGGCGGAGGCTGCAGAAGCGGCCTCAATTGCCTTCTGGTCGATACCGTTTGCAACCTCAAGGGGGTAATCCACACCATTGACGGAGGCCTTGGTCTTGTTCAGCTTGACGCCATAGGCCTTGCCATTGACGGTGACGGTGTACTCGCCGCTCTTCTTGGCTGCCTCTGCCTCGTGGTCAACCTTGCGGATGCCGTTGGGCTGAGCCTTGCCGGTAAGGTAGAGGATACCCTTCTCCTTACAGGAAGCTGCGATGAAGATGTTCTCATCGGTGAGGGGAAGACCCTCTTTCTCGAGCATGGCCTTTGCAGCCTTCACACCCTTGGTCGGGTCAGCATCGTTGATGTCGACAACCAGCTTGGTGGTAGGCTCGAGGCCCATCTGCTCTGCGGCAATCTTAACCACCTCAGGATCTGGGGCGATGGGGGTCTTGCCGAAATAGCCGAGGACCATCTTGCCATACCCTTCCGCAATCTTCTTCCAAGGCCCGAACATGACGTTGTTGAAGGCCTGCTGGAAGTAGAACTGGGAGACGGGGGTTACGGAGGTACCGAAACCACCCTTTGCAACTGTCTCGCCCATTGCTTCAACAATTGCAGGATACTTGTCCATCATGTTATTGTCGCGAAGCATCTGGGTGTTTGCAGTAAGAGCTCCACCGGGAAGGGGGAAGAATACTATTTCAGAGTTGACTGTTGTTGCTTCGGGGGGCACGATGTAGTCTTTCATGCAGTCCTGGAATACAGCTTCGGCCTTACGCACCTTGTCGATGTCAATGCCAAGATCATAATCGGTACCACGAAGGGCATGCCACATGGTGATGATGTCAGGCTGACAGGTTCCGCCTGAAGCCGGGCTCATCGAAAGGTCAACCTGGTTGGCCCCTGCCTCGATGGCGCTCATGTACTGCTGGATCGAGACGCCTGCAGTCTCATGGCTGTGGAACACGATGTTCATGTCCTTGCCAAGCAACTTGCGTGCCCTCTTGATCGTCTCATGGACAAAAGCAGGCTTGGAAGTGCCTGATGCATCCTTGAAACATACTGATTCAAACTTGATGCCAGCATCCAGGATCTGCCTGAGGACGCCCTCGTAGAAATCAGGGTCGTGGGCGCCTTCGGTTTTTGGGGGAAGGCTCATCATGGTGACAGTCACTTCATGGCGCAGACCCGCATCGCTGATGGCCTTGCCGCTGTCGATGAGGTTGTTTACATCGTTGAGTGCATCGAAGTTACGGATGGTTGATATTCCATGCTTCTTGAAAAGGTCTGCATGGAGCTTGATGATATCCCTTGGCTGAGAATCCAAACCAACAACGTTGACACCCCTTGAGAGGGTCTGGAGGTCTGCATCGGGTCCTGCTACCTTGCGGAATTCATCCATCATGGCGAAGGCGTCTTCATTGGTATAGAAGTAGAGTGACTGGAAACGGGCTCCACCACCAGCTTCAAAATGGTTAATTCCGGCTTCACGCGCTGCTGCTACTGCGGGCATGAAATCCTTCGTGAATACACGGGCACCATATACTGACTGGAATCCGTCGCGAAAAGCGGTGCACATGAATTTGACTTGCTTTTTCATTTGAGAATGACCTCCGGTGGTTACTTATTCTTTTGATTTGACGAATGCGGCCACAATGGCTGCAGCGATCTCTGCATCGGGGGCAGAGCCTACCGCTACTGCTGCTGATGCGGGTCGTTGTACGACGGCTGGACTTTTTTGAGGAAAGAATTTTCCGATAAAGGCACTGAGACCTTTGGTCAAAAATACCAGCAACGTAAGAAACACGAACACAGTGCCGATGCCGAGAAACATGAGTATTACCCCGTTGTTCAGCTGGGCAATGAGTTGTTCTTTTGGTAGTTGCGTTAAGAATACCATACGAACTCCTAATAGGTTTATAGTGGTCATAGCCTAGGACTACGAAAATTCACCGATTTTCAGTATATAGGATTTTCTTATCTTGTATCAACCTCTCGATTGAGGCATCCCTGCCTTCTTAAGGGGCTGGGATGAATCAAAGTGGGTTTTTCTCTGAATGTACTCTAGTGGAAGTATCACCTAGAGAACAGGCAAAGAATCCTATGGGTTTTCAGAAAGAACTTGCAGGGTGATTTTGTAGTATCTTTAGTCGTTTTCACGTAAGGTATTTTCTTTATTTTTACTTGGATAGGTGACATTTGTAGACTAAAACATATATGAAGCGTAAGAAAGCATTGAAAGTTAGAATTTACCCAAATGCTAAACAAACAGAACAGCTTAACAAGACTCTTGGATGTTCGAGAGCAATATACAACATGATGCATCATGAAAGGATCACGGTCTTTGAAGAGTATAAAGATGATAGGGGAAGCATGTCATCCAAGTGGACAAATGGTATCCAAGCTCAAAACTCTGCAGTAACTGTGGGTATAAGAACAGTGCGCTCACTCTTAAGGATCGCACCTGGACATGCCCCAATTGTGGAGCGGAGCTCTCTCGTGATGTGAATGCAGGAAAGAACTTACATAATGTAGGTTGTAAAATGTTGGGTCTGGGCAAGAGCTCAAAGCTTGTGGAGAATACAGTCAGTCTTAGTAACTTCGGTTCCTAAGCAGTCATCTGTGAAGCAAGAAGCCCATCGTTCTTTAGCCGTTGGGTAGGTCACGTAACAACAGGATACATAATTACCAAAGGTACAGTATGTATGGTGCCCAAAGTAATGAATCCCCGAAGGACAAACTGCTATAAAAATGAGGCAATTGAACCCAGGTAATTGACTTGCAAGGATATATTCTGATTCTCCAGTACCATGGAGGTGCATGCAGAAATTTCTGGTACGTATCATGAGCGTTGCACCAGAGTGATGAAAAGAGTCTTCCTGCGGCGATTCTTTTCCCCTGAAATGGTTCTTGTCCCTTGTCCCTTTCTCTTCTTTGTCTTATCTTTTCAGAGGATGTATGTGTCCCAAGGAGAATTGAATCAGATGTCTGAAGGAATAGATTTTGCACAGCGTATTGCCGAAGACAAGGCAATACGAACCAATATGGATAAGATTGGAAGAAAGATTCTTATTATGAGTGGAAAAGGTGGGGTTGGTAAGACAACCGTCACCGTCAATTTGGCCAATGCCCTAGTCGACAGCGGCTGTACGGTCGGAATCCTCGATACCGACCTGCATGGACCCAATGTGGCGAAAATGCTTGGCTGTGAGGCTGGAATCCTGGAAACTGATAATGGGGGGACGTCATTCTTTCCCGTTGAGGCAAGGAAAAACCTGAAGGTCATGAGCCTTGCCTTTGCCATCAAGGAGCCAGATGCTCCCATAGTATGGCGTGGTCCCATGAAAATGGCAGCCATTCGTCAGTTTCTTGCACAGGCGGATTGGGGCGAACTTGACTACCTGCTTATCGACTCTCCTCCTGGAACTGGGGATGAACAGCTGACAGTCTGCCAGACTATTCCCGAGCTTACAGGTACCATCATCGTGACTACTCCTCAGGAGGTTGCAATCCTTGATGCCCGCCGTTCGGTGAACTTCTCCCGTAAGATGGGCGTTGCCATCTTGGGTATAGTGGAGAATATGAGCGGCCTGATATGCCCCAACTGCAAGACCGAGCTTCCTCTGTTTGGAGTCGGTGGGGGAAAGAAGATGGCCTTGGATATGGGAGCCCCCTATCTCGGCAGAATCCCTATGGAAGTCTCCCTGATGGAAGCCGAAGATGCTGGGAAGAGCTACCTCGCCCTTCAGCCTGACAGTCCCTCATCAATGGCTATCAAGGAGATAGCGCGCCTGATCAACGGTGGTACGGCTTGTTCCTCCTCTCGCTCGACCGAGTTTACAGAGCTCCGTTCGGATAAGGGGTAATGCACATGTTTAATCCATTCAATGAAGACAGTGGGGATATGAGCCATCTCATGTGGAAATCCGGTATGCGCGAGAGGGTATTCAAGGGACCTATCTTTGATATCTGCACCGTTATGCGCACTTCTACCGACGGAAGGTCCTCCACCTTCATTGAGGTGGATTGCCCCAACTGGGTTACCGTGCTTCCTTGGTACCGAAGCGAAGACGGCAGGCCTATGTTTGTCATGGTAGACCAGTTTCGCCACGGTTCCTCCACGGTGACCAGGGAATTCCCTGCAGGAGTGGTGGAGAAGGACGAAGATCCTACGCTCGCTGCCCTGCGTGAACTGATCGAGGAGACAGGTCTTGAAGCACAAAAGACCAGTTTGCTGGGTAATGTCAATCCTAACTCTGCGTTCATGAACAACCGTTCCAACTTTTACCTGGTCGAAGGGGTACGCCATGTGACTTCGCAGAATCTTGATGCAAATGAACAGCTGGATGTTTTCTCCATCCCTGTTGAGGAGGTGATAGCCTCCATGGGGACAGGCTTCTATGACAATGGGATCATGATGATGGCTCTGGGGTTCTTTCTCAGGGAAGCACAGAAAAGGCCCGAACTCGTAACCACCATACAACCGAAGTAAGAGGTCAAATACTATATGAAATACACAGGAGATCTTATGAAAAACAAACGTTTAGCAATTCTCGTTCTCTCGCTCGCAATGGTCACTCTTCTTTCCTCTTGCATGGCAACGAAGGATATTGTTCGGACCATTGCAGTCTCAGGAAGTGGGGAGGTCGAGCTTACAGCTGATATCGCCTCTTTCTCTATCCAGGTAAGTGAGTTGGGAAAGACCACAAAAGAGGCTCAGGCCTTGGCAAATGAGAAGATGTCTGCAATCTTGAACGTGCTTCGTTCCAGCCAGATTGAAGACAAGGATATCAAAACCACATCCTTAAACCTGCGCCCCTCGTACAAGTGGATCGATAACACCCAGACCCTGGAAGGCCAGGTAGCAAGTCAGAGCCTTACTGTTGTTGTCCGTGACCTTCCTGGCTTGGGTCGTCTGATAGACAAGCTTGGAGAGATCAGCGGCATCTTCCTCAACTCAATTAGTCTTGATAAGGAAGACAAGAGTGAGGCTTTGGTTGAAGCAAGGCAAAAGGCAGTCGCTGCTGCTCTGGCTAAGGCGGAGGTCTATGCAACGAGCGCCAACATGCAGGTTGGCTCTCCCATTACCATAAGCGAATCTTCTGTTGCCAGCGCATATGAGCCGCGAGCGATGAAAATGATGGCCAGTGAATCATATGACATGGCTACGGAGATTCCTGCAGGTACTATGACTGTACGCTCAACGATTTCCTTGCTTTTGGAGATGTCTCGATAGTTGAGAGATATGGGATACAAATGGCTATTCGCTGAATCGTGTGGGTAGGGCTACATGATGGTAGCTTTAGGAAGCTCCAACTCACCACAAACGAAATAG
>JAEINL010000031.1 GCA_016342655.1 Sphaerochaeta sp. | reverse complement strand
GCTCTTGGCTATGTACTTGGCGCTATCACCTGTACTAGGGACTTTCACCCTTTAGAGAATGCTCATACCGAGCGCACCACCAAAAAGCAACCCCAATACAAGGGGTTGCTTAATGCAACTGGGAAGGAGGGATTCGAACCCCCGATGCCGGCACCAAAAACCAGAGCCTTAACCGCTTGGCGACTTCCCAAGGACGGATATGACAATACCCGAAATAGAATCCTTTGTCCAGCGGTTATTCTTCAGAGGTTAGTTTTGTGTCATCCCCCACATCGGAAACATACGCATCCATAACTATCTTTTGGAGGTACTCACGGAACTCACTACAGATAGGATGGGCAACATCCTTGAACTCCCCATTGGCAAGTTGGCGGCTGGGCATGGCTATAAAATCCCCCTCACGGCCTTCAATAACCTTAATATTATGCACCACAAACTGGTTATCGAACGTCACTGTCACATACGCCTTAAGCTTACCCGCTTGATGGACCTTCCGTATCCGCACCTCTGATATGTCCACAAACACCTCCAAGTAATGCCTTTTGAATCAAAACCGTTATATCAGTTTAGTGCACCAAAGTTGCACACTATCCATAAACCTATTGTGAAAATTCTCATACAATTTTAGCACACTTTTGTCATTTTCGCTTATAAAAAACCAGCAAGAACCACTTCCAGATAAACTTCCAAAACCACCATATTGTTCACCAACAAGATGTACCGTCTCATAGAACTCAGGATACTCAGTACATTTCTCAAAATCATTGAAAAAAACATCTTTCCAGGAAGGAGTCTTCTTTTCCAACGTGGAAAGAACCGTTTGCAGAGAAACCCTTTCACCAAGCTCATTTCTCTGAAGCAGGGCATCAATACGTGCGTACGCTTCTTTGGTTGAGACTGCATACCCACGAGGCTGGGCTAGCACAATATGTTTAGGTTCGAGCTTGAGGCCTGTAATCTTCTCACCCCTGCCCTCTACCAAAGCACAAGAAAAGCCAGAAAGGAAAAAAGGGACATCACTGCCAACGTGCAAAGCTACGTCCTCAAGCTCTTTAGAAGGCAGTGCTCTCTCCCGTGCTGCCTGTTGCAAGAGCAACAGCAAAGAGGCTGCATCACTGGAGCCACCACCCAATCCAGCTTTGACAGGGATGTGCTTCTCACAATGAACGTGTACTGATAGGGGAAGAAGGGCCCTCTCATACCAGAGAAGGGCAGCCTTGGTCAGGGTATCGCTTCCCTTGTCACAGTAAGTTTCCAAACCAGTGACTGAAACAGAGAAAGCCTCGCTCTCTCTGTAGGTCATCTTTATATGGTCAGCCAAATCAACAAGGGCAAAAATGGACTCAATGGGGTGATACCCGTCTGCAAAAGGGGCACCAACAGCTAGATGTACATTCACTTTTGCGTAGGCATGACGAGAAAGCAGAATACCCATGACACAACAATATCAAAGGCATAGTCTGTTGTCTACCTTGATTACACAATTTCTATACCATAAGCTATAAATATTCTCATAAAACTTTGCTTAAAGAGTATATTTTTCAGATAGCACCCATTGTTACTACATAGTATCAATTATTTTTATTGAGAACACCGTGACCCCTTAGTGCCATACCCCCAAGGAGACCAGCTTATCGGTGACCTTTTCATTCCAGCCCTTGTTAGCCTGCGGGTTTCCCGGACTCGGATGGAGAATAGAATCCACTATCCGACCCTTTTGAGGAGGAAAGAGCTTTCCTAATTTTTTCTCGGCATATTTGCCCACTCCAATGAAGTTGGTGGGCTGAATCAGGGATACAACATCTACCAGATAGCTATCACAGATGGTCTCAAGGGCAATGCGCTCCGTCTTGGGCAGTTTGTCGGGGGTGATGTTTTTTCCTGTAGGGCCACGATCCATAAATACAAGCGGGCAATAATTGATCACAGCAAGGGAAGCAAAACAGAACTGTGCATTGCCAAAGCGATCACTGAACAGGGCCCAGAGCCTCTTCCCACTGACTTCACTGCGTTTGACGTCCATACCCAAAATAGGACGGGCGGGGTGTTCAAAGGGAGGCTTGCCCACGTGGCCGTCCAATTGTAAAAAATTTTTTACAGCATTGATCTCACCAAAGGGGACTCCGTTCTGAGCCATCCCGAAGGGGCCTGGGTTCATGCCGAGAAAGATAGTATCCACCTGTCTATTCACATACTGCAAGAGATACTGTTTGTGAAGGTCCCATGCATAGATAAGGGGGTTATAGACTACAAAGTCTGTAGAAAAGCGTAAGGACTCAACTTGGGACCTGAATTGGAGCGTTCGTTCAACCACTTTGTTACCTATATCATTCATCCTGTAATCCCCTAGTCAAATCGTATAAAAATCCCGTAAGATACCCAAACATGACACAAAACGAGTATAACCTCAAGGGAATTGTTTTTGATAAGGACGGGACACTGTTTGACTACGCCCAAGTATGGGCGGAGGTGCTCAGTGAGGCCGTTACCACTGCGTTTGCAGAGATGGGCAAAAACAAGGGAAAACACAAAAGGGCCCAACAGGCTATGCTCAGGCTGATGGGAATCGATGATGGGGGCAATACCCTTGCAAAGGGCCTTGTATTCACCCACAAGAAACGGATCATTTTCAAACGCTATCTGCTCTATTGCATTCGCTATCGCATACCGGTGATCAAGACCTTTCGTGTCTATCACCAGAACATCAAGAACAGTGAGATGCTCGTCAGCGAAAGATTGAAGGAACTCGACTTCACCATGCAGCAACAGCTGTTCACAAAACTCAAGGAGAACGGGTACCGTATCGGAATCATAACCAACGATACCGAATCCTCCTCACAGGTATTCCTTTCCCTAATGGGTCTCGACCACATGGTGGACTTCCTAAGCACCCGCGACAGCAAGTATCATAAGAAACCCCACCCCCAGGCATTTGAGGCCTTCTGCTCGAGATTCTCTCTCTGTGCTAGTGAAGTAGCTATGGTCGGGGATACGGAAACTGATATGAAAATGGCCAAGAAGGCCAAGGCAGGATACACCGTTGCTGTGCTGAGCGGAAGCAATGACAGGAAACTCCTCAGACGCTTTGCCGATGTTGTCTATAAGGACGTCTCCTATCTTTCAGATGATGCGAGGCTTTTCCCCTCTACCTAAGTTCTTGCAACAGATCACAGGCCATTGTTCCCAATTCAGCCTGTACAAAAAAAGGTCATGATACTAGCCTGCGACCATGTTAGGACGTATTGCTGCATCAGCCAGAAGAGTGAAAACGTGTGCTGTCAGCCCAACGGCCTGTAGGAACGAATGCACTGACAAGGTAATTCGGCTCCAAATCCCCTCATAGGAAAAACCTTGTCGGTCTGCTTCTTGTTGAGTCATAATCAGGGACCTCCCCTCTTACTCACAAATGAAAGGTATCAATACCCCAGGGCAAGCCCTGGAAAGAGGAGGCGTTGCCTCCTTTCCCGAGCCAAGGGGCTCACGTATCTCACCTTGCTTTCCCGGCACTTGCTCGGTAACGGAACCATGGTAATGCTTCCGCTACTCTCGCTTCGTTGGTGAATGGAGGCCCAGACAGGAAAATCCATAAGATGCTGATAGTCACGGAAACAGTAGACATACCTCTCCTCTGAAAGAATAGGTTGCAGGTTAGCAAGCATTTCCGTAAGGTCGGTTTCACCTTGGTTGGTTTTCAAATATTCCCTCAAATTTGCAATTTTTTCCAGCATATCATCCAAATCCAAAACTCTTCACCTCAAAAAAGTGTTTCTCCCCATTGTTTCTTGGTTCATCCTCAATAGTAGAAATCTACTAAGAGTTTAAACCCTATTAAGACAAGATATTATTTAAAGATTGACAATTTTTGCTCTTTCTGTAAAAATCTCCTTTACTATCCTATGGTAGGACATATAGTATGTTCTTATCATGCGATTTCAATGGGGAGAACCAACCATGAACCACTCTTGGGAAGAACTTGATCAAGTACGGGGAACACTGTTTACAGGACAGTGGCCTACAATCATAGAAATGTTTTCCATCACCATAGAAAAATTTCCCCACCGCCCTTGCTTCACCTCTTTCAAGCCTGAGAGAAAGAGTCTTACCTACGAAGAAGTACAAAAAGCGATGGTCCGTGTCAGCTCCTACCTCCAGGAACAGGGGGTTGCTCCGGGAGATCGTGTCATCATCAACGGTAAGAACAGTCCCAACTGGGCTATAGCCTACCTTGCTGTGTTGCATGCAGGGGCTATTGTCGTCCCCTTGGACAACCAGATGCCCACAAGCCGCGTAGAGGATCTCAGCACATTCTGTGGAGCCTCCTTCGTATTTGGAGACAAGAATGTGGTGGAGGCTCTTGACCAAGGAAACCCTTGGTTCAAGACATTGAAGGGGATGGCCACCCTTCTCGGAAAGAGTTCTACCTGTCCCTCTATAGAGAGCATAGAGGCTGCCAAAGAATACCCGATGTATAGGAGCAACTGTGAAGATGTTGCTGCTATCCTCTTTACCAGTGGGACAACAGGAAATGAAAAAGGTGTAAAGCTCACCCATACCAACATTGTCAGTGATGTCTACCAAGCCTGTGATGGAATCTTCCTCAGCCTGGATGAGACGGATGTGCTGTATGCCCTGCTTCCCCTGCACCACTCCTACTGTTGTACGGCAGTTCTGCTGGAGACACTCAAATTCGGTGCTGAGTGTGTCTTTGGCCAGGAGATAGCGGTATCGCGCATGATAGCAGACCTGAGCCAAGGACAGGTCACCATCTTCATGGGTATCCCCCTGCTCTACAACAAAATCCTTGCTGGCATGATGAAACAGGTCCGAAAGAAGGGCCTTATCACCTACGCTCTGGTGAGGCTCATGATGACCATCAATGGATTCACGAAGAAGCACCTCAAGGCAAACATTTTCAGAAGCACTTTCAACAAACTGCTGTTAAGTAAAGTAGGTTTGGACCAGAACAGGATCCTTATCTGCGGGGCAGGCCCGCTTTCACCTCAGGTATTCAAACACTACCAGCAGCTCGGTCTGGACTTCATCCAAGGCTACGGGCTTACCGAAACGAGCCCGATCCTAACGCTCAATCCAATAAGTCATTTCAAGATTGAATCTGTGGGGATGGTATTCCCCTTGGTGGAGATGAAAATCGGCAACACCGATTCCAATGGCATAGGAGAGATTCTGGTCAAGGGACCGAACATCACCAGCGGTTACTGGAATGACGAAGAGCATACCAGAGAGCTGTTTGACGAGGATGGCTATCTGAAAACTGGAGACTTGGGGTATCTGGACAAGGAGAACTACCTCTACCTTAAGGGAAGGGCAAAGAACCTCATCATCACTGAAGGGGGCAAGAATGTGTACCCCGAAGAGATCGAGGACATGTTCCAACTCTATGCCCAGGTTGATCAGGTGCTCATCCGAGGATACAAAAAACACAAGAACAGCCACGCTGAACTGATTGAAGCTGTCATCTATCCAAACATGGAGTATTATGCAAATCAGCAAGTAGATCCTAAAGAAGACCTCGAAAGGATTATCAAGGAGGTCAACCAGACGCTCCTAGGGTATAAGAAAATTGAAAAGCTGACCATTCTTCTCCAGCCCATGGAAACGACAAGCACAAAAAAGATCAAACGTAACAGGGTGACGGCCTAAGAGGGTTATGATAGTATAGCCCTATGAAAACACTGATTTCCAACGCCATGATCATCCCGATGAAGCAAGAAGGGGTGTTCTTCTTTGGCGATATAGGCATTGAAGGAACGAGTATCTCGTTTGTCGGGAAAAAACCTGCAAGCTTCATCCCAGACAAGACCATCGATGCAACAGGCATGCTTGCTATGCCGGCCTTGGTAAATGCCCACACACATCTGGGCATGCAGTTCATGCGCAACTACAAGGACAAGGAACCCAATCTGCAAGCCTGGCTTGCAGAGATATTCCCCATCGAGGACAAGCTAACCTCTTCTGATGTGCTCGCCTCTTCCCGTTTAGGTGTCATTGAACTGATCCAAAGCGGCATTACCCTATTCAATGACATGTACTTCTTTGCAGAGGCTACAGCCCGAGCGGTCAATGAAGTGGGTATCCGAGCCAACCTGGGCCTATCCCTTTTTGGGGATCTGGCATCCACCAAGATAAGGATCAAGGAAAGGGAGCATCAGATAGATTCGGCGATAGAGGCATCCAATTCCCGCCTGACCCTCGGCATTGCTCCCCATGCCATCTACACCTGCACCAAAGAGACCTACCAGTATGGGCATGACTGGGCCAAAGCAAACCATAGGAATATGCACACCCACCTCAGTGAGACCAGAAAAGAGGTTGATGATTGTATCGCTGAGCACCAGATGCCCCCTTTGCACTATCTTGATTCCATTGGGGCCCTGAAAGACGTCCCTTCCATACTTGCCCATTGTGTCCACCTCACCCCCAGTGAAATTGAGCTTCTGAAAGGTATGGATGCCTCGGTAGTACACAACCCCAGCAGCAACTGCAAGCTTGCCAGCGGGGTCGCCCCCATCGGAGCATATCTAAAGAATGGTATCAATGTGGCCATAGGCTGTGACGGCTCAAGTAGCAACAACAACCAGAATCTCTTTGAGGAAATACATATTGCTTCGCTTCTTAGTACGGTTTTCACCGGACACATGAGTACCCTCCGGCCCTTTGAGGCCCTCAAGATGGCGACAATCAATGGAGCCAAGGCTTTGGGACTGGATAAGAAAATTGGAACCCTAGAAGAAGGAAAGGAAGCGGACATACTCCTTCTGGACCTCAACAAGGCTCATCTGACCCCACTTAACGACCCATTCAGCGCCTTGGTCTATGCTGCCCAGGCTTCCGATGTTGATACGCTCTTTTGTCAGGGAAAAATGGTCATGGAAAAGCGTAAAGTCCTTGGCCTGGACCAACAGGAGATCCAGAGGGAGGTCAACTCCAGCTGGGAAGCAATACGAAACAGATAGAATACACTAACATTTGCACCTAGACAGTAAAAGGAGAAGCTTACCATGGATGAATCGTTCGTTACCCTTGAATTTAGAGAGAACGCTCTCTACTTGATAGACCAGCGGGTCTTGCCCGCCACCTATACGTACTATACCTGCAAGACCTATGAAGATGTGGAGTTTGCCATCAGGGACATGGTTGTCCGTGGAGCCCCGGCAATCGGGGCAACAGCTGCCTATGGCGTCTACCTGGCAGCTGTTCAGTATGCAAAGCAGGAGGATTTCAGCACAGAGCTCAAGAAGGCGTGTGATTTACTCTCCAAGAGCCGCCCCACTGCAGTAAACCTTGCATGGGCGATCAGTCGCATGTGGAAGACCTTCCTGAAGGTAGAGAAAGAGCCTACAGATATGATTCTTTCCACCCTCAAAGCCGAAGCTGATGAAATAAGGGCTGAAGATATCCGAACCAACAAGCAGATGGGCAAAATTGGTAACCAGGTCGTTCCACAGGGGGCCACCATCCTTACCCACTGTAATACAGGAGCCCTTGCCACGGCAGGATGGGGAACAGCTTTGGGTGTCATCAAGGAAGCGTTCTATGCTGGCAAGGACATCTTCGTCTATGCTGATGAGACCCGACCACGCTTCCAAGGGGCCCGCCTGACAGCCTGGGAACTGACGGAGGCAAAGATTCCCTCTGCCCTGATTCCTGATAGTGCTGCGGCTACCCTGATCCGTGATGGCAAGATAGATCTGGTAATCCTCGGAGGAGACCGGGTAGCCGCCAATGGTGATGTTGCCAACAAACTTGGCACCTTCGCCCTTTCGGTCATCTGCAAAGAGTATGGGGTACCCTTCTACTCAGTGGTTCCCCTGTCCACCATCGACTTCGACCTCGCTGATGGATCGCTCATCCCCATTGAGGAGAGGGACAAGAAAGAGGTAATCTTTGTAGGTGATACCCAGGTCGCCCCCCTGGATATGCAGGTATTCAATCCTGCCTTCGATGTGACACCTCACCAGAACATCACCGGCATCATCACAGAAAAGGGCATTATCCGCCCTCCCTACAAGGAGAATATTGAACGCCTGAAAAAGGGTGAGACGCTATAAGAGAAAGTCTTAGGTTGAGAAACCCAAGAGATTTCCCTAAAAAAGAGCCCATATTGAAAAATTGCTTGACAGCATTTCCTCTTTGCTAGGCTTTCAGGACATCAGGGAAGGGCTAGGAGTGAAGAATGGGAGAAAAAAAAGTATTTTTTTCTCCCATTCCTGTTTTTTTATTTCTTTATGCATGAAGCAACCACAACCCTCGGCTTTGCGTACCTGCTCAATATGGATTCATATCAGTTAGTTTCTACGCATACCGCAATTATCATTCTGGATTTTCATCTTTCCCTAAGCGCTTTACCAAATACAAAGGTTTCTATATTCTTATATACAGTTTATTGCATAATTATACATAGAAGCTAAGGAGTTACCTACATGCATGATGCAACCCAACGAGTGATGGACCGTGTGATCCAACTCGACCCGAACCAACCAGAATTTATCCAAGCTGTCACTTCATTCCTAGGATCTGTTGACAAGCTTGTCGAAGACATCCCACAGATACTCTACCACAAAGTACTTGACCGTATGGTGGAACCAGAACGTGTCATCATGTTCCGCATCCCCTGGTTTGATGATGATGGCCTACTGCAACTAAACCGCGGCTTCAGGATACAGATGAACAGTGCCTTAGGTCCCTATAAGGGGGGAATGCGTTTACACCCCTCGGTCAATCTCTCAATTCTGAAGTTCCTTGCCTTTGAGCAGACTTTCAAGAACAGTCTCACCGGCCTCTCTCTTGGTGGTGGCAAGGGAGGAAGCGATTTCAACCCCAAGGGCAAGAGTGATGGCGAGGTCATGCGCTTCTGTCAGAGTCTCATGCTTGAATTGGGCAGACATATTGGTGAAGACACCGACGTACCAGCGGGGGACATCGGTGTAGGTGGACGAGAGATCGGGTACATGTACGGTCAGTACAAACGCATCCATAACAAGAGTGTAGGAATCCTCACTGGCAAGGGCCCCTCCTTCGGAGGATCTTATATCCGCCCAGAGGCTACAGGCTACGGCTTGGTCTACCTCTCTGCTGCCATGTTGGGAGCTGAAGGCAAGAGCCTTGATGGCAAAAGCTGTCTGATAAGTGGAAGCGGAAACGTAGCCCAATACACTGCAGAAAAGCTATTGAAAATGGGTTCCAAGGTACTGACCATGAGTGACTCAAGCGGAGTCCTCATTGACCCCAGCGGTATCGATGCGGATAAACTGGCCTACATTAAAACACTGAAAAATGTCAGACGGGGACGAATTGCAGAGTATGCCCAGAAGTACAAGGGGGCTACCTACATCCCTCACAATGGCTCGGCCTCCACGAATCCTATCTGGGAGGTGAAGGCTGACTATGCATTCCCTTGTGCAACTCAGAATGAGATCAACGCTGAGGATGCGAAGAACCTTGTCGCAAACAAGATACAGCTGGTAGGTGAAGGGGCTAACATGCCTACAACCCTACAGGCAGAAGAGATCCTGATGGAAGGGGGAGTCCTTCTGGCCCCTGGCAAAGCTTCCAATGCCGGAGGCGTTGCTGTCTCCGGTCTTGAGATGGCCCAGAACAGCCAACGAATGCAGTGGTCACCTGAACAGGTCGATGCACAACTGTTAACCATCATGAAGAACATCTACAGCAACATCAGCCAGGCTGCCGACAAGTACAGCACGAAGAATAACTTTGTCGATGGTGCCAACATTGCCGGATTCCTGAAGGTATCCGATGCCATGATAGCCCAGGGGTATGTGTAGGATTTCAACTCCCTCTTACAGAGGAAGGAAATACCAGAGACATTCGTTATAAGCCAACATTCCAAAGAAAGCATCTACCGACCAATAAGGAAGGAAGATGCTTTCTTACTTTATAAGACAGGCTAGGGTTATAGTGATCACTGGCAAATCTTCCTGACACCATGAAGACCTCTTCTCTGATATCCAGCTGGGTAGACATACCTGATGAAGAATTCATCAGACAGAGGATCAGATGCAATGTATGGCATCTGATCAATCCAATAATACGATACTCTTCTATTAGCAAAGGATTCCTCTGTACGGATAGCTTTATTCTTAGTATACTAGGGGATAAGGAGATTACACATGAAAGATCAAGAATTTTATATTTGTAAGATTTGTGGGAATATTGCTGCTAAAGTTGTCGATAGAGGACCTAATCTCTCCTGTTGCGGAGAGGAGATGACACCCTTGAAGGCAAACACCGTTGATGCAGCCAAGGAAAAACACGTTCCTGTTGCAACAGTGGAGAACAATATTGTTACCGTAAACGTCGGATCAGTAGATCACCCCATGACAAAAGAGCATCACATCAGCTGGATCTATCTGGAGACAGAGAAAGGTGGACAGAGGAAGAACCTTAGCGTAGACGGCAAGCCTCATGCAACCTTCTGTATTGATGATGACAAGGCTCGCGCAGTTTTTGCCTACTGTAATCTGCACGGACTTTGGAAGATTGACCTGTAGGAACTCCCAAGGCATAAGCCAGTTCTACCCACAAGAGAGTAGAACTGGATTCGTACAATTCCTCGCATAGCGGGGAATTTTTATGTGTCGCAACAACAACGGTTGTTGTCTCCTGCTCTTATAGTAAGAAAGCTCCCTAGGGATTCCGGGCACACAAGAGAGCCGTACTAAAATCTTCAGTCCACACTGTAAGAACACTGAGAAAACAAATACCACTGGCAAACCGTATACCCTTGGACTTCCTACGTAATCACTACCCTAAAGTACCGTTTCTTCCCTGCCCTGAGCAGAATTTCGCCAACCTCATCAAGGTAGGTGAGATCGATCATGGCTTTGGCATCAGTAATCTTACTCTCTCCGACCCAGGCTCCCCCACCATCGACAAGACGGCGTGCATCACTGTTGGTTGCAGCAAGGTCAGTGCGGGCAAACAGAACCAGAACAGGGATTCCCTTTTCAAGCTCACGCTTCTCCACTTCAATGAAGTTCATCCCTTCACGGCCTTCAGAACCAAGATTGGCAGAACCAAACATAGCCTTGGCGGCAGTCTGGGCTTTCTCAGCCTCCTCAACGCCATGAATAATCTTGGTCTGCTCATAGGCCAGACGTACCTTGGCCTCGTTTACGTTGACCCCTTCCTTCTCATACTGCGCAATCTCCTCAAGGGGGAGAAAGGTAAAGAGCTTGAGGAACTTGATGACATCCTCATCGTTTACATTACGCCAGTACTGGTAGAAATCATAGGGTGAAAAGAGTGTGGGGTCTAGAAAGACTGCACCCTTCTCGCTCTTGCCCATCTTCTGCCCATCAGCGCGTGCGATAAGGTTGAAGGTCAGCCCGTAGCACTCAGCTGATTCGGTCTTCCTGATAAGATCGATGCCTGCAACAATATTGCCCCACTGGTCATCGCCTCCAATCTGGAGCCGACACCCATGGTCGCGATAGAGGGTGAGAAAGTCATAGGACTGCAACAGCTGGTAGTTGAACTCAATGAACGAGAGTCCACGTTCCAGCCTTGCCTTGTAAGATTCAAAGGTAAGCATCCTGTTTACCGAGAAGTGACGACCGATCTCCCGAAGGAAATCGATGTAGTTCAAGTTGGTAAGCCAGTCTGCATTGTTGAGCATCACAGCCTTACCCATACCACTTGAAGGCTTCTCGGAGAAGTCAACTACGGTGCTCAACTGCTCCTTGATGGAAGCGCAGTTTGAGGCCACCTCTTCAGGAGTGAGCATCTTGCGCAGCTCGGTCTTCCCCGAAGGGTCACCGATCATGGCAGTGCCACCACCGACAAGGGCGATGGGATTGTGTCCTGCAAGCTGCAGGTGGTGCATGGCAAAGAAAGGAACCATATGCCCGATGTGCAGACTCTTTCCTGTGGGATCAGCCCCAACGTAGAAGCTCACGCTCTCCTTGTCCATCAATGCACTCAGTGCATCCGTATCTGTACATGCCTTGACGAACCCACGGTCCACCAAGGTTTGAAGTGCTTGATTCATGCTTAGGCCTCTACTCTCTTGTACTCTTTGGTCGCCTTGTTGATGGTGGCAACCAAGTCTGTAATGGGGACTCTCACCTGTTCCATGCTGTCACGGAAGCGCAGTGTCACCGTATTGTCTTGCAGTGTATCATAGTCGACTGTCACACAGTACGGGGTCCCTATCTCATCCATGCGGCGGTAGCGACGACCGATGGCACCACTGATATCAAAGAAGGTGACAAAATCCTCCCGGAGATCCTTTTCAACCTTGGAAGCATAGTCTGCAATACCATCCTTCTTTACCAGAGGGAGCACTGCTACGGTCACTGGAGCAATCTTGGGGTGGAAGTGCATCACAGTGCGAACATCCCCACCGTCAAGAGTCTCTTCCTCGTAGGCATCGCTGAGGGCCATCAGGACGTTACGTGTCAGCCCTGCAGAGGTCTCGACCACATAGGGGATATAGCGCTCGTTAGACTCAGGGTCGAGGTAGTTCATCTCCTTACCACTGAAAGTCTGGTGTTGGGTGAGGTCATAGTCTGTACGGTTATGCACACCTTCGAGCTCCTGCCAACCCATGGGGAAGAGGAACTGGATATCATAGGCATCCTTTGCATAGAAGGCAAGTTCGTCAGGTCCATGCTGGTGCCAGCGCAAGCTAGACCCCTTGATGCCAAGTTTCTCATAGAAAGCCATTCTCTGCTCTCTCCAGTAGGAGAACCACTCTTCGTCACTGCCGGGCTTGCAGAACCACTGCATCTCCATCTGCTCAAACTCACAGGAGCGGAAGATGAAGTTCTTGGTGGTAATCTCGTTACGGAAGGACTTGCCTACCTGGGCAATGCCAAAGGGAATCTTTACCCTACTCGACTGCACAATGTTCTTGAAGTCCACATAAATGCCTTGAGCGGTCTCAGGCCTGAGATAGATGGTCGAACCCGAATCAGCATCAGCACCGATATGGGTTGAGAACATCAGATTGAAGTTCCTTGGCTCTGTGAAGCTTTCCTTGGTGCCACAGGTAGGACATGCACCGTTGAGATCGATCTGATCGGCTCGGAAACGTGATTTGCACTGCTTGCAGTCGACCATAGGGTCGGTGAAGTTCGATACGTGGCCACTGGCTTCCCAAACACGGGGATGCATCAAGATGGATGCGTCGAGTCCGACGATACCGTCATGGATCTGTGTCATCTCTTTCCACCAGAAGTCACGGATATTATTTTTCAGCTGCACTCCCATTGGACCGTAGTCATACGCCCCATTCAAACCACCATAGATTTCACTCGACTGGAAAATAAATCCACGACGCTTACACAGCGAGACAATCTTGTCCATTGTTACTTCAGCCATATTCTCAACCCTCACTTCTCAGCACTGACAATGCTGTCTCTATCCTTGCAAATGTTTTCTCCTGCCCAAGCAGGAAAATTGAATCAAACAGGGGAAGGCTCACCGAACTGCCGGTAAGAGCCACCCTCAGGGGCATGAACACTCCGTTTACCTTGACATCCAACTCGGTTGCCAAGGCAGCTATCGACTGCTCCATATCCTCGTTGGACACATTGCCAGCAAAGCCCTTCTTCAGGATTTCATAAGCCCCTTCCAAAGCGGTGAGAGCGACAGAAAGCTCCACATTCTTTGCAAGGAACAACGAAGGGTCGCTATACTGCGGCTCCTCAAAGAGGAAGCGTGAGAGAGGCACCACATCACTGAGCACCTTCAGGCGCTCCTTGACCACAGGGACCAGGGCAACGAACTTCGCTTGGACATCCTCAGAAAGAGGCTCTGACACAAAGCCGGCCTCAAGCATGTAGGGAAGCAGCAACTGAGCAAGCTCCTCATCACTCTTCAGACGGATATACTGGCCATTGAACCAGTCAAGCTTCTTATAGTCAAACACCCCCGGAGCCTTGTTGATCTTCTCCAAGGAAAATACCTTCTCAAGCTCCTCTTTAGTGAAGAACTCCCTCTGTCCGTCATACGACCAGCCGACCATACTCACATAGTTCATCAAAGCTTCAGGCAGGTATCCCTTCTCCTTAAAATCCCGTACAGAGGTGGAACCATGGCGTTTGGAAAGTTTCTGGCCATCCTTGCCCATGACCATGGGAAGGTGGCAGTACAGGGGAGCTTCCCAGCCAAAAGCCTCATACAACAGAATATGGAGAGGCCCCGAGGGAATCCACTCCTGGGCACGCATGATATGCGTGATATGCATCATATGGTCGTCGATGACGTTTGCCAGATGATAGGTAGGGAACCCGTCACTTTTCAGGAGAATCGGATCAGGACTGACGTCTCGGTTGCGACGGGTTATGTCACCCATGAGCACATCGTGGATGGTAGTCTTTCCCTCTGTAGGAACCTTGAGACGGATGACACTCGTCAAGCCTTGGCTTTCAAGTTCAGAACGCTCTTCGTCACTAAGGTTGGAGCAATGACGGTCATAGCCTTGCATCTCGCTTTTTGCAGCCTGCTGTTCAGCCCTAAGCGCTTCGAGACGCTCAGAGGTGCAGTAGCACCGGTAGGCCTTGCCATCAGAAACCAGCTGTTCGGCATATTTTTTGTAGAGCTCAAAGCGTTCGCTCTGGACATACGGTCCGTAAGGACCACCGACAAGCGGACCTTCATCACAGGTGAGGCCTAACCAGTTGAGGGTATTGTACAAATCCTCCAAGGATTCGTCGCTGTACCTCTCTTGGTCAGTGTCTTCTACACGAAGAATGAATTTCCCCCCGTTCGCACGGGCAAAAAAATAATTGAACAATGCTGTCCGCACTCCACCGATATGTTGCAAGCCGGTTGGGGAGGGGGCGTAACGTACTCTAACTTCCATCAGGATATACTCCTTCTCATTAGTACTGTTGTACCGTAAATATGAGATAATGGCAACAATCCTCCGAATTCAGTGTTCCAAACATCGCAAGCATATCCTCAAGGGATACCAAGGGTGTTGCATACGAACAGAATATCACCTTTGGTATATATCCACAAAACTGTCTTCTACAAAACCATGATTTTACCAAGGTTTTGGCATTTGAGAAGGTCATTGCATTGACCCTAACTCCTAATTTCATATAGAGTTCAAGGAATTATATCTTGGAGGACTACACTGTACGCAATTCCCACAACCACTGCATTCGGACTAGGCAACCATAGCGAGCTGCGAAGACTTTTCACTATTGCAGCTATCCTACTTGCCCTACTCTTCCTTACAGAAAATCTCTCACCACTATATGTTCTATTACCGAGCAATTCCATGCTGTTCTTTTTTGCCATCGCCCAGATAAGCCTCTTGTCAGCGTATCATCTATACAGCTCCATGGCCCGTGTTGGACGAATCCCCTTTCTCCTGGCCCGCCCCCAACGTAAGGAGTTCATTCTCCTTGTTGACGACATTCTCCACAATCAGGAGTTTATCAAGCTCAAAGGGTTTTTCCATCACACCAACCACATTTATGACCATGTCATCCGAGTCTCCTACATATCCTACGTGATAGCCAAGGCTCTTCGTCTTGACTACCGTTCGGCAGCCCGTGGGGGTCTTTTGCATGACTTCTTCCTCTATGATTGGAGAGAGCGCAAGACCAATGACTCAAACAAATCCCTTCATGGGCGAGAGCACCCACACATTGCCCTTGCTAATGCCAGAGGACAATTCGATGTAAGTGATCTTGAAGCTGATATCATCGTCAAACACATGTTTCCCAAGACTCGTCAGATACCCAGGTACAAGGAGAGCTTTGTAGTCTCCTTGAGTGACAAGTTTTCTGCAGTCTTCGAGTACTACGTACTGCTGAAGAGTCACTCTATGCGTTTGAGAAAAATTAGAGCGTAAGGAGTAACCTTACGCCACATTCCGTACTACTCGAAGTACCGACTGAACACAAAAATCACACCAACCAGGATACCACACTCTCCATGGCCTTGTTCTGTGCAGGAAGATCCTTATCATAGGGCATGAGGTGGGAGGCTGCAGGAATATGCAGGTGCTTGTTCTTTCCCTTTGCCTTCTCAAGGACAAGACGGCTGGCAGCTTGGGGGACTGTCTTGTCCAACCCCCCGCTTATGACCAGTGTATCGGCACCCAGATGATCGAGACAGGCTACAGCTTGTCGTCGAACCTTTTCCAATTCCCAAACAGCCGAAGGGAAGGTATAAGACCAGTATTCAGAGCCAAGGAACTCATCATCATCCTTATCGCCCTCATAGTAGAAATGATACTCAGGATCACTCTTCCAGGCAACTTTCAGTCGTTTGACAAAGTGGCGGACAATCCTGATCTTCCAAACCGGTATGGAAGGGATCAGAAGAGCTGGTGCGAGCAGGGCAAGACGCTGGGCAGCAAAGGCATCGGCAATGATAGTGGCAATGGCCCCACCCATTGAGTGACCAACCAGATAGACACTCGCATACGACTTGGAAAGATGTGCATAGGCATCATAGATGGTACCTATCCAGTCCTCAGCCTTCGAAGCGAGAAAATCATCACCGCTTGTTCCATGCCCGGGGAGACGGGGGGCAAAGCAGTCAAAACCTGCATCATAGAGGTCTAGCCCCGGCCTGATGACCTCTCCGGGATACCCGCTGAAGCCATGGACAAGCAGGACTGCTTTTGGAGAACGCTCTTCATGCACCATCTGCCATGCCCTGGCACACTTGCGCACAGGAGCCTTGTCCTGGTAGTGATTGGTATTCCAAGCAAATACATCATAGGAAATATGCATTTCAGGTCTCCTTACCATGTTTGTTTGAGCAGGTTCAGCAAGTCAATTCGGCTACGGACCTTTGTCTTGGAGAAAATATTTGCCACATGGTTATTAACCGTATTAGAGCTGATACCAAGGTCTGCCGCTATCTCCTTGTTCGTCAGCCCGTTGCTAACCAACTGGATTACAACAAACTCACGCTCAGTAATATGATAGGGTACCAGGTCTTCCAAGGCAAGGTCTTTCTTACCCAGTGCCCCTTCCCTAGCCAGCCTAACAAACTCCATGAACAGGAATGTCATGACGCTGATGGAGAAGGCAAGAAAATATACACCGTACATAAGAGGCTTGATAGAGGGAAAAACCAGAGAAAGGACAATGGAGGGCAACATCGCAGCACTGACAATGATGATGGTGATGCACGTTGCCCTTGCCGTCTTGTTCTCGATGGACGAGAGGTTCTTGAGCATGATGATGAGACAGAACCCCACCACAAAGACAAACAAAAGGATCATAAGGGCATCAAAGGTCTTGTTACCAGTAATGGCATGGAAGACTCCAAGGCTCAGATAGATACCGGCGAGGATATAGAAAAATGTCTTGTAGGGGTTTCTCCAAGGGTGTGCGATAACCCATGTGGTGAAGTATGGCAGAAACACCGTCAGGAATGTCACATTTGCAATAAAAACAGAGCCAATGATATATCTCACCACTACAGATGCCGTTCCAACAAGAAAAAGGTCTGAGATAAACTGCAGGGCTAAAAGCATCATACATCCCAAAAGGGATGCATGGCAAATAATAAAGAATTTGGTCCATTGGTGCGAAGAGTGCATGCTATAGACGATTGCCAAAGCTAGCGTCATGCAGCCAAGAGCAAATGAGATCATATAGACCAATAAAGTCAAACCATTCACCAGGACTACCCCTTATTCATACCTAACTGGTTCTGATTATGCGTGAGGTCTGCAAGCCCACAGATATCAGTTATTTCATTCAATAACGGTACCAATGATATGGCAGGAAGGCCAAGTTCCTTTTCAACCAGACTGTTATAGGCATTGGCATTGAAAGAAGCCTTTGCCTTGGCAGGATACAGCTTCAGGTGAAGATACATCCCCTCAGTCAACAGATAGGAAGCATCAGTGGAAAAACCGGGAAGGCTCTTTCCCAAGGCACTGCTTATCATGCTGGGCTCCCCAACAAATCCCCTTGGGGTCTGCAGGTGCAGCAGATACCAAATAGGCATGGCTGGATTGGTCCAAGCCAGACCAACTTTCTTCTTCTTGGCATAAGGAATCTGTTTCTTCACTTCAGCAGGAGAGATAGTCAGGTCAGCAAGACCGAACAATACCCATACAACCGAATAGTTTCCGGTATTGCGATAACGCGAGGCAAGGGTGATCAGATGCTCAAGATTCTTGAACTCCTCCTCCCACAAGACCGTTAGGTTGGAATAACGGCAATCCTTGCGCATCTGGGAAAAATAGAGAGCCTCAGCTTCTGAGGCTGTAAGTATCAGGATAGTCCTGCGCGGCTTATTGGATATTTTTTTTCGTGCCATGGTCAGACCTCCTTGTCCGTATTTTTGTCAACAAAGCAAAATTCAGAAAGAATAGGTAACGAGCCAAATGCCCCGTTCATGTACTGGGCTTGGGTCTTATCCCTATTCTTGGAATACTTGAAGTCTGCAAGGCTGAAATAGACCGTGGCACTCTCGCTGTTCTTCTCAGCAAAATAGATGCCATCACGTCTCATGAGCCCTGGTTGCAACAACGAAGGGTTACAATCGACAGCAAGCATCTGTGAACCATAGCCTGTATTGCTCTTCTCGAATATCTCAACAATGTGCGCAAGGACATAAGGATGAAGCAACATGCCAAAGTCATCGATGATAAGAGTCCTTGGCTTGATGAAGCTTTCAAAGAAAGCGACACCGACTAGGCAGAGCCTTCTCAGACTCAAGCTCTCCAAGGAAAAGTATGAGGCGTAATGTTGGGTGACATTGGTGTGGACAAAGATAAGACGGCCATCCTTGATCTTGATGTCACGGATATCGGTGATATCTACACTCCACAGGAAGTTGGTCAGCTGCTTTACCCAAGCGGGGTGTTCGGTAAGCTGAGAGATGAGATACTTCTCACTGAGACTTGATACACCCATGGGCACCATGTGCAGGCATTCGTCGATCCATCTATACAGAGGGAGTGTGGTTTCACTACCCTTTGCCATTGAAGCGTTGAGGAAGGAGTGCTTCTCATCCACCTTCGCGACCAGTCGTTTTTTCTCTCCGCGATAATTCTTTCCAAAGCGGTACTTGTAGGCAAGGTCCGCGTCATCAAGCAAGAGAGAGGCTTCACTGAGCTTTCGCTCAAACATCAGTCTCTTCGAACGCCCGACCATGGTAAACATGGACTCTTCGAAAATCTTCTCTCGGTCAGCAACCAAAGTATAGATTCCTATGGTGGAATCCAATGTCTCATCACCCTGTTCCAATACCACTCGGATGATGATAGTAGCAGGTTGTCCCTTCTCATCAGAGTAGGCAAAAGACGTCCCACTGAGAATCTGTAGGGGATTTGCCGTCTCTTCAGGTGCGGTCACAATACCTTTCAGAGCTTCAAGTGCCCGAACAAAGGAGCTTTTCCCTGCCCCGTTAGGCCCTATGATGGCCGCAGTCTTGATAAGCTTGAGCTTATCATTGACAGCAACCACTTTTGACTCCGGAAACCTATTGTCCCTGACAGCTTCAAAGGAAATTGTCTGGGCCGACCGTACGGACTTGAAGTTCGCAATAGTCATATCAAGCAGCATTCGCCACCTCCTTACTCACCCATTGGGTGTATATCACAAAATCATACCTTCCATCTTTTCGTAAACCTTTGGCCATTCATTCAGAACCGCAAGCATACGTGAAGGAAGTGTCTCATCACCATGATTATCTGTTGCCACCAGGTCCACCAGCCCACTCTCTAGGTAGGGAAGGGCAGAACCATCCTCAACAGCTTCGACATTCACCTGAACCAAGGCCCCTAGCGAGCGAAGGCGTTCGAGCATAGAACTTGTAGGGCTCAGCCAACGATACCGTTCAACATGAGCGAGAATTATCGTAAGACCCTCGTCATGTAACTTCTCCAGACGGGGAATCAGGTTTGCAGGAGGGAGGGCGAGGCCAAACTCAACCAGACAATACGTATCCGCAATGGGAATACATTTCAGCTCCGGTTGGTCTCCGACAAACAGCTCACTTCCCAGATAGGTCATCATTCCCATGTCCGAAGCCATCTCTGATGCCCATTTGAACGTTTCGCGTAACGATCCGACATTGGCCTTCACATACGGATTGTAAATGTGCGGTGTAAAGGCAATGGATGATATCCCGCTCTCTTTATAGAGGCTCAACATCCTAGAGAAACTCTCTACAGAGACATACCCGTCATCGATCTGAGGCAATATATGACAATGAAAATCACAAAGACCCATTTGAACCTCCTGCCTGTGATTATACCCAGAAATGGGCGTTTGTGAAAGGATAAAGAGTAGAGAGTTGCAAGACAGGCTATCAAAGGGTCAAAACTCAACCATAGGAGCCGCTTGAGCATCCTTAGAAAGCATATGGTGCTTGACCATATGCACTTCACTTACCATATCGGCTATAGAAACAAGGGAAGGCGGTGCATCGCGACCGGTGATGACAAGATGTGGAAAGCCTTTTTTCTGTTTGTGGTCCGCAAGCCAGAGGCAGACATCCTCGGTATCGAGGTAGCCCAAGCTAAGGGCATACGTAAACTCATCAAGGACAATAAGGTCAAAGCTTGAGGTGGAAATCCACCGCTTGACCTGTTCCCATCCTTTGATGGCGAGTTCAGCATTAGTCTTTGCATTATCACCGACCCAGGTAAACCCACTGCCAAAGCTCTTCCACACAACACCAAGTTGCATAGCTGTGCGGTATTCGCCGCAATCGAGGCTTTGGGGATCACCCTTGATGAACTGAGCCACGGCGCATTTGCCACCATGACCCAAGGCTCTCATCACCTGCCCCATCGAGGCTGTGGTCTTTCCCTTCCCTTCCCCGGTATAGACCAATATTCTTGGCTTCCCTACAACTTCCATGCTCACTCCATTGTCAGTATCTGTGTTTTGAACACATGCCCATCAAGAATACCTGTGGTCCCATCAATCTGCTTCATAGCTTCGTCCTGTTGGCTTGCAACCTCTTTCAGACGTATCAATTGGTCGTGACTCTTTGAGTTCCCAGTACTGTTATACACCTGGTTCATCAAGGCAAGGGCTTCTGAATACTGGCCAAAACCTTCCAGCAACAAGGCTGCATTATATCCACTTGGCAGGTGTGCGCTCTGTTCCCATGCCTGGAAAAACACCTCGTAAGATTCTCTTAGGTTGCCCTGCTCAGCCAACTTGTAGGCATAGGCAACATCGGCCTTTGGCTTGTTGGACATCAAAGAGACGCGATACTCGTCCCAGGAAGGGGCGAGCTGCTTGGCAACTTGGGAAGGGATTTCTCTGATCATCCCATCAAAGAGGGGAAAGAAAGAAGGGGAAAAACCACTGGAATAGCAACGTTCATCTGTGTCACGACTAGTTTCGCCTGTCCCAAAGATCGTTTTCCCCAAACACGTCTCTTTGGTCTTCTGAGAGGTAAAGCTGTCTGTTGCAAGTATCCTGTTGGCCTTGAGGTCAATAAGGGTATAGGTAAAGGTGAGCGTAGCCTTCTGCTCAAGATAAAAGGACCTTCCCGTGACCTTCTCATAGGAGATGACTTTAGCTGCTGCTTGAGCGGGAGTGTCAAGAGGGTCAGGATTTGGATTTTCAGTGACCCACTCCTTTATATCCCTGCCTATGACCTGCTCTTCGCAGCCCATGTAGGTAATGGAGCTTTTCAGAAGTGCCTGCACTCCCTGTTCTATCAACATGGAGTATGCGCCTGCCCCACCACCCTTGCCCAAAGTGAGGTAGGCATCCGTAGTCTCAGGGGGGAGGATGGTAAAGTAGTCAGTATTGACCAGGGCATCACTAAGATAGATTGTACTTGCTTCGGCTATCTTGGCATTGACGTCCGAATCGAAGCCACTGCTTAGGGTAAAGGAAGTATCGCTAGAACCCTTAATCCAAGGAGGGAGAATCCCGCCACGCGGAAAGACATACATCTCAGTGGAGGCAATGGCAATATTACGATGATTGCTGACATTAACTTCACTTGGGATGAGGTGACGAACCTTGATGGATGTTGCACAGGAGGTACATACGAGCATCGCAAATATGCCCAAGATTCCTAATAATGCCCGCTTTCTCATGAGAGACCCTCCTCGGAAGCCAGATACTCAGAAGCTATGCGTATGGCTCGGGCCATACCTTGGTTATCAGCAATGCCCTTTCCGGCAATGTCAAAGGCCGTACCATGATCCACGCTGGTACGCAAGAACGGCAATCCCCAGGTAAGGGAAATGGTCTGATTAAAATCCAAGGTCTTTGCCGCAATATGTCCCTGGTCATGGTAGAGTGAGATCGCGGCCCTATATTTTCCAATTTTAGTCTGGTGGAATACCGAGTCAGCCCCAATAGGTCCAACCACATTGATACCCCTAGCCCTCGCCTCTTCTATTGCAGGCACGATAGCAACACCTTCCTCATCACCAAACAGACCATGCTCCCCACAGTGGGGATTTAAGCCGGCAACAGCCAGGGGCAGATCCATATTGAAAACACCATTGCCAGAACATATGGCCTCACACTGGAGAATGGTGTTAAGCAGACTCTCCTTGGTGACAGCCTTGCAGGCTTCAGAAAGGGAAAGGTGCCTAGTATGGAAGAAAATCTTCATTCCCAATGTATCGAACATGGTGACCGCATTCTTAGATCCGGTGAGGTCAGCAAGAATTTCCGTATAGCCGATATGGGGGACATGGGCTGCCTGCAATGCTTCCTTATGTAACGGTGGGGTTACGATAGCCTTGCAGTATCCTTCGCTTACCAGCGAAACACAAACCTTGACCGACTCGTAGGCAGCCTTGCCGCACATTGCGCTGACCTCTCCGTAAACAAACTGGTCAAGGTCGATCCCCCCAATATCATACAAGATGCACCCGAGGCCCTTTGCCTGGGCAGCCTGTAAGGATGGGAGGGTATTCACCACTACCTCAAAAGCACCTTCAAGATGAAGGTCCCTAGCTGTACGTGTGAACAACCGCTCTGACCCTACCACTACCAAGGGTAGAACCTCAGATGCACCGACTAGTGTCTTCAGGATTATTTCAGGGCCTATTCCTGCAGGATCACCCATGGGAATGGCCAGATATGTATCACTATTTCTCATATTGCCCAATCATAGCAGTGTAAAACAGAGCTGTCCAGAGCAACTGCATATATAGTGGAATGACTGAGAACCAATTGACAAGTGAATGAGCTTCTTTTACTCTTGTCTTGTAAGGGTAGAGATGTTTTGCAAGGAGTATGAATATGGCTAAATACCGTGAGGAAGAAGATGACCTCGATGATGAAGAAGATCGTTATTTCAGCACACTGGAAGACGAGGAAGATGCTTATTTGGCTGACTTGTACGATGCCCCTGAAGTGATTGAATTCGGCGATGACGACGACGAAATCCTCGATGAGGGGGAAGATGAGGACGAACTCATTGACGACGCATTCATGATCGACGGAGATGAATCCTTCGAGGACGTGGCGTTTGACGAGAACGAGGAAGAGGATTTTGCTCTTGATGAACTTGATGATGAAGATGATTTCTAGAACGTAAATCCCTTTCGAAGACGCATTCCTACTGAACCAACCCCCTCCTACTGGATTACTCCAGTAGGAGGGGGTTGGTTCGTACAGGAAGGGTCTTTTTTGCCCACAAAAAAGCCGTTTCAGATAATGAAAGGTATCAATACCCCAGGGCAAGCCCTGGAAAGAGGAGGCGTTGCCTCCTTTTCCGCCCCAAGGGGCTCACGTATCTCACCTTGCTTTCCCGGCACTCGCTCGGTAATCAGAGTCGGGCAATCCTTAGGATTGTGAAAGGTTTCAACAGAGGGATACAAGAAGCAAAATTAGACAAGGTTGAAGAGGATTTTGAAGAAAAAGAGAAAGTTTTTTTCATGTTTCTATGCAAAGATACTTGCGTTCCGGTTAGTTTCTATATATAGTAACACCATCACAAGGAGAGAGTCCATGAAAAAATGTATAATCCTAGCCCTCTTGCTTATTCCTACTTTCTTGTTTGCCCAGCCGGCATCTGAGGTACAACAAGACAGTGTCGCCATCGGCATCTCCAAGATGGTAGCCCACCCCGCCCTCGATGCCATCGAGCAGGGTATCCAGGACTACCTCAACAGCACTGACATCAAGGCAATCTTTGACCTGCAGAACTGCAATGCAGAAATTGGAACTGCAATCGCTATAGCCCAGAAATTCAAAAGCGATAAGAAAGACCTGGTCATAGGCATTGCGACCCCGCCAGCCCAAGCCCTAGCCCAGGTAATTACCGATATCCCGGTAGTCTTCGGTGCCATAACCGACCCCCTGGCAGCAGGCTTGGTAGCGAACTACGACAGGACAGAAGCAACCAATATTGCAGGCATCTCAGACCTCAATCCTGTAGAGTTACAGTTGGATACCTTCTTCACTATAACCAAGGCCAAAAAACTTGGAATGATCTACACCAGCAGCGAAGCCAATGGTGTCGCCATGATGGAACTGGCCAGAGACATCTGCAAAGAGCGTGGTATCGAGTTTATAGCAGCAGCGGTGAGCAACTCCAGTGAGGTGAAGATGGCGGCTCAGTCAATCGTAGGCCGTATCGACGCCATGTACATCGCCATCGACAATACTGTCGTCAGCGCCATAGCAGGAGTCAGTGATGTATGCAGCAAGGCTGGTATCCCACTCTTCAATACCGACACCACCAGCAGTGAGAACATCGACTTCCTGATGAGTTGGGGCTTCAACTACTACACAGTGGGTGTTGAGACGGGCAAGGTAGTGGAAAGGATTCTCAACGGTGAAGATCCCAAGGACATCGGGGCTGTCTTCTTTGATGACCCCACCCAGTTCGAACTCTGGTTCAACCTTGATGTGGCAAAGAAGCTAGGCATCACCATCGATGAGAGGCTGTTAAACTCAGCAGCAGAAATTTTCAAGGATGGGAAGAAGATGCTTCGCCCTTGATATATGCACCAATAGGTGACACGACGTATCACTACACCATAAATCCCTTGGGATACAGAGAACCTGTAAGCAAGGGGATGTTCCTCAACCTTGTAAGAAGATCTCCTATCCCGTATCCTTAGTGTACCGTATAGGAGACTCATATGGACTACCCAAAACATATTAAGAAAATCTTGATGATCGTTACCCTAGTGCTCGCACTAACACTTTTGATGACCGCTTGTCTGCCAGGGACACTCCTTGCAACCGAGGACAAGCCAGCTGGTTTCTTCATGGGTATCTGGCATGGATGGATTGCGCCCATATCTCTCATAGTTGGGATATTCGACCCATTTGTCCGCATTTACGAGCAGAACAACTCTGGTTGGCTCTATGACTTTGGCTTTTACATTGCCATCATAAGTGGCTTTGGCGGCCTTTCGCTGGCAAGAAGAAAAGAAAAAAGACGAGACTACAAATGAAAGGTATCAATACCCCAGGGCAAGCCCTGGAAAGAGGAGGCGTTGCCTCCTTTTCCGCCCCAAGGGGCGGGGTATCTCACCTTGCTTTCCCGCCACTCGCTCGGTAATGGAAGCATGCTTCCGCTACTCTCGCTTCGTTGGGGAATAACTATGCGATAGCATGGTATTGGTCATACATTTTGAAAGTTGAGCTCTTTTGCCAGTCTCTCAACTTTCCTCATTCTATTCCCTTTTTTCACTGTAACCTTCCAGGTTGTGACTGGTTCGCAAGCAATTACTCATATTTTTCAAATCATATGCATATCTTATGAATTAATATTCATTTATATGCATAATACGATTTACAAAAGACAAAAATAAGGCTATAGTTTCGCAAACGCACTTCTCATTATCTGGAGGATACTTACATGAAATTCACACTTCGCACTACAGTACTTATGCTAGTTCTGATCCTTACTACCGTCTCTTTTGCCTTCGCAGCAGGTGTTTCTGAAACACCCGCAGAATCAGGGCCAAAGACATACAAAATTGGGATATCTAAGATTGTTGCACACCCAGCCTTGGATGCTGCAGAAAAGGGTATCATGGATTACCTTGCGACCACTGACCTGAAGGTAACCTTCGACCTGCAGAATGCCAATGGTGACATCTCAACCTCATCCTCCATCGCCCAAAAGTTCAAGAGCGACAAGGTAGATGTGGCTGTCGGTATCGCCACCCCCACAGCACAGGCCCTTGCACAGGTGTTCTCAAACTCCTCAACCCCAGTGGTATTCAGTGCAGTAACCGATTCCTCAGAAGCTGGCCTCGTATCTGATACCATCGCCGGAGTTTCGGACAAGAACCCTGTCGAAGAGCAGATCAAGCTTTTGGTAGACCTTACAGGAGCCAAGTCAGTCGGAAACATCTATGCTTCAGGAGAGGCCAACGGAGTAATCCTGATGGAAATGGCCAAGGCTGCCTGTGAGAAACTTGGCATTGACTTTGTCGCCGCCGCTATCAGCAACTCCAGTGAGGTGAAGATGGCTACCCAGGCCATCATTGGCCGTGTTGACGCCATCTACATTGCAACCGACAACGCTGTCATCAGCGCTCTCGCTTCAGTTGATGATGTCACTACCAAAGCAGGCAAACCACTGATGAGTGCCGACCCCTCCGGTGTTGACGGTCTGAACGTCATGATAGCATGGGGTTTTGACTACTACAGCATCGGCTATGAAACTGGTAAAGTTGTGGGAAGGGTAATCAAGGGAGAGAAGGCAGGAACCATCGGAACCGTCTATATCACCGATCCTACCAAATTTGAACTTTGGTTTAACCTTGATACTGCTAAGAAGCTTGGATATACTATCCCTCAGTCACTGCAAGACAGTGCAGCTGTGCTCATCAAGGACGGAAAGACCATCAGGCAGAAATAGTCTGGGTCTAAGCAGAACCGCCACTCTTGTTTGAGAGCGGCGGTTTTTTCTTGTTAAGGGGTTTCACATGTTAGAAGGAATTTTCGTAGATGGCCTAGTTTTTTCGCTTATGGTCATAGGCATCCTCATTTCCTATAGGATTCTGGACTTTGCAGACCTTACGTGCGACGGTTCAGTTGCAACAGGGGCGGCAGTGGCAACCATGGCCATCGTGAACGGCCTGCCAATCTCGCTTGCCCTCCTGCTCTCCTTTATCTCAGGAGTACTGGCAGGTATGGTGACAGCGGCCATCCACAACAAACTAAAAATTCCCGGCCTCCTTGCGGGTATTCTCACCATGACGATGCTCTATTCAATAAACCTTCGTATCCTTGGCAATAAGGCGAACATCCCTCTGTTACGTGTTGAAACTCTTTATTCGAAGCTTCCCAGGTTCTTTACAGCATTATCCCCAGAATGGGCATCACTTGTTGGAACCCTTTTGGTGGTCCTGTTTGTAAAGGTCCTTATCGACATCTTCTTCCGTACCGACCTTGGCGTCGCTATGGGAGCCATGGGTGGCAACGAGCAGATGGTCATAAGTCAGGGCATCAATCCAGAGGTGCTCAAACTTATGGGTATCGGCCTCTCCAACGGCCTTATCGCTCTCTCAGGTGGTATGCTTGCCCAGTACCAGGGCTTTGCCGATGCAAACCTTGGCCAGGGTATGATCATCCAAGGCCTTGCTGCCATCATGCTTGGGGAGTTCCTCTTCTCCACCAACAGGATATCCCTCCTTACCTTACGGGCAATCTTAGGTGCCATCATGTACAAGGCCCTCATGTTCTTTGGCCGGAAGTACGGCTACCTGATCCATATTACCCCCAATGACTTCAAGATGCTTACCGGTATCCTGGTAATAGTCTCTCTTTTCATTGCCCAGACAAGAAGCGTCGCCTCCTCAAAGGGTGCAAAAAGAAAAGCCATTGCACGTTCGCTAGCCAAACATGAAGCTACCCTGAAGGAGGAAAACTGATGTTAGACATAACCAATATGACCAAGGTCTTCTACCCGGGGACTGTCAATGAAAAAATGGCTCTCGATGATGTGAGCCTACATGTAAACAAGGAAGATGTCATTTGTGTGGTCGGATCCAACGGATCGGGGAAATCCACCCTCTTCAACCTCATCAGCGGAACCTATCCACTTACCAGCGGCAAGATTATCTTCGATGGCACAGATGTGACCAACAGTGCTGAGTACAAGCGGGCGATGACCATCGGAAGAATCTTCCAGGATCCCACCAAGGGCACCGCTGCAACCATGTCCATCGAGGACAATATGATTACAGCCGCAACAAAGGGGATGAAAGGCCTTCGGATCAGCCTCAACAATGAAAAACGCGAGATGTTCAGGAACCTCTTGGAACCCATCGGGTTGCAGGACAGGCTCAAGGACAACGTGGGTCTGCTCTCAGGGGGCCAGAGACAGGCCCTCACCCTTCTGATGACAGTAATGAGCAAACCCAAGATGGTCTTGCTCGATGAACATACAGCATCTCTTGATCCACGTAATGCCCAGATAGTTATGAACCTCACTGAGCGTTACATCAAGGAATACAAGCTGACAGCCCTTATGGTTACGCATAACATGCAGTTTGCCATAGACTTCGGAAACCGCCTTGTGATGATGGATGAGGGAAACATCATCCTGGATGTTGCGGGGCAAGAGAAGTCCAAGCTTACTGTCGCCAAGCTTGTCCAGCTCTTCAAGGACCTCAGGAACAAGACCTACGACAGTGATCAGGACCTGCTTACAAAAGACTAGGAAAGTACGTTGTGGACCGGGGAGATACCCTACCTTAGATCTCTTGTCTTTATGTTGTTTCGCCCCGATGATAGGGCCGAGGTTCCTGTTAGTGAAAAAAGAAGCACCCAAATCGTTGGGAGAACTGATGTTCTCCCGTCAGTTCCTTTTTAGGCTTATAGTCCCTCTGATAGCAGAGCAATTCCTTGCCGTCACCATCGGTATGGCCGATACCATGATGGTTGCAACTGTCGGGGAAGCCGCAGTGAGTGCTGTAAGCATTGTTGATGGAATATCCTTTCTCATCATCCAACTCTTTGCGGCCTTTGCCACAGGAGGCGCTGTCGTAGCCAGCCAGTATCTGGGCAGAAAGGATACTGCATCTGCCAACGATGCGGCAAAACAGCTGTTCCTTCTTTCCATGATTGTCTCCACAGTGCTACTCATACTCTGCCTACCTGTACGCAGAAACATCATCATCCTGATTTTCGGATCACTAGAGTCGGATGTGCTTGCCAACAGCACCACCTACTTTCTCTACATCCTCTTGTCACTACCCTTTTTAGCTTCCTACAACGCCTGTGCAGCGCTGTTCCGTTCCATGGGCAACAGCAGGGTATCACTCGTGGTCAGCACAATGATGAACATCACCAACATAGCAGGTAATGCCTATTTCATCTTTGGTCTTCACTTAGGGGTCACAGGGGCAGGCCTTGCTACTCTGTTCAGCAGGATGGTGGCTGCCATCATCATGGTCATCCTCATAAGCGACAAGAAGAATATCCTCTTCATCCACAAGATTTGGAAGTTCGAATGGCACTGGGAAAAAGTGAAGAAGATCCTGCAAATTGGAATCCCTACAGGGATTGAAGGGAGCATGTTCCACATCGGGCGTCTGATGGTACAGGGTTTTATCGCATCCTTCGGGACTGTCGCCCTTGCAGCAAATGCCATTGCAGGATCTGTCGCATCCATGGCCAACATCCCAGGGGGTGCTATCAACATGGCGTCAATCACCATCATTGGCCAGAGTCTGGGAGCAAGGAAGCCTGAGCAAGCCCTTCACTATGGCAAGTGGCTACTCTTGCTAACCTACCTATCGATGGGCATGATAGCCATCCCCATCTTCATCTTCGCACCCCAGATAGTCCAGGTCTTCAATCTTTCCTCAGAGGCTTCTGTTCTTGCATCCAACATAATTCGCACTGCCATGATCGCAACTTCTCTCATCTGGCCCATATCCTTTACCGTCCCCAACTTCCTGAGGGCTGCAGGGGATGTGAAGTACACGATGCTCGTCTCAATGTTCACCATGTGGGTGTTCCGAGTCGGTTGCAGTTACGTGCTCGCATTCCACTTTGGCTTGGGAGTCTATGGTGTTTGGTTCGGCATGTATATTGATTGGATTTTCCGGGGGACACTGTTCGCCACGCGTTTCGCACGGGGCAAATGGAAAACAAAAAAGGTGATCTGAACAAACAGAACACCTTTTTTGCTTGGAGAAAGTAGGTTATACTTCTTCGTTGTCTTCTTCGTCTTCGTCGTCTTCTTCTTGTGACTCTTCTTTCTCAGTATCTGCACCAACCACTGACCGACTCTGCCAGAGCTTCTCCAGTGAGTAGAAATCCCTCAACTCCTCACTCATCAGGTGGATGACAACATCACCACAATCGATCAGCTCCCAGCCATCGCCCTGAGGTGACTTGTGGCGGTTGGCTACCGTCAGTCCAAGATCATTAATCTCGCTCCATAACTCATGGGCAACGCCCTTGAGGTGACCTACGCTGTTTACCGTTGCAATGATGAAGCAATCTGCCCAGGAACACTGACCTGTAATATCTAGGATATTTACATCCGTGCACTTGTGGTCTTCTAAAAACTGGCCAAGCCTTTCTGCGTTAGCCATTACCGTTGTATTCATCTACTCATTCTCCTTCACTCGAGAAGCAAGGCAAAACTGAGCCATTGGCTCAGGTAGTCCTTCAAAAACTTCCAATCAGTGTCTTTATCTATCGTTACGAACTGAGCCACATCATAGGTATGGCAGGCTTTCATCTTCTGTAGCAAGGCCAAGGCATCAGGGAGGCCTGTCAACATTTCCAGTGTACTGACGAATGGGGTTTTCCTCAAGTCGCCAGCTCTTGTTTGCAGGACAGAGAGAGAGAGTTCATCTGTCAAATCTGCCCTTGGAATCCCAAGCGCCTCACTGGCAAGGGTGGTCACCAGAGAACGGACCTCTGCAAGCGAGGCCTCGTCAGTGCCAAAGTAAGCTTTGGCTCTGATACCCAACAAGTCAGGTAACGCTTCCTTTACCCCAAGCTCCTGAGCCTTGGCATACCCCTCGACTAACGAGGAATCCATATGCATCACAACCAGGTGCCTGCCCTCTACAACCAGGACCACACTCTCTGAACCAAAGAAGCCATAGTAAGCCTCCCTCTTCTGCGCTGAACACCCTGTAGTGAGTATAAGAGTGAGCAGAACCGATGCCAAGATGGCTTTTTTCATAAGCGTTTTCCTGCAAGCAGGAAGCGCTTCAACTCTTCTGAACATCTGGCAGGTCTTATTCCCTTCATTTTCAGGTAGGGCCCCTGCATCCTGAGGATTTCCAAACACATCATTTCCAGCGAAGGGAGTGTTCTCAGTTCTTTTCGTGTCTCATCAGTGAGATGGGTCCTTCCCTGTTCAATGTAGTCAGCGATGAACAACACCAGACCAAGACGCCCCATACGTACGCTCCCCAGCGTATGATACCTCACAGCACGACAGAGAGAGCTCTCATAGCCTTTCTCTGCCAAGAGAGCTGCTCCAACTGGAGCATGAAGCAAGACAGGATCTCCCACCTCTTCTTGTTCCAAGGCAAGATGATGCTCCTGGGCATACGAAATCAGATCATCAGCTTTCCACTCCCTTGCAATGTCATGCAAAAGGGCAGTTTTAGTACAGAGCTCACCCTCGAGCTGTTCCCCAAACTGACGGACAAGACTCAAGGCAGTATCACCTGTAGCCTTGCTGTGCAGAAGCCGATCTTCGCTCATCAAGGAGGAGAGCTCCTGCTCAAGAGCGATAGAGCCTGTTCTGCTGAACATAGGCAGCCACCTCCGTTTGCATCAAAGAGCGAATATCTGTGGGAAGTTCCTCTTCACCCTTCAAAAGGGCACAAGCTTGACGGATGGTGGTTGAGGAATCCTCTACAGGTACATTGTCAATGTACTCAAGGTCCACAGCATGGTCGTAAAAAGGAATTGCCTCCTTGTCACGGCGTATGACCACAAAGGAGACCAGCTCCTTCAGCTCATCATACTCGTGCCACTTATCCAAGGTAGGGAGAAGGTCATCACCCATGACCAAGCCCAACCTCCCTCTGATGCTGTATTGGAGATAGAGGTGCTTGACTGTGTCGTAGGTATAGGAAACTCCTCCACGCTCAATCTCACAAGCATCACTGATCAGTTCAAGCGGGGGGTCATCTGGATACAGATCCCTATAGGAAGCGAAACTCAGATGAAGCATAGCTAGGCGGTGATGCGCATCTGCAAGAGACGCATCACGCTTGAAGTTGTTCTGTGCAACGGGAACAAATATGAATCTACGATACCTTGTGGAGGTAACCACAGTATGGATCAAATGCAGATGGCCAAGATGAACCGGATTGAAACTTCCACCCACCATAGCAGTAGCGACTGGCTTGACCACCTATTCCCCCTAGAGTTCGAAAGGCTCGTCAGGATACTCAGCTTCAAAGTCTATCGAGGTACTAAATCCCCCTACAGTACTGTCCCCTAGAGCCTGGAGAGTCGGGTTCTCCGCGTCCCCTACCATCTTGATGAATGCCTGCTTGACCTCATCGAGGCCAATGTCCAGATAGACACACAAGCCTATCACCTCTTTGTCAGGGTACTTTGCCTGCAACTCTGCAAGTCTTTCCTTGGTTCCCGGCTCATCGAGCTTTGTACCAAGGATAACCTGTTTCTTCTCTAAAAGCAAAGGCTCAAAGGCCGCCAGCTCTTTGCAGAGGACATCGTAGGCATCAAGATACCGGTCATCACTGAGATCGATCAGGAAGGCCAGACCGGTGGTACGGTTAATGTGTCTCAGAAATTTGATCCCCATACCAGCACCTTCACTCGCCCCTTCCAAAAGACCGGGGATATCAGCAAGCACGATATCATGGTCGCCATAGCGAAACATGCCCAGCTGGGGAATTTTTGTCGTAAAAGGATACCCGGCCACTTTGGTACGGGCATTGGTCAGCATATTGAGCAGAGAGGATTTACCTGCATTGGGGAACCCTACGAAGCCTATGTCAGCAAGAACCAAGAGCTCTACACCAACACGCGTCTGTTCACCCCTCTCACCGGTTTGTGCGAAACGGGGAGTCTGCCGTACTGAAGTCTTGAAATGATAATTGCCTTGGCCTCCGCGGCCTCCGGTAAAATATACCCAACGGTCCTCACCTGTGAGGTCCTTTATGATGGCGCCGGTATTTGGATCCTTGAGCACGGTCCCAGGTGGAACTGGAATCTCAATGTCATTGCCATCACGTCCATAGCACCGATCACCGGATCCATTGCGGCCGTTTTCAGCGCGATAGGAGCGCACCATCTTCAGATGGCCAAGGGTCCTGAGGTTGTTTCTTACTACAAAGACAACATTGCCGCCACGTCCGCCATCGCCGCCGTCCGGACCGCCCTTGGGAATATATTTTTCCCTGCGAAAGGAAACACAACCGTTGCCTCCGTTTCCGGAGGCAACATCAATATAGGTCTCATCTGAAAATCCAAACATGCGTTCGTCTACTTAGGCCATATGGCCAACATCGGTAGGTAAAACTACTCAGTTACGATGCTGATGTACTTACGATTCTTCCTTACGTGGAACAATACAGTACCTGCAGCCTTTGCAAAAATGGTATAGTCAGAACCCAATCCTACATTTTCACCAGGATGGAATTTGGTCCCATGCTGACGCACGATGATCTCACCGGCTTTCACCAGCTGTCCACCGAAACGTTTGACGCCAAGGCGCTGTGAGTTGGAATCACGACCATTGCGGGTGCTACCGCCACCTTTCTTATGTGCCATATCCCTACCCCCTTACGCGATAATCTGATCGATGGTGATCAGTGAATACTTCTGTCTATGACCCTGGGTCCTAGTGTATCCCTTGCGGCGTTTCTTTTTGTACACCCTAATCTTGTCACCCTTAAGGCTTCCATTGAGGGTTGCCTTGACCATAGCATCTGCTACATAGGGGGTGCCAAACTTTGCATTGTCCTCATCCACGATGGCGAGAACTGTTTCGTACTCGAGTGAAGAGCCTTCCTCTTTCTGGCTGATATAATCAACCCGAACGGTCTGGCCTTCGACTGCTTTGTACTGTTTTCCGAGAATTTCTACAAGTGCATACATGTCGATTTGCATCCTTACGTTTAGTTTGTGCCCTATTCTTATAGCATGCATGTGAAAGGAACTTCAAGGCTTTTTCTCAATAAATGATTGAAAAACAAAGAAAAAGGAGTTGAAAACCTACCGACCGATAGGTTAGTATTGGGTATGAATACGACATCAACCAAACAAAATCTCATACTCTCCCTCTTGGAGCTGGGTTCAAAAAAAGGAATAGACAACGTCTCCATCGCAATGCTTGCACAGTCAAACAGCATCTCCAAAGCTTCAGTCTTTCACCATTTTGCCAATCGGGAGGAGATGGTCGCATCACTGTTTGCCTACTGCAGGAAGCTTGCCTATGCCCAACAGATAACCATCGCTTTCACAGGAAGTGCAAGTGATGTCCTCTTCAGGGCAATGGACCACTATCATGATGTCTACACAACAGAGCCCCTGTCGTGGTTCTACAGCATCATTGAGGCAGAGAAACTTATCCACGCTGAAGCATCTTCCATTGCTAGAACCCTTTCTGAAATGTTTGACGCACAGAGCAGGGTCCTTATCGAGGAGCTTTCTGAGACTGGAAGACTGGAGGTGGAGGATTTGGATCTGGCGATTGAGATGTTCAGCGCAACTGTCCAGAACCTCCTCTCCAAGATTCTCATCGGCATAGAGACCGATTTGCCTTGGAGAGAGGAGAGGTTCATCAACAGCTTTTGTGCCCTCTATAAGGGGCAATAAGATCACATCGAGTGTAAGAAGGGAATCCCAACCAAGGCAAAAGCATTCTTAAGGACCTGCATTACCATAGCTGAAAGCTCAATCCTTGCACGGACAAGCTCTTCGCTTCCTGCCTTAAGAACCGGGTTGTCATGGTACCAGCGGGAGAACAGACGGGAAAGCTCATAGAGGAAGGAGCACAGCAGTGAAGGATCCAACTCCGCTCCCGCCCGAGCCACCACCTCTGGGTAGAGGCCGATCTGCTTGATGAGCTCACGTTCATCACTGAGGGTGAGTAGGCTACTGTCAAAGGAGAGTTTGGCCCTATCGCCACCCTCACTCTCATACCTGCCCAGCATGCTGGAAATTCTAGCCCCCATATACTGCAGGTAGGGTCCGGTATTCCCATTGAATGAGATGGACTCCGTCGGGTTGAAAATCATATCCTTCAGGGGATTGACCTGCAACAGATAGTAGTTCAGAGCACCCAAGGCAATCGAAGAGGAGGTCTTGGTGACATCACCTACCTGTTCCTCACGCTGTTTTGAGCGAATCTCACCGGCAGCCAAGTCCGTCAGCTGCTGGACAAGCTCATCAGCATCAACGACAGTACCTTCACGGCTCTTCATCTTTCCATCAGGCAGGTTGACCATGCCATAGGAAAGATGGTGAAGATCCTCTGCCCAGGTGTAGCCAAGAAGGGCAAGGACATGAAAGAGCACCTTAAAATGGTACTGCTGCTCACTCGCCACCACATAGATAAGGGAGTCAAACGGCCAGTCCTTGTGCCGCATGATGGCGGTTCCCACATCCTGGGTCATGTATAGGCTTGTACCATCCTTACGGAGCAGCACTTTCTTGTCCAGCTTGATATCCTCCAGGTCGACCCATACAGAGCCATCCTCCTCGCGGTAGAAGACTCCTTTGTCCAAGCCTTTGAGGATCTCGTCCTTGCCATACTTGTAGGTTTCAGACTCATAGTAATAGTGATCAAAGCTGATTCCCATCTTCTCATAGCTCTCGGCGAGGCCGTCGAGGGTCCACTTGTTCATCTTGTGCCAGAGATCCATCACTACAGGGTCATCTTCTTCCCACCTCTGCAGCATCTCCTGGGCCTGCTGTTCGGCACTGGGCTCTTCCTTTGCCCAAGCGGCAAACTTCACATAGTATTTGCCCACAAAGTGGTCACCTTTCATGCCTGTTGATTCTGGGGTCTCCCCCTTGCCAAATTTCTGATAGGCAAGCATGGACTTACAGATGTGCACACCACGGTTATTGATCAGGTTGACTTTGCGCACTGTTGCGCCATTGGCCTTCATGATGGCACTGAGGCTCTCCCCGATGCTGTCATTACGCATGTGCCCCAAGTGTAGGGGTTTGTTGGTGTTGGGGCAGCTGAACTCAATGGTGATGCGCTTATCAGCAAGGCTCTTGTTCTCTCCATAAAGAGAGCCTTTTGCCACAATAGCGGCAGAAAGCGTAGTAGCTAATGCTGCCATATCAATGCGGATATTCAGATAGGGACCTGCAATAAGCAGATCGCCTAGGGGACGATCAGAGATCTTCTCTATGCGTTCCTTAAGGGAGGCAGCGAGCATAGGGGGTGCTGTCCTAAGGATTTTCGCATAGGCAAACAAGGGAAAAGCTAGGTCTCCCAACTCGGGCTTGGGAGGGGTCTGAACAGCCAATTCAGGCAACTTGACCTCTTTTCCAAGAATTGTAAGGGCATATGAGGCAAGCTCTTTCTCTACAAGGGCTTTCCAAGACTGACGTATCGTATCAAGCATTATGTTTTCCTTTTCGTACAAGTAGATGAAACTATACTACAAACCAAACTCATGCATCAAGGCCGATGCTGACTTCCCCGCTGGATAGGATTTCCCTCTTCCCATCCTCTGTCTCCACCACCAGATGGGCTTCCTCATCTATAGCAATTGCCAAGGCTTTGCGTTGATTCTTCTGAGAACTGATGAGTATATTCTTGCCCAAGACGATGGAACGTGAGCGGTATTCAGGAAGGAAAGCGCGCTCAGACAAGGTGTTGGAATACCCTATAAGGGTAGTAACAAGTTTGGCCACTAAAGAAGATGCATCGACATCCTCGGGAACCAGGGAACTTTTTGCATAGAGAGAGGTCACTATCGGGCGAAGAGAAGGGGGATAGGCTTGTTGGGGTGTGGAAAAGTTGATGCCAATTCCCACCACCACGGATGAAAGCGTCCCACTTTCCACATTCAGGACCCCTTCTGTAAGGATGCCCCCTACCTTGCGGCCGTCAAGGAAAAGGTCATTCACCCATTTGATACCACAAGATATCGAACAGACCTCTTCGATGGCCCTAGCAGTGGCAACTGCTGCTGCGCACGTAATGAGGGAGGCCAATGAAACTGAAGAGGGGGGAGCCAAGATCAAGCTGAAGTAGATGCCGCCCTTGGGGCTGGAGAATTCCCGCCCAAGGCGCCCCCTCCCCCCGCTTTGGCTGTGTGCAAGAACCAGTGTTGGGGAAGTGCACCCCTCACTTACCAGTTGTTTTGCATACCGATTGGTCGAGTCTATGGTATCGAAGAGGTGTATGGGAACTTGAGGCAACATCTTCTCAAGTTTCGCCTTATCCAACAGTGATTCTTGCTGTACAAGCGAATAACCACGGTTGGTAACGGCATCGATGAGATGGCCCTCGTCACGAAGGCTTTCAATGGCTTTCCAGATGGCACTACGGCTGACCCCGAACTCGGAGGCAAGCTGCTGCCCCGAAACATACGTATCTTGATGGCGGCTCAGATAGGAGAGCACGGATAGGGAGGTATTCATGCAGGGATTATAGATCAATTGTCAACCAAATTCAAGTTTACAATATAAAAACCAATATGGTAGGCTCCCCCTATGAATACAAGAAAAACCGTCCTGACAGCCCTATTCGCCTCGCTGATAATCGTAGGGGCATACATCCGCTTTCCCCTTCCCCCCGTACCCATCACACTGCAGACACTCTTTGTGATCAGTGCCGCCCTACTTGGAGGAACAGCTATAGGAGTTGGCAGCGTAGCCATTTATCTCCTGCTTGGTGCTGTAGGCCTGCCGGTCTTCACCGCTGGAGGGGGTTTGGGTATCCTCCTAGGACCAACAGGAGGCTTCCTTTTCGGCCTGCTTCCCGCGGCCTTGCTTGCCGGTATTGCAGGTAACTATGCCAAAAAAGAGAAAATCAACCAAAATGACAAGCAAGCAGATAACCCAGCAGAAAGCAAAAGAAAGAAAAGGACCTATCTCTATCTGTGTATCCTCTTCGGGACCCTAGCTACCCTTGCAATCTACGCAGTCGGTGTGCCCTTCCTCAAATACAACCGTTCACTCTCCTGGAAAGTTGCAATCCAGGCAGGCATGCTTCCCTTCCTCATTGGAGACACGATCAAGCTCATCGTATCCGTACAGCTTGCCCAGATGTTTGCCCCTAGGATCAAGGAGTTTCTAAACGGGTCAAGCACGTCATGAATTTGGCTGCAAGGCAACCAAAGAACTGCAATAAAAGGTAGCAATACCCCAGGGCAAGCCCTGGAAAGAGGAGGCATTGCCTCCTTTTCCGAGCCAAGGGGCTCACGTATCTCACCTTGCTTTCCCGGCACTCGCTCGGTAATGAAAGTAGGCCTAAATCCAGTATTGAAGGAAAATGTACAGAAAGCAGTCTTACAAGCTCCAGTAGCAGATGAGAAACAGCATGAAGCGTTTCTACTACTGTGCGTATTGCCTTGTAATTTCTGATAAATACTTTGCGTACTATCTTATAATACCGCAAAATTTACTTTGCGTATTGTCAAGATTCTGCTATAGTACATGTAAAGGACCATGTAATGGAACTCCAGAGAAAGCTATATGATAATTTGCTTGAGTGGAAACGTAATTCGAATGGGAAGACTGCGCTATTGATTGAAGGTGCTCGTAGAACCGGGAAATCTACAATTGCAAGTAAATTTGGGAAAGAGCAATATGAATCATTTGTTCTAATAGATTTTGCAATTGCATCCAAAAAGATTACAGATAATTTCAAGGAAAATCTGAACAATCTTGATACATTTTTTCAGATTATCTCTCTCGAGTATAATGTTCAGCTCTTTACCAGAAAAACCTTGATTATCTTCGATGAAATACAAAAATTCCCAAAGGCTCGGGAAGCAATAAAATATTTGGTGGCAGATGGAAGATATGACTATTTGGAAACAGGATCCTTGATTTCAATCAAGGAACATGTAGACGATATTCTTATTCCTTCTGAAGAAGAAAAGTTGAAAATGTATCCATTGGACTTCGAAGAATTTATGATGGCAGCAAAGGAAGATATACTGTTAAGGTACATCAAGGAGTGTTACCAAAAGAAAACCTCTCTCGACGTAACATTCCATCATAAGGCAGCAATGCTGTTTCGTGAATATTTGCTAGTTGGTGGTATGCCACAGAGTGTTGTGGCTTATTTAGGAAACAATAAGGATTTCTATAAAGCTGATGAGGCAAAACGCCAAATATTATCCCTCTATCGGGATGATATAAAGAAAGCGGCAAGGAAATACAAATCAAAGGTATCTGGTTTATTTGAGAACATACCTGGATATCTTTCAACACATGAGAAAAAAGTGGTATTAAGTAAAATCGATGAGAAGAAAACCTTCGATCAGTATGATGATCCACTTTTCTGGCTTGGTGACTCTATGATTTGCAATCTGTGTTATAAATGCACTGACCCAAACATAGGGATGTCGTTGTCTAAGGATACGTCATCGGTTAAATGCTACATGGGGGATACTGGCCTGTTGGTCAGCTTGGCGTTTTCAGAAAACCAAATTTCATCGATGAATCTATATAAACAGATTATGAATGGCAAGTTGTCTTTGAATGAAGGGATGATACATGAAAATGCCATTGCCCAAACGCTCGCAGCCAAGGGAAAGAAACTCTATTTTTATACCCATTATTCTGTAGAAAAACACAGAAATGACATTGAGATCGATTTCCTTGTTACAAACGAAAGCAAAACAAGTATAAAGCTGTACCCTATAGAAGTGAAGTCTTCAAAAAACTATACAACTCTATCGTATGATGCTTTTAAAGCAAAATTTGGCAAGAGAATAGGTGCCTCATATGTTGTGCATCCCAAAACCTTTCAGATTGTAGAAGAGGGCTATAAAATTCCATCCTACATGTTTTTCTGTCTTTTTGAAGAACCTTCCAGGCACTGAATATGAAAATTTTCACAGTAGGAAACAACCTTTAAAGCTGTAGATCAGTATCACGTTGCAGAGTCTATTGAGATGGATTTCCCTATGCCATCAAGCTGATGTTCCCAAGATTGGTATTGTAGGTCCTTCCCCTGACAATGCTGAACTGCAGGAACAGTATCCATGCAAGTATGAGTTCAAGGCCTTGCATGCTGATGGATAAGAGTAATCTACCGTGTATGTGCCGCTGAACATGGCCAGAGCGTGGCTTGTTCAGGTTGGATTTGGTCTAGAGTAATTTATCTGGTACTGCCTCAGAAGTGTGTTCAAGCGCTTTGCTTACAGGCTTCTTTTCCAATAGGCCTGTATACTCAAGAATTTAATGCCAATGTTGAAAAGCAGAAAAGACCTCTGCTTTTCAACTTTCCTATTTCTGCCTTAGACGCCCTGGCTCCAACAACGCTTGAACGTACAGAGAGCAATACCCTATAGTACAGGAAAGACCATAGCCTATACCGTTAGGAGGACAAGAGTGCAATCCATCAAAGCAGCCTCAGTGCAATTCAACCACAGGCGAGATGACAAGGCCTATAACCTTTCAGTAATCAAATCGTTTGTAGAAAGGGCATCTCTTGAACAAGTCAATCTTATCGTATTCCCAGAGATGTGCATCACCGGGTACTGGCATGTGCGTAACCTCTCTGAGCCTGAAGTGAGAGCGTTGGCTGAACCAGTTCCAGAAGGCCCCTCCACCCAAGTCCTCATCGCTCTTGCTGTAAAGCATCAGATGACGATCGGCGCCGGCCTGATTGAACTCTCTGAAGAGGGTAATCTCTACAACACCTATGTCGTGACAATGCAGGACGGTACCTATGCCAAGCATCGCAAACTCCACTGTTTTATCTCAGAGCACATGCAAAGTGGGGACTCCTACACGGTCTTTGACACCCCCCAAGGGGTTCGGATGGGAGTTCTGACCTGTTATGACAACAACATCATCGAAAATGCAAGGATAACCTCCCTGATGGGAGCCGAGGTCCTGCTTTCCCCCCACCAGACAGGAGGGTGCAAGTCTGCAAGTCCTAAAGCGATGAGCCGTATTGATACGCAGTGGTGGGAAGAGCGTGATACTCGTTTGGCTGAGCTTGAAGAGGAGTTCAGGGGCCCCAAGGGACGAGGATGGCTCATGCGCTGGCTACCCTCCCGTGCCCATGACAACGGCATGTTCCTGATCTTTAGCAACGGGGTAGGACGGGATGATGATGAGGTGCGAACCGGGGGTGCCATGATCTTCGATCCCTATGGGGAGATCTTATCTGAGACAGGAAAGGCCTCTGATGATATGGTAGTCGCCTCACTTGATGCTTCCCTTCTGCCCCTCTCTAGTGGTCAGAGGTGGATGAAGAGCCGCAGACCTGAATTGTATGGTCCAATCACCCAGAGAACGGGAAAGGAACAGGATATCAGGACAGTGAGATTCCCCTACCTGCAAGGTGAGGACACATAGAAACACAGCATCATTGCTATGCCTAAGCTTCGTATCTCTTGAACAGAACACCAAAATAGCCGTATGGTGTTGGCATGAAAGATTGTAAAGACCAGAGTTTTGATGCCACAGCCTTTCTTCCCAACTTCCTGGGAACCTTTGAAAGGGTTAAAGGCAATGCCAATTTTTATGGCATGAAGCAACTTCCCCAGATGCTTGAAATTGGGGAAATCGCAAATGAATATATCGAGCTAATGTTTCCCGGCCGCTGCGGACGTGATCGAGTCGGTCTCAGCTTGCAGGAGATACTGCAAGACCAGCTGAACATGGTCTCAACACGCCTGATGAACCAAGTCCTGATCGCCCTGAAATATTCACATCCCCAAGAGGAAGAAGCGGTACTCAAAGAGAAAAGCGAACACAAAATCAAAAGCCTATGCGCCATGCTTCCAGAGATACGCCTCAAGCTGAAGCTTGATGCAAAAGCTGGATTCGAAGGCGATCCTGCAGCGAGAAATGTGCGCGAGGTAATCCTCTCCTACCCCTTCATGAAGACGCTGGTCATCCATCGCATTGCACATGAGCTGTTCAAAATGCAAGTTCCGCTCATCCCCCGCATGTTCAACGAGTATGCGCATAAGGAAACTGGAATCGACATCCACCCCGGAGCTGTGATCGGAGCTTCCTTCTTCATCGACCATGGCACTGGTGTGGTAATCGGGGAAACCTCAATCATCGGAGACAATGTGAAGATCTATCAGGGAGTCACTCTCGGGGCCCTTAGCTTCCCCAAGGACGCCTGCGGGGAACTCATCAGGGGAGCAAGGCGTCATCCCACCATTGAGGACAATGTCACCATCTACTCCAATGCAACCATATTGGGTGATATTACCATAGGCAAGAACGCTGTCATCGGATCGAATGTCTGGATCAAGGAAGATGTTCCTGCACACACTATGGCGATCATCCAAGAGCCCAAGCTGACCTTCAGGGATCTGCATGGAAGGAAAAACTAGACGTTCCTACCCAATGGGGGAGCTATCCTCTAGCATAGGCTACGGAGGATAAGACATGAAATCAGTAAGACCCTATCTGCAAGAAGCCAAGGATGAGATCATCAGCAGGTACAGGCAATCAGGACTATCACAAAGCAAATTCCGTAATCTGCCAGAAGTGCCAATTACCAATTCCACACTCAGCTATAATTCCCGGGATTAATTCTTACCACAGGAACTCTTCTCTTCTGTTTCGATAATCGGGGGACTTGTGAGTTTGA
>JAEINL010000030.1 GCA_016342655.1 Sphaerochaeta sp. | reverse complement strand
CCACCCTGTCATCTCTCGCAAACGAACGTAGCTTATCTCATCTACTGTTCATCACTCGGTAATTGACTGGGAAGCCCTATTGCTTCCCGAAAGCTTTCGCTTCCACGCTCGACCAACGACCGTTTCCAGTAATCGTCTTGCGTATATCTTCTCTTCTCTTCCCTCATATATCTGTCAAAAATCTTCTGCTGAGCTTTTCTGTGACTCAGCGTGCTCAGACAACATAACAAAATAGGCTCTTTAGTGTCAAGCGTTCTTTTCAAAGTATTGTAGAATTATTTCTCTTGCAGCGTAACAGTGCCTCTGCAATCTCACAAAATCCTGCCCCTCCCTCTTGTCGGGCAACAAACGTAGGTAAATCCTGCATATTCTTGCTGTGCTTTCTGATGTTTCCCACACCAAAGCTCAAAGGGAAATGGGAGAACATCACCTGGTCATTGGGAGCATCCCCACAATAGCAACAGACCTTCTGCAGGATAGTACCTTCAAGGCCGAGCACATCCCTGAAGAAAGCTTCAGTACCTCGTCTCTTGTCAAACTCACCAAACCAGGCATTTATATGAATTGAGCTGACTGCAGTACCTGCACCAAAATCTTGGCAAATGGCAACGACCCTAGCAATCTGATCCTTGCTCAAATACGGAGGCTCACTACCGTGATCAAAGGCAATATCATAGATACGGGCAAACTGGTCACTGGAAAGCTTGGCCTCAGGAACAAGGGAAAGAACCCGTTCAATGAGCTCTTTTACCCTTTGCCCATACCCCTCTTTCTTGATGGAAGGATGTACATAGTGCCTGATTACTCCATCTTTCCGATAGAGACAGAGTGCCCCACTTTCACTGAGGACAGCCTCAACCGGCCACTGCCTCAGATAGGTATCACCCCAACCTGCAGACCCACCGGTGACACAAATGACCTTCAGACCCGAATCATGTAACTTCCAGAGGGCCTCAAGGCCTTCTGGATGCAACTTCCCATTCGTGGTAATCGTATCATCCACATCGGTGAGCACATAAGCAATGGAAGCAACCTCACCCTCGGTGAGGGTATCAAGTTCTCTCAAAATGCTACCTACCGGGACAACGTTGAAAGGCTTCCATCACGAATGATGGCCTTCACATACGTAAGCAAGGAAGCAGCAGAGGCAAATGCGGCCAATGCAAACACGACAGTCAGCGTTGAAGCTATAGGGGAAAGCCAGGAGGCACCTACAAACCAACGCGTCAGAGCGATGTACAGTACACCAGCGGCTCCGCTGATTGCATAGAGCACGGCCTTCGTCTTGCCCCATATATTTGCAGCCACAGGCTTACCTTTGCCCATCATCAGCATCCTGAGGAACAGGATGAAGAATTCACGCCAAATAATAATGATAAACGCCCATGAGGGCATAATCCCATAGCTCGAAAGGCATACAAAATAGGTCAGACGGGAGAAGGTATCCGCAAAGGGATCCATTACCTTACCCAAATCGGTGACCATTCCATACTTCCTTGCAATTATGCCATCAAGCAGGTCACTCATCTCTGTACAGGCCAACAATATGATGGTAAGTATGGAAGAGAGCTTACCCAGCTCAGGGCTCACCCAAAAAGGAAGGTAAAAAGCAATAAAAAACATCGGGGCCATGATCAGGCGAGAAACAGTAAGCTTATTCGGAATATTCATAGACATCCTCTAGTAGCCGAACAAGCGGCTGAACTTGTCATCAAGGTAGCTTGTGAATAGATTCGCGTCAAGAGGTTTTCCGGTTGCCTCCACGAGCAGATCCCCAGGCAAAAGGAGACTCCCCTTCATATAGATGCGCTCATCCAGATAGGAATGAAGCTCAGAGAGTCTGCCACCCCGCATCAGGGAATCTACATCAAGATCCGCCTGCATCCTCTGCCAGATTTGAGCACCATAGAGATTTCCCAGAGCATAGGTTGCAAAGTATCCAAAGTCTCCACTGCTCCAGTGGACATCCTGCAACACCCCTTGAGCATAGGTCTCAGGCACTACGCCCAACATCTCTTCTGACTTTTTATTCCAGGCTTCAGGAAGGTCGTCCACTGAAAGGTTGCCAAACAACAACTGTTGTTCAAGTTCGAAACGAAGCATGACATGCAGCGAGTAGCTCACCTCGTCAGCATTGACTCTGATAAGCGATCTCTGGACCTTGTTTGCCGCCTGCAAGAACTGTGCAAGACTCACCCCTTCTGTCTGAGAAGGGAAGAACGTACAAAAGAGAGGATAGTAATGAGTCCAGAAACCCTCACTTTTAGCCACCATGTTCTCCCAAAGCCTGCTCTGGGACTCATGCATACCATGCGAGGCAGCATTTGCTACGCTAGTGCCTTTTTTCCTGCCACTGTTCATCCCCATTTCATAGAGGGCATGGCCCCCTTCATGGACAGTCGAGCTAAACGAATCCAGCACACTGGGATCGGTATAGCGTGTGGTTATGCGAATATCATCGCTGCCCAACGTCGAGGTAAAGGGATGGACCGAAACAGAGCTGCTTCCGCGACTGAAGTCAAAGCCCATATCCTGTAGGACAATTTTAGAAAACTCCTGCTGTTGAGCAATAGGATAGTCCACCTTGAGGAAATCATCGTCAACATTCTTGTCTGCCAGAGTATTCACTAACGATACCAGCTTGGGCTTGATGGAAGAGAACAAGGCCTCTACCTCAGAGCCCTTCATTCCAACCTCAAAATCATCAAGTAGGACATCATAGCCACTGAATCCTTCACGCCTATAGCACGATTCCTTTTCCCTTGTCAGAGCGATGATCTCCTGGAGATCACCCTTGAACATGTTCCAATCGTTCTGCTTTCTTGCCTCAACCCAGCTTTCATGCGACGTGCAGGCCTTCTCACTGATTGCCTTCACCAAAGAAGAGGGCATGCTCCTATGCTTGTCCCAATGACGGAACCGAAGACGGACAAGAGCCCTTTCAAAGGCATCCTCTCCCGAACCCTCCGGATTATTCCTATTGGCATCAAGGGCGGACAGCAGGTCTCCCATTTCGTTGCTACAGGTGATTTCATGCGCTTGCGTGGAAAGCCATCCCATTTGTACCGAACGCTCCTCAAGCCCCTTTTCAGAAATTCCCATCTCCTGATCCCAGGAGAGGACAGAGTGCATATGTTCAAGCATCACCACTTCACGGTCGATCGCTTCCAACCTCTGAAATGCTTTTTCTCGTGTCATCGTATCCTCCAAGGCAAGAAGCCGGATTACTCCGGCTTCTTGCATCTGTTCATCATGCTTTACAGCTGTTCTTTGCTTGCAATCGTAGCTTTCACAGAAGCTATAAAAGCCTCGGTAGCAATACCATTCTCCTGCTTGCCACTTCTGTAGCGAACAGAGACCTGGTCATTTTCAGCCTCACGTTCTCCTAGAATTAGCATGTATGGTATCTTCAACTGCTGAGCGTTGCGGATCTTTGCATTCATCCGGTCATCACCAAGGTCTGCAGAAACGCGGAAACCTTCCTTGCGGAGTCGCTTCTCAAGCTCTTTTGCATAGTCGAAGAAGTTTTCCCCAACAGGGATTATCTTGATCTGCTCAGGAGCCAACCATGGGGGGAAAGCCCCTGCATAGTGTTCGATAAGGACACCGAAAAACCGTTCCAGCGAACCAAGCAAGGCACGGTGAATCATATACGGACGCTTTTCCACCCCGTCACGGTCCACAAAGGTCATGTTGAAGCGTTCAGGTTCGTTGAAGTCGAACTGGATGGTAGAGAGCTGCCACTCACGACCGATGGCATCCTTCACCTTCAGGTCAATCTTGGGACCATAGAAAGCACCACCACCTTCATCAACCTCGTAGCTCAGGCCCTCAGCCTCAATTGCCTCACGAAGGGCTTCTGTAGCATCAGCCCAACGCTTGGGATCACCAACAGCCTTCTCAGGCATGGTGGAAAGGTATGCGTTGATCTCAGTAAAGCCAAAGGACTTGAGCATGTGCAGTGAAAACCTAAGCACTTCCAAAATTTCCTCTTGCATCTGGTCAGGTGTGACGAACAGGTGTGCATCATCCTGGGTAAAGCCTCGAACTCGCATCAGGCCGTGCATCGCTCCTGCCTTCTCATATCGATAGACGGTTCCAAGCTCTGCCCATCGGAAGGGAAGGTCACGGTAAGAGTGCTTACTGTTGTTGTAGATCATGATATGGAACGGACAGTTCATCGGTTTGACATAATAGTCGCTCTTGTCCAGCTCCATCGGAGGGTACATTCCTTCCTTGTAGAAGCCGAGGTGACCACTGGTCTCCCAGAGCCACGACTTGCCGATATGGGGGGTATAGACCATCTCATAGCCATTAGCATAGTGCTCATCTCTCCAGAAGCTCTCAATAGCCTGACGGATTCTAGCCCCCATCGGGTGCCAGTAGACCAAGCCGGGGCCTGCCTCTTCATGCAGACTGAAAAGGTCCAGGTCCTTACCAAGCTTGCGGTGATCTCTTTTCTCCACATCCTCAAGGTGCTGCATGTAAAGCCTGAGCTCCTTGGCATTTGTCCAAGCAGTACCATATATACGGGTAAGCATAGGGTTGGTCTCTTTGCCTCTCCAGTATGCACCGGCGATGCTCATAAGCTTGAAAGCATCCGCCTTGAGCTCTTTGGAGGATTCAACATGAGGCCCACGACAGAGATCTGTAAATTCTCCGACACTGTAGAGGGAGACCTCTTCATCTTCGGGAATTGCATTGATCAACTCAAGCTTGTACGTCTGAAAGGCAAACATCTTCTGTGCCTCTTCGCGGCTTACCACCGTACGGACAAAGGGTTTGTTCTCAGCGATGATGGCACGCATCTTCTCTGTAATCTCTTGTAGATCGTCGGCGACCAACTGCCTTGGCAGGTCAAAATCATAATAGAATCCGTTCTCGATCGAAGGTCCGATGGCAATTTGTGCACTGGGGAACATCTCCAGGACAGCCTCGGCCATTACGTGCGACATTGAGTGACGGATCTTGGAGAGTCTCTCTCCCACTTCCACTTTAGCCATTTCTATCTCCTTACAACAATACCTAAAAAAAAGCCTTCATGCCAACGTCTTCCCGTTACGGCATATTCCGTATCCGGCAAGGACGAAGGCATGAAAGCTCTCATGTTTCCGCGGTTCCACCTTGCTTCCCCACCAGCTCTAGGACACTGGACAGGACGCTCGTTCTACCTGTTTCGCCAGGTGTGCGGCATAGCCTACTAGAAGGGTTCGGTATGCGGCTCAAAAGGGGTTTTCATCGGGCGCTCGTCAGACTCCTCTCAACCACTACCGTGGGAGTCCTCTCTGTCACACCGCTATCGACTACTTGTCTTTCTCAATGCCTTGCTGTAAGAATGCGCACAAGATACCAATTAGTCAAGACCAAAGCCTTTCACCCAGCACCAAAGCAACAGCTTCCAACAATTTCTGATCTTCCTCGGTGAAACGGTCCCTAAGGGGACTATCCACATCAAGCAGGGCGACAAGGGTATTCTCCTTATCGACTATAGGCACAACCAGCTCGCTTCGTGATTCATCATCACAGGTGATATGACCGGGGAACAGGTGCACATCTGCTATACGCTGGCTCTCTTTGGTCCTTGCGGCCTTACCGCATACGCCTCTGGAGAATGCTATATCAGTGCAGGCAACCTTTCCCTGAAAAGGACCTAGGATAAGGCGGTCCTCCCCTGGTTGCCTCACGTAGAACCCTACCCAGTTACTATGCTCAAAATGGTTCCACAGCAGGGCAGAGACATTGGCGAGATGGCAGTATCGTCGTTCGATACTGAGCTCCCAAGGTCCTACAAGGGTTTCTACCTGATCGAGTAAAGGTCCTTCCAGACATACGGCACTCATACACTTACCTCCGTGCTATTGGTTCACGCATCGCCTTGACTGGGGAAGAGGCATTGTTTCCTCCACGCAGGCGTTTGGCAACAGAAGGCTTGACTACAGTACCAGGGCCGCTGATACACCCCCCCTCACAACACATGACCTCAATCAAGTCTGCTTCTGGGGCTCGTTTCTCCCAAATCTTCATAGTCCTGTACATCCTCTTGTCTATCCCATCAATAGAAAGCACCGCCACATCTTGTGGGTTTTCCAGACGTCTCAAGACACTGGAAGCGACTCCACTGGAGAGGGCGAACTCACGGCAATCCTCAAATAAGGTGGTATCCCCTAAGTCAGAGCCTTCCATCTCACGCACGTCTATACCCTTGGCAAGAAACAAGGAAGCAAGTTCAACGAAGGTCATTACCCCGTCGATACTTTCCATTTTGGCCGCTTCAACCTTCTTTGCAAGACAGGGACCGATAAAAATGGTCTTTGTCTCTGAATTCTGCTCTTTACACCACTGGGCGGTATAGCCCATGGGAGAGAGGGCTGAAGATCGCTTTTGGGAAAGGAAGGGGAGATGCTTGTCCACTATCTCCATGTAGGCAGGGCAGCAGCTGGTGGTCATATAACCCAGTTTGTTCTCTTTTCTGCTCAACAGCTCCTCTGCCTCATGTACACAGGTAGTCTCAGCTCCTTGGGAGACCTCCACAACCGAGGAAAAACCCGTTGCAAGCAAAGCACTCTTAATCTGAGATAAGGTGCCAGGGAACTGTCCCTCGATAGCCGGGGCTATCATGGCAGTCATATGAGCCTTGGCCTTGAGCATTTTCACCACGGGAATAAGCCCAGAACGCTCTACGATCGCCCCGAAAGGACAACTAACGGCACAACGGCCACAGCTTATGCACTTCTTATGGTCAATTTCGACATACCCCTCTGCATTCTTCTTCAACGCATCAACCGGGCAAGCCTGTTCACAGGGAACAGGGATATGGACAACAGCATGGAAGGGACAGACACCTTCGCACTTGCCGCAACGAATACACCGGCTTTCGTCGATATGAGCCTTCCCGTTTATGAAAGATATGCAATCCTTGGGACAGTTAGCCAGACAAGGACGGGCAAAACACCCCCTGCATGCATCACTGATAAGATACCGTTCAGGCGGGCAGGCAGAGCAGGCAGTGGAGATGGTGGTAAGAATGGGAAATGGTGGAGCCTGCTGTATCAGAGCCTCCTTCACATACTCACTGAGGCTCTTCATTTCTTCATCATCCACTTCAATATTGATACCTAGCATTGCCATAATCCTGTAACGGATCATTGCACGCTCCTTATAGATGCAGCATCTGTTGGGTATACGGTTCTTAGGAATGATGTAAAAAGGAATCTTATCTGCATTTTGCACTAAGGTGTCATCAAAAAACTGCTTGAGCACCTCAATCTGCACCTTTGCCCTGATCTGATTGTACTGGTTGTTCAGCTCAAGCATGGACGGCCTCCGAGAGCAATCGGCAGAACTTCTCCTCTGTCATGTCGCCATGGATGCTAGAGCCTATCTGTACAAAGGGAGCCCCTTCCTTCGAGTCGGCCTCCTTACATTTCCCCAGACATGAGACACCTTCAATCTCACAATTTGCAAGAATTATTGGGTCTAAAAACTCATCATACAGCAACAGATCGGCTCCTCCTTGAACAAAACAGGCAGTCCCGACACAGATTTTTACCGTTACTTTCGCTCTCTTTGCCATACAAAACTCCTCGCCCCTACAAGTACTCTTGTGAGGTCTCTTTCAGATAATTATCCTCGAGAGCTTTTCTCACTCTCCCGACTATCGTGCGACGGATTCCTATCTCCACAGGAATGCTAGGATCCTGGTGTGCTTCGTTGATCTTCGTACCCACTATGAAGTGAACCTGATCACTGTCCTGCATAACCTCCACAAACTTGCGTACTGCATCGTTGGGCAGTGTTCGTACAGGTTTCTTCTGCTCTAGGGCTGTTGCCACCTTGCTGAGGGTAAGCATTCCCTCAGTCACCAGATCAATGCCCTCCATAATCGAGACCGGAGGTACTTCAGGCGACCAGCAGGACAGGTCGACCTTTATCTTCTTATTAAACAGACGAGATACAATAAGGGCCGTGGTACCACCACTGAGGATTTTCCTTCCTTCGAAGGCACGTAACTTTTCAGCGAGAATTTCATCCTTCTCCTTGGTAAAGGGAGGACCGGTAACAACAAGAGTCCGTCTGGGTCTACGGACATATACCACCATAACGGTGATGTCATCCTTGGGAGCGAGCCTGTCAAGGCCATTTGCCTTACGTGCAATGCTACGGCTGAGATCATGGCTGGAAATGCTCGGGTTCTTCTCTATCTGCTGCTGGGCATATTCGCGCACCCCACCAAGACGCCATCCAAGTGGTAAGGCCTTACCCATCCCCGCTTGGGTGACCCCATCACTGAATACTATCAGACGATCCCCCACAGTCATCTGTAACGATGAGCGAGACAGCTCTTCCTTCTTGAAGGCCCCCTCACGATGGAGTTCAATCTTCTCCCGTTCCCATTGCACAGGTGTGCTCTCCCTGAACAGCAGTGCCAAAGGATTATCATATTCGACCAGGTTCACCCTGATATCATTCAGCGACGGATGACGGATATCGACAATACTGAAGGTTGCATAACTTATCTTGCGTTCCTTGCACACAGGCAAGGTGTTCATGATGATCTTTGCTGAGTGAGTGAGGTCCATTTCACTGAAACTCAGCTTATGTGCCATATGGGCGGTGAGGCTTGCCAGCACATTGGCCTTTACGCCACTGCCCAGACCATCGCTAAGGGTGCAGACTATCTGCTCCCTATCGGGATTGCGCGACAGCAAAAAGACATCTCCGCCTATTTTCTGCCCGCTCTTGTAAATCTGTGCATAGTCAACATCAATGAAGAGATCGTTCATGACAGGTCCTGTTGCTCATCTTTGGTAAAGCCTTCGATTTCCCCATTGCCGGGGACCTTGAATGCATCGATGAGACTATTGAGCATAATCTCAGTATCGGCAGCATTCTCCCCCAACAGGGATGCTATCTGCTGTACGGTCTCCAAGCTCTTCTGTATGACGCTCTCAGCTTTCTTGATAACAGTCTCCCTACGCACAGTTGGTGTGGTGATGTCTTCAAAGAGGGCTCCGACAAGCCTCTGTTTCTCTACTGAAAAAAAGGTTACACGCAAGTACTTGTCCTGGTAGTGTAGGCGATATTGCTCTGCCTTGGCATAGGTAAACTGCTCGCGGAACTTCTCGTGAAACGGCACAAACCGCTCCAAAGGCAGACCGGCGACCATATCGAGGGCGGCCTCTTCCAAGGGAAAGTCCACCTCAGAGAAGAGGCGAAGAAAACCACTGTTGCAATCTACTATCTTCAGCATGTCATCAACGATGACCACCCCTATGGGGATGGTGCGCAACAGCACGTCCATCTTACTCTGCGCTTCCTTGCGCATCTTGGTGACGCACATCTCAGGCTCAGCCATGCCGTCAAGATAGGCTATGGCCATCTCCCTGCAGCTATTATAGCCACAGCCACCGCAGTTGAGTTCCTCGCGTTTGTCAGCCTTGCCCAAAAGGTGCAGGGCATGCTCAATCTCTTCTTCAGCATGAAGCACTCCAAAACGAGGAGAAGAAACACAAGAATCGACACTTCCTGCTTTCTCTATCAGCGGATAACCACCCTTGAGAAGCTCTGATACAAAGATAGGATCACCACCGAATATCTTCTGAGGCTCTGTAATCCTAGAGCGGGTAAAACGGGAAGAGAGTCCCTTCTTGGAGGCAGAGGACCTCCCGGATGCCGCCCCTGGGCCGTTGATGCATCCTCCCTCACAGAAAAGCAATTCCAGAAAATCAGAGTTTTGGTTATCATCGACCATACCTTGCAGGGTGCTGCCAACTTGTTCTGAGCCACTTATAGCGATAGCATGGGTCTGAAATGGATCATTACCCCAATTGAGGGAGGCAATCATGCCCCCTTCCACTGGATAGAGCGTTGACTTGCCTGCAGCGCTAGGAAGAAAGGCCGGGACAGTCTCTTTCCCTCCAATCAGCTCACTTGTTATCGTATCCAGGTCAATGTCCTCCTCTTCCAACCAGGTGTGGAGTTCGCCGAAGGTCAGCACAAAATCAGGATACCCGGGAGTCTCATCAGCCTCAATCTTCTTCGCAATACAAGGTCCGATAAAAACTATGCCAATATCCTGCCCATAGAGCTTTCGCAGATATGCGCTATGACACTGCAGAGGTGAAGGGACCTTGCTCAAGGAAGGGACAAGGGAAGGATAATACTTCTTAACTATCTGCACTACTGTGGGACATGCTGTTGAGATCCAGTTGCAACGCCCATCATGTTCAGCTGCATAGGCTTCGATGCTTGCACTGACCAAAGCTGCGCCGATGGCGGTCTCACTGGTGGCAAAGAACCCCAGACGTTTGAGTGCAACAACAACAGAGTCGACACTGTTGGGAAATTCCGAAGACACAGAAGGTGCAAGAGAGCAGAACACTCTGCGTCCGCTCTTGAGAAATTGCTTCACCCTACCCAGGTCATTGCGTATCTTTTTTGCATGGGAAGGGCAGATATCGACACAAGCACCACAGTAGATGCAACGGTCCTTTACCACAACTGCAGATCCATTTTGGACCTGAATTGCCTTTACTGGACAGGATCGGACACACTTGTAACAGTCTCTGCACTCGGTAAGCTCGGTATAGATTGGGTATATCACTACACCGCTCCTTCCTGAGTATCCAAGGCTTCACGTAGCAGGTCAAGCACACATTCAGACGATATTCCACTATGGGTAACATCCCCTATCCTTACATTTGGACCTATAGAACAGGCGCCTAGACAGAGATGCCCAATCAGATCCACCCTATCACCAAGCTTGTTCTCAGCGATATAGTTCTCAAGCATGGTCAGTGTCTGTGCATTGCCCCGTGCAAAACAAGAGCTTCCCATACACAATTCAACAAGTATTTTTTCCATATTCACTTCCCTCTAGGTCATCTCTGTCTGCATGGTATCCATTTATCCCAAGAGAGTCAACAAAAACAAAGATAAGGTATTTTAAATGGTACAGTAATTATATTTTTGTAGTTTCTTATACTATAAAACCCATTTTAATATTCCTATACGAATATTTAAATGGGTTTGTAATACTTGCAATCATACGATTACAATACCATCTACCACTTGTCAACTTCGCTTGCAAGGTCCTCATCGGAAATCTTACGCTTCACTTTTGCAGAGAGAACAGCAAAGCTTGTAGCAAGGTCGGTGCGTTGCACGACAACCCTTTCTGGAAGCTTGAGATCTTTCGGAGCAAAATTCCAAATTGCCATGATTCCACAGCTGACCAGCAGCTCCGCCACTTCCTGTGCATGCATGGCCGGTACTGTAAGAACTCCAATATTCACATGATTCGCCTTGAGGTACTCCCTAATGTCTCCAATGGAGTAGACTGGAACCTCACCCAATTTGGCACCCCACTTAGCCTCATCGATATCAAAGGCTGCCACAATCTTGAGCCCATAGGTGCCGAATCCCTCGTAGCGTGCAAGGGCAGACCCAAGATGGCCTGCTCCCACCAATATAGCATCTGTGGAGTTGTCCCACCCCAACGTATGGATGATGGCATCAATAAGTCGGACAACGGAAAAGCCAACCTTTGGCCTGCCTTCGATACCAGTACAGGAAATATCTTTGCGAACCTGAATGGGCTTGAGCCCAAGCTCCTCAGCAAGGGTTGTCGCAGAGATCATCTTCTGCCCATCCTCAAAATATTGCTTCAAAAGGCGTAGGTAGGAGGGAAGTCGCTTAATCGTGGGTATAGGTATATCTCTGTTGGGAATATCCATGTTCAGTTCTCCTTTAGCTTTGCAATCACCGCATCAATGGTCTGAGGGGGCGTTGAAGCCCCTGCGGTAATTCCTAGTATAGCATAACCTTTCATTTCAGATGTAATTTCATCTTCAGTTTCGATATGCCAGGCTTTTTTTCCAATACCTACTACCAAGGTATACAAAGCCCTGGTATTGGCACTATCTTTGCCTCCTACCACCAAGATGGCATCACACTGTTCACTGAGACGCAAGACAGCATCACGTCTGTTCACTGAACTGGGGCACACTTCATTGCAGAACTCTATGGAATACCCCTGCACCTTTAAGGCAAGAAGAGCTGACCTGACCTCCCTCCAAAGAAGGCGGTCAAACGTTGTCTGGACAAAGACAGCATACGCTCTGCCCTTCTTAAGTTGTGATACATCTGCTGGGCTAATTATGGAAATCGACGGATAGGCACGTCCATTCCTTTCCACACCCTGCATAGCAAGGGTTTCCGGATGATTCTCATGTCCTACAATAACGATTTCAGCATCTTTCTGGTTCTTGGCTATAAGGTTGAGGTTACGCGAGACCACAGGGCAGGTTGCGTCCATTATGGTAAAGCCCGAATCGACAAACTGACGCCTAAGTGCATCTGCCACGCCATGGGCCCGAAGGACCACAATCCCCGGTGGATGACCATCTGCTGATGTGATGGTCTCAAGGCCTTGGTCCGTAAAGGAGGAACATACCTGCGAGTTGTGGATGACCCTCCCTAGAGAATAGACCGGAACACCCTTCTGCTTTGCTTCATCAATGGCCTGTTCAACCATGGAAATTGCCCTAAAGACTCCTCCACAGTACCCCATCGTATCGGAAAGTATAAGTTCCATCCTAACCCCCTAAGTAAAAAACGCCACCGCAAGGAGACCCCACGGCGGCGCATTCGCATAGTACTTGCTAGTTACTTAGCCGTTTCTACCTTTCTAACGATATTACCCTTTTTCTGAGCCTTGCTGATCCAATAGAGCATTGCAGGTGCAAGCAGGTTGGAGGAGAAGGTACCAATCAGGATTCCAAAGCCCATATTCACCGCAAACATTCTGATGTCACCACTAGCAAAAACTGCCAAGGGCAAAATTGCTGCCAGAGTTGTTACCGCACTCATAATGGTTCGGGACAACGACTGGGTGACGCTCTTGTCGATCTGAACAGAAAGACTAACTTCCTTGTGCAGGCTGACATTTTCACGGATACGGTCGAAAATTACAATGGTGTTGTTCAGCGAATACCCAATAATTGTCAAGAGAGCGGCTATGGTTGTGCTGGAGAACTCGAACTGGAACAGTGCGATGATCCCAAGCAACATGAGCACGTCATGCACCAAGGCAATGAGAGAGGATACTGCATAAGCAATCCTAAAGCGGAACCAGATGTATACCAAAATCAAAGCCATAGCCACAATGATGGCAAGAATAGAACTGGATACCAGGGTCTTGCTGAACTTTGCCCCAATGTAATCACTGGCAAGGACGACGACGCTACCTTCACCAAAATGTGCATCAAGGGCGAGTCTGACATCCTCTTCCATGGAAGCTTGGGTGTCATCATCCTTGATACCCAAACGAACCTGGAACATCTGCCCGTCAGAAGCACCCATGGTCTGCACTTTCACGTTGCCAAGAGCCTCAAGAGCTACACGGATGTCTTCGATGGAGACACTGCCTGAAGCCTTGAAGTTCAGTTGGGTAGGATTGGTGCTGAGGGTGGCTGGAAAGCCATAGCCTGAAAGCAGGTCTGCAGTATCAAAGGAACCCTTGAGTGCTACTGCTTCAATTTTATCAACAGCATTCAAAGCTACAGCCAGATCGGCAGCAGTTGGATATGAAGCTGACTTGAACGTTTTGATCGAAACACCTTCAGCGCCGCGGACCTCAAGGGTGAGGGCGGAACCAGAGATGGAGAGGACTGCATCCTCATTACCGGAATAGCTTACAGTCAGACCGACAGGTGCTACCTGGATGCGCTGGCTAAGTCCGCTCTCAAAGTCAACACCAAGGTTAAACCCACCGTTGACAATAAAAGCACCACCTCCCACAAGCAGGAGAACTATTGCCAGAACCCAAGCAAACCAACGGTATCTGATAACAGGAATATCTTTCTTAGGCATTTAGTTTTTCCTCCAGCTGATGTGCAACTTCTTGCCTTCACGGTCGGCTACAGTTGCATCAAAAATCAAGTGAGACACAAACAGGGCGGTAAAGACTGAGCTGACAATACCAATTGCCAAGGTGTTGGCAAAACCCTTAACAGAACTGGTACCAAGCTGAGAGAGGACCAGAGCTGCAATGATGGTCGTGATGTTTGCATCCATGACTGTCCAGAAAGCCTTGCCAAAACCTGCCTTTATGGAGGCGATATCGCTCTTGCCCATCCTACGCTCTTCCTTGATACGCTCAAAGATGATTACGTTGGTATCGACAGCCATACCGAGGGTCAGGATAAGACCTGCCACACTGGTAAGGGTCAAGGTAAAGTTAAAGGCGGAAAGTACGGAAATCATGATGACCATATTGAATAGCAGGGCAACGTTCGCAATTAGGCCACTGAGGCTGTAGTAAGCAAACATGAAGAGCACAACCAGAACAAGACCAAGGGCGATAGCCTTCAGACCGGCGTTAACCGCATCCTCACCAAGGGTTGCACCAACAGCCTGCTGGCTGGAAACGGTCAATTCTATTGGAAGAGCAGCAGTGCGCAATACAATAGCGAGGTCATTGGCTTCTGCAGCAGTAAACCCGGAAATCTGTACAGAACTACGAATCCCCTGTGTGATGGTTGCCATCGCCTTAACCTTACCGTCCATGACTACTGCAAGAGTATCATTGACATGGGTGGATGTAAGCTTGTAAAAGACATCACCACCGACGCTATCAAGTTGGAAGTTGACCACAGGACGTCCGGTGATACCATCGGTACTTGTGGTTGCGCTTTCCAGATGGCTTCCATCGAGTCCTACCTCTTCTTCGATGACCACATAGCGTTCCAATTCATCGATACCATAGCTATCGCTGACATAATATCCTGCGGCAAGCTTGCCTGCAGGAAGAAACTCAGGTTGCTTCAGGGCACCGGCATCGGTATATACTTCTGAGGGATTAGCCTTATAGAAGGCAGTCAGCTCATCAGTAAGTGCTGTGTCGACAATCTTGAACTCCAAGGAGCCCTTGCCTCTGAGGAAGGAGTTTACCCTCTCAGGGTCAGCAGCACCGGGAACCTCAATGAGGATCTGGTCTGTTCCCTGCAACCTGATGACAGGCTCGCTTACACCAAACTGATCAATACGCTTCTCAAGGATTTCGATATCCTGTTTGACAGCTGCACTGACCTGGGCTGCAGTAGCAGAAGCTCCTCTTTTTGCCTCAAAGGATTCGACATCAGCTTCCAAAAGAATGCTCATGCCTCCCCGAAGATCCAAGCCAAGCTGCAAAGCCTTGCCACTCAGGGTCTTGAGGTCGAGAAGTTCGGTACGGTAATACGCTTCGCAGGTGTCAAAGAGTCCCTGCTCATTGTAGAACCCACCAAATAGGGCTTCCATTGTCCATGTCTTGGGTACAGGTTTTTTCATAGCCTTATAGTTGGCTTTTGCCTGTACTTTCAGATATCCATACTCGCTAGGAAGAGTGGTAAGGGGATCCTTCGCCACCAATTCCTTTAATGCACGAAGGTCCCGCGAAGCTTGTCCGCGTGAATATTCCTTGATTTGCACGTTCGAGCCTGTTGCCAATTCTTTAGTGCTCTGAGGTACCCCACCGTACCACTTGATAGTTGGATACAGGAAGAACCCACACATCAAGATCACCAGCAGAACAATCACCAGACGACTCCGTTTTTTCATGATACTCTCCAGATTGTCTCTATAGTTTATTTTTTAGTGTCGTTTTCGGGGGCCGTCTCGACAACGGTCGCATCTGTAGCTTCTTTCTTTGCCTTTGCCTTTGCCTTGCTCTTCTTAGTGGCAGCTGGAGCTATAGGTTCAACGTCAGCGGTTTCTTCAGCAACTTCCTTTTCAGGGGCTGCAACCTTTTCTACCTGACCCTTCTTCTTGGAAGAAGATGTCTCAGCCTTGCGGTTCACAATGCTACTGATTGCACTTCTGGAAAACTCTAGGCGTGTATTGTCATCAACCTTTACTACAACTGTAGTCTCTTTGACAACTATGACTGTACCATGGATTCCTCCAATGGAAACGACCTTGTCACCTTTCTTGACCGATGCGAGCATCTCCTTGGTATCCTTATCCCGCTTCTTCTGCGGACGAATGATTAGGAAATAGAAGATGACGATGATGAGCCCGAATGTTACGAACGTGGTCATCATGGAACCAGAAGAACTTGCTGTACCACCCTCGGGGGCGGCCAATGCGCTAAGAAATGACAACATGGATATATCCTCACTTTGATTGAACTCGGATGTAGGAAACAGATGTAAAAGGTATTTTACAGCAGATTTTCCAAGTACCGGTTAAAGTAGCATGTTCAAGCTATGGTAGTCAAGTTTTTCCATTCGCGCTTGAAATGCATGCGACAGACACGAAGAAGGCCGCAAAGAATTACTTCCTTGCGGCCTTCCTCTCTTCATACCCTTACATCATGCCGCCCATACCATCGCCTCCTGCAGGCATTGAAGGTGCCGGAGCAGGAATATCGGTGATGGCACATTCGACGGTAAGGATCAGAGCCGCGATGGATGCAGCATTCTGCAACGCACTACGGGTGACCTTTACAGGGTCAATGATACCACTATCAAACATGTTTACCCATTTGAGGCGTTCAGCATCAAAACCCATACCTACTGCCTCATGCTTACACTTGTCTGCTATGAGTGAACCATCCAAACCTGCATTTTCTGCAATCTGGCGGATGGGCTCCTCAAGAGCGCGACGGACAATCCTGTAACCGACCTGCTCTTCATCAGTAAGCTTGGAAAGGTCATACTCGCTAAGAGCTTTGGCAGCCTGGACAAGAGCAACACCACCACCGGGGATAACGCCCTCCTCGATAGCAGCACGTGTAGCGCTGAGAGCATCCTCAACTCTGTGCTTCTTCTCTTTGAGCTCAACTTCAGTGGCAGCACCGACATTCAGTACAGCAACTCCACCGGCAAGCTTTGCAAGTCTTTCCTGCAATTTCTCCCGGTCATAGTCGCTGGAAGTATCACCAATCTGAGCCTTAATCTGAGCAATGCGGTCCTTAATGTCAGACTGCTTGCCATTGCCGTTGATTATGGTGGTATTCTCTTTCTCTACCTTGATGTTCTTTGCCCTACCGAGTTGGGTAAGGTCTGCATTCTCAAGCTTCAGGCCGAGTTCTTCGCTGATGACCTCCCCACCGGTGAGTACTGCGATGTCCTCAAGCATAGCCTTGCGTCGATCGCCGAAGCCAGGAGCCTTGACAGCAACAACATTGAGAATTCCGCGCACACTGTTTACAACCAGTGTGGCAAGAGCCTCACCATCGACATCTTCTGCAATGATAAGCAAAGGCTTGCTGGTCTGTGCAACCTTCTCCAGAACAGGAAGCAGTTCCTTCATGTTGGAAATCTTCTTGTCGTAGATAAGGATGAAGGGATCCTCCATGACTGTAGTCATGGTATCACGGTTGTTACAGAAATACGCAGAAAGATATCCGCGGTCAAACTGCATACCTTCCACGAAGTCTGTAGTGGTCTCGATAGTTTTGGACTCTTCAACAGTGATGACACCGTCGAGGCCGACCTTCTCCATTGCATTGGCAATCTCGTCACCGATGGTCCGGTCATTGTTGGCACTTATGGAGGCGACCTGTGCGATCTCTTCCTTGTCCTTGATCATCTTTGCCTGTTTCTTGATCTCAGTGACAGCATCGGCGACAGCCTTGTCGATACCACGACGGATACCCATCGGGTTGACTCCGGCTGCAACACTCTTCATGCCTTCCTTGATGATAGACCAAGCAAGAACAGTAGCGGTGGTAGTGCCATCGCCTGCGACATCGTTGGTTTTGGTTGCAACTTCCTTGAGAAGCTGAGCCCCCATGTTTTCAAACGGGTTCTCAAGCTCGACTTCACGGGCTACAGAAACTCCATCCTTTGTTACGGTAGGAGCACCAAACTTCTTGTCGATTACAACCAGACGTCCTTTTGGACCGAGAGTTGCCATGACTGCACGGGAAATCTTTTCAACACCTGCGACTAAAGATTTTCGTGCATCTTCGTTGAACTGCAATTGTTTTGCCATAATTTATATCCTCACTTAAGAATATGTGGTCTAAAATATACGAGGAGGGCCATATTCAATCCCACCGTGAAATAACATACAAATAAAAATGGAGAGAAGCAAGTGGATACGAACATTTTATCCTATAACAAGGACAAGAGAGCCTCCGAGCAACGTTGCGATTACATTGCTCATCAAGTTTACCAGGTCATTGTCTACCCACCGTATTCCGCGTTCTAAGGGTAGCTCTTTCCCTCCGGAGGTGGAGTGCTCGGTAAGACAATCACGTTTCTGGTCATAATAGTGTGCTTGGACAGTAGCTCCGAGCACACTATCCATGAGACAGCCGAAAAACCCACTGATGGCGACTACCGAGGCGTAGGCAAAACTTTTGGCCTCAAGGGGGAAGAAATTACTCATCCAATAGAGGGCGACAAACAGCGATCCCAACAGACCTGCAATACTACCAAGGGCACTAATCGCCCCAGAAAGCCCCGGTTTCATCTTCCGTCCCGTAATAATGGAGATGGGTTTTGCCTTGGAAAGGATACCTATCTCCCCTGCGAAGGTATCGCTTGCAGCCTCAGCCACACTCGATCCGAACATCACCAAGGCTACCATGGAAGGAGAGAGGCCATACAATACTGCCGCGACAAGGGCCATGCCGCCATTAGCAAACACTTGCATCCCATCACGCCTGCTACCCTTCTTCTGAATTTCCTCTGCATCAAATTTGGAGTGCATCTTTGAAAACTTACTCAACACACCAGCAAACAGGAAAAAGAGCATCATGGTAGTAAATGCACCAAAGCCCAGAAAGTAAGTGATACCAAAGCCTACAAAGAAAGCGACGATTGAACCACTGACGGTAAGCTGCCTCGCCTTATAGGAGACCAGGGAGAAGACGAGCATTATCAGTGCTAGATACCAGAAGGAGTACTGTAATGAGAAGAACCAGAGATCAAATACATTCGTAAAGGAGCCAGAGGAAAGGACAAGATTCATACGAAGGCTCCTACAATGAATGCTGCAAGTAAAGGAACGGTGAGATTATCCAACCCCAACGGGGTTATCGCCTCGACAATAGCTGATACAACCCCCACAAGCAGGGCGATGCCAAAAGCACTGACAAAAGAAAGGGATGCTAGCATCAAGAAAACGAAAGTGACCAGAAAGCTAACTAAGAACATTACCAGAGTACCGAGCCACGTCTTTCCCCCACTGGGAATATTCAGTTTGCGCTTTCCCCATTTGCGTCCTATCAGGGCGGCAAAGCCATCACCATAGCCCATGACAAGCACCCCGATGGTACAAGCTATGGTAGGCAAAGTTCCCTGATACTGGAGGATAACCATCAGCAAGAGGGTCACCGGGAAATAGATGAGGCCGTAATTGCGTTTCTTATCGTTCATACCAACGAACCTGCCCCAATCAAGGAAAGTGAAAAAACTATTGGAGATGATGAAAAAGATGGGACCGACAAGTGCATAGGAAAGCTTGGTAAAAAAAGCAATCTCAAGGAACCACCAGTTTGATACCCCTATATGGATAATCTTACGCATGGTTTCACTGCTTATGGTTGTCTTTTTTCCTAAAAAAAAGGCAAAAACAATGACAAATCCAAGAAAGGCAAAGGAAGCAATTAATCCGACAATATTACTGTTCATGTCAAGTATAATGATGATATGGACAAAGAAATGCAAGAGGCGAATGCGTTGCGAATATCATAAAATCGTTGTAGTCGAGAATTGACAGGGCAACAAGCTCATGATACGGTTAATTTGCTTTAGTTTTTGTGTTGCAGCTGGTCCATTATCTAAAATCTTACGTGTGCGTTACTGAATCGCTCCTACAGACAGGTAAAAGTACAAGACTGCGCCAAATAGAGCAATTATTGTAGTAGACAGGCAAAGCCTGTGAAGGACGCTTTAATGGCAAAGAAAATCTATGTGGGTAACATGAGTTACAACACCTCCGAAGAAGATCTTCGGGACCTGTTTGCACAGTACGGTACAGTACTTAGTGCTAATATCATCATTGACCGCGAGACACGCCGCCCAAAGGGTTTTGCTTTCGTTGAGATGGAAGAGGATTCAGCTGCAGATGCAGCAATCTCCCAGCTTGATGGGACTGATTTCGGTGGCCGCAATCTTCGTGTGAACGAGGCAATTGCAAAACCTCGCCCAGCGCACAACAACTACCGTAACTAAGTTCGGGAAGTTTCGCATCAAATGATTCAGTAATGGGAACGGAGCCAAATGGCTCCGTTTTTTGTTTCTCGCTTCTCTTATTTTTACTGAGACCTTCCTGCTGAGAGGATACTACCCCTTCTCAAGAGGAGAAAACCGACTGACAGCAACGCCATCCTTGACAACAGAAGATACAAACATAGCATACGGGCGCACCCATAAATCAGGAGAATCCTTGGGGCGGTAGAGAACCATGGTCTCAAGGGTTTCGCTGTTGATGACCGTATCGACAACCTCGTAGAGCCCTCCCTTGAAATGCCTGTACCACCCCGGTTTAAGCTCTTTTCGCTCGACCTTATCCCTTACCATGCACCACCGCCTCCACCTCCGAATCCACCCCCACTGAAGCCGCTACCACCAAAGGAAGAGCGAACTCCACCGGAGGAGCCACTCTTGGCCTGAGAGTAGATTGCATGCTCCATAACGTTGGAGTGAATCCTATGCGACAAGGAACTGTAGAACAGGGCATTGAATGCGAGACTCTGACCATAATACCAGGAGGGAGGACTAAGGGCGATGGTAGAGAATTTCTTGGCCCACTTATCCTCGAGCCCCAGTACGGTGGCATATCCAAGCACATGATAGAAGAGTTCGGGATCGTCATCGATCATCATCTTGAGCTTGTCCACCTCAACCTTGCTGATGAAGTCACGATAGCCGATAGTCTGTTCCAACATCGTATGTGCATAGGCGCTACGCTTTGCTGTGACCACACCCAAGAAAGAGAGATATGCAGGAAAGAAGATAACAGCAATGGCCATCAGCAGTGCAAAAGCTATACTGGTTTCCACTACCCCGTACAGGATGATGAATGCGGCAACATAGGCAAACAAAGTGACGAGCACAAAAGCCACGATTTTGATAAATTTCGTGAAGGTACCACGCATCTCCCAGTTGGAGGTCAGCCGATAGGCAAAAACTCCGCTCATAACGGTGCTGAAAAAGCCTACTACCAGCAGGGCAACGGTGCCTCCTGCAAGATAGCCGACACTGCTTGCAATCGCATTGAGTACCACGACGGCAGCCGCCATCAGAAAGATGATGACTCGTTTACGCTCGGCCACAGGGTCGTTCAGGCGCCTCTCTTTCTTAAAATATGAGAGGGTCTGCACCTTGGCCTTCTCCATAGCCTGGCCAAACTTCTGCTTCTCCAGATCCTTGAGAGTGACAGTCTTTCCGTCCCCTGCAGCAAAAAATGCGTTGAATAGATCTCTCTCATGCTTCTTATCAGTCTGAGGGTCCTTCAAACGGGTAAAGGTAATCTTCTTCTTACTCTCTTCCTCGATGGTAAGGCAGCCCTGGTCAGCCCAGTAGAAAAACAAGGAGGTGAGATCCTTGTTGTCCACCCTGCCGTCTGCAATAAAGCCAACCTCAAGGGGAGAAAATCCCTCAGGAGGGTCAAAGCGAACTACAGGGACAAACAATTCCTCTCTCCCATACCGTCTGAAGAGCATGGTTGCGAAAATACTTGCACCGATGCCGAGCAAAACCGCAAGGAGGGATAAAGGGACTGTGTAATCCTGATGGACCGTCATCCCGGTGAAGTAACCCTGCTCCATCTGGACCCTAAGGGTAAGGGCTTCCCCAGGGATGAGGTTCTCGGCCCTCCCTGTCAGGGTCTTCTTGTCTGCAGAGAGGGAGTAGGTCCCCCTCTGTGCAGTCGACCCATACGTTCCACCGGTAAGCCAGATCATGGAGGAATCAATCGGCTTGGGAAAGGTAATCGTAAAGGAGAATTCTTCTATGATGCTTTGCCAACCCGGTCCTATCAGGTTGAAGTACAGCTCGTCGTAGTCGTCATAATCATCCTCCCCTATATCATAGGTGTAGGAGATGGTATAGGGCTTTCTTCCTATGACGGTGCTATCAGCAGAACCGAGGCGGAAGGTGATGTAGTCCCTAGATACTGAATCCTCAATGATGGGGTCGCTACTCGTCAGGTTCTCCAGCTTGATTCGCTTCGTTCCAAAACGCACCGGTATTTCTCGGTAGATACCGTGTCGGGGAGTGAAAAAATTGGCGACAATGTTCTCCTCAATGGTATAGACATTGCTCTCAGATACATCAAGGTCCATATGAAAGGACTCAAAGACATAGTCTGCAGAGAACAAAGTGAAAGAGGCTACCCATACTAACACAAGAAACAGAACTCTTTTCCTATTCATTAAAACTTCACCTGTACGTTAGAACGCGCCTCATCTTCAATGGTAAGGTATGGCTTCTTTGTAAAGTGAGCCATCGAAGCGACCAAGGATGAGGGGAATACCTCACATGTCGTATTAAACTGTTTGATGATGGCGTTGTAGTACTTACGTGCTGACAGTAACTGTTCCTCAATCTTCTGCAACTGTTTCTGCAGGTCAAGGAACCCTTGGTTTGCCTTCAGGTCAGGATAGGCCTCGCTCAGGGCGAACAGGGATTTCAAGGTAGAGGAAAAACTCTTGTTAGCCTCATCCTTCTCTACCGTACCTGAGGCACTCATTGCCTTGTTTCTGGCCTCTATGACAGCTGTAAGGGTCTCGCTCTCATGCTTTGCATATCCTTTGACAGTCTCAACAAGATTGGGAACGAGGTCATAGCGTTGTTTCAGATGGGCATCTATGGCAGATTCGGCCTCTTCGCCCTGATTTCTCAGTCTGACCAGACGGTTGTACACACTCACAAAATAGAGAGCCAACACCACTACAACAGCAAGAATACTAAGAAAGATTACCATACATTACTCCTTTTCAGTGAGAATAGAATGCTACACTCTCGGTCTCCGGTCAAGCGTTCTCCCAAAAAAAGAGAGGCGTTCAATCTTGCATTGCTTGCGATAGTACTGTATCTTTATTCGTATATAACGCATAAATATCCAATTCGATGCGATAGACAGGAGAAGCCATACAATGAGGCAACGACATAACCGTCTTACTGTTGTCAAGGAACTGATTAAGAGTAATAGAATCGACAACCAGGATTCCCTGCTTGAGAGGCTGAAGACTGAAGGGTACACAGTAACCCAAGCGACCCTTTCCAGAGACCTGAAAATGCTTAAAGTCGGTAAGATTTCCGATGGATGGTCAGGCTACTACTATGCACTGCCTGATAACGACCTGATCAGCGAATCGGAAAAGAGCTATATCCAGGATGTGAGAAGAGGAATCCTCTCCATAGAGTTCTCCGGTAATTTCGGTGTCCTAAAAACCCGTCCGGGCCATGCAAACAGTGTGGGCATCGCCCTCGATGTTTTAGCCCTTCCTGAGATATTAGGGACCCTCGCAGGGGATGACACCATTTTTGTAATTCTTCGTGAGGGTATGAACAAAGAAGACCTGCAGGATAGTTTTAAGACCCGTATCCCGGAAATCGAAGAGTGAAACAGCCTTGCCTACCAAGCCCCCTCCCAGTACAATGGGAGGGTGTTTTTGCATAAGGAGCCAACCTATGATATTTAAGAATCTTGACAAGACTGATGCATACGCCCGCCTGCTGACCCTCCAGCCAAAAGACCTTGCTACAGTGCTGGACAAGCAACGCATCAAGACATATCAAATCGCCTCTGCAGGCGGTCTCACCTACAACTATGCATCCATGCCCGTTGACAAGCAGAGCCTAGCTGTTCTGCAGGAACTCGCCGACGAGCAACAGCTCATTGAAAAGTACCGCGCCGTCCTCAATGGTGAAATAATGAACACCGGAGAGAAAAGACTGGTCTTGCACCATCTTACCCGAGGACAGGTGCTCGATCCTATCCAGGTAAACGGGGAGAATAAAGGTGATTTCTACGTTGCCGTACTGAAGAAGATTGAAACATTCTCCCAGAAGGTACGCAATGGCAAGATAGTGGGTTCGACAGGAAAGCCCTTCAAGACAGTCGTACAGATCGGTATCGGCGGAAGCGACCTGGGCCCGCGCGCCCTCTACCTCGCCCTCAAGGGTTGGTGCACAGCAGAGGATATCCCTCAGCTTGACGCCCGTTTCATCAGCAATGTCGACCCTGACGATGCCGCCGAAGTGCTCAAGGGACTGGACTTTGAGACCACCCTGTTCATCCTGGTCTCAAAGAGCGGAACCACACTGGAGACCCTCACCAATAGGGACCTGGTGCTCAAGGCCATAACTGAAAGTGGCATACAGGGCATTCAGGCCGAAAAGCATATGGTCGCTGTCACCAGCAAGACCAGCCCCCTAGCCACCTCCTCCTCATTGCTTGATGCCTTCTATATCGATGACTATATAGGGGGAAGGTACAGCGCCACCAGTGCAGTGGGCGGTGTATTACTCTCCCTTGCCTTTGGTTATCCTGTCTTTGCTGAATTTCTCAGCGGAGCTCATGAGGCAGACATCCTCTCCTTGGAAGACGACATAACCAAGAATGCAGCACTGGCTGACGCCCTTATCGGTATCTATCTGAGGAATGCTTTAGGACTTCCAACCACAGCAATACTGCCTTACGCTCAAGCCCTGACACGCTTCCCTGCCCATCTGCAGCAGCTGGATATGGAAAGCAACGGCAAGCATGTGAATCGGGAAGGGGATCCTCTCTCCTACAGCACAGGTCCCATCATATTCGGAGAACCTGGAACCAACGGACAGCACTCCTTCTACCAGCTCCTGCACCAGGGAACCGATACCATTCCTTTGCAATTCATTGGATTTTCGTCCTCCCAGTACGGCAAGGACCTTGTAGTTGAGAATTCCACAAGCCAGACCAAGCTCAATGCAAACCTTGTCGCCCAGATAGTTGCCTTTGCCAAGGGCAAGAAGGATGCGAACCCAAACAAACAGTTTGAGGGCAACCGGTACTCTTCCTTGTTGTTTGCAGAAAAGCTTGAACCAAGGACTCTTGGGGCCCTGCTCGCACACTTTGAGAACAAGGTGATGTTCCAAGGCTTTGCCTGGAATCTCAACAGCTTTGACCAGGAGGGTGTGCAACTTGGCAAGGTACTTGCCACCAAGGTGCTCAACGGCTGCGAAGGGGACGAAGTGCTCAAGGCATATTCCGAGCTGCTCTAGACCAACAAGAGAAGTCACTTTCTGGGCTCCCTTTTCAAAGGGAGCCCAGCTTGTCTTATCCTTTATGGCGAAATAATGAAAGGTATCAATACCCCAGGGCAAGCCATGAGAGCCTACATTTTCTGCATTACGCACCCTAGGACTCTAGCCGAAAAGGGGGTTCTTCAGTATTATCGTTAGCAAGCTAACAAAAAAGGAGTTGAAGTGCACCACACCTCTGATCGCATCGGACTAACCCTTAAAATTCTTACAAACCTCGTCTCCCGTAAACTTGAGGAAGGTATAAGGAAACAGGGCAATAGCCCCATAACACCTATGCAGGCACATATCCTTTGCTTCTTAAACCGTACAGAGAGGAAATCCATTTCCCAGAGGGAGATTCAAAAGGAATTTGGCATACGTGGTTCCACAGCAGCAAACATGCTTCGCCTGATGGAAACCAACCACTTGATAACACGTACCCCCAGCCCTGACGATGCCAGACAGAACATTGTGGTCATTACAGAAACTGGCTATCAGATTTACTTACAGCACCTGGCTTTCATTCAGGAGTTCGAACAGAACCTTCAAAGCGGTTTGACTAAAGATGAGCTTACACAGTTCTTCGCAATAACAGAGAAGCTCAAGAAGAATTTGGAGTAGAGAGACACAGCATGTTACAGAATTTACGAAAACAGACAAAAGGCTATAGGTTACCAAGCTTTCTGACTTCCTTATTTATGATTTTGGAAGTGGTCATGGATGTATTCATCCCCTATCTGATGGCCAACCTCATTGACCAGGGAATTGATGCGGGCAATATGGAGCGTATCTGGTACTGGGGTATAATCCTTCTCGGATGTGCGCTTGTTGCACTCATCTTTGGTGTTCTTTCAGGGTTTTTTGCAGCTATTGCCTCAACCGGATTTGCCAAGAACCTCAGGCAGAAGATGTACTACACCATACAGGATTTCTCCTTCTCGAATATCGACAAGTTCTCCTCTTCGAGCCTCATCACCCGTCTGACCACAGACGTGACCAACGTGCAACGTTCGTATCAGATGCTCATCAGAATAGCAGTGCGCAGTCCCTTTATGCTGGCCTTCAGCTTCTTCATGGCAAGCAGGCTCAATGCCAAACTCTCTTTGGTCTATCTCGGGGCCATTCCCCTGTTGGCCTTAGGGATGTTCATCATCATTTCGCACGCCTACCCTCTCTTTGTCAGGGTGTTCAAGACCTATGACAAGCTCAATTCTGTAGTTCAGGAGAATGTCCGGGGTGTACGGGTGGTAAAAGCTTTTGTACGGGAAGAGCATGAGACAGAGAAGTTTGGGAAGGTCTCCGATTCCATCTATCAGGATTCCAGTAAGGCAGAGAAGATCGTTGCCTTCAACAGTCCACTGATGCAGGGCCTGATGTATATCAGCCTGCTCACCATATCCTACTTGGGAGCTCGCCTCATTGTAAGCGACAGCATGACCACCGGTCAGCTGATGAGTTTCATCACCTACACCTCCCAGATTCTCATGAGCCTGATGATGCTCTCGATGGTCTTTGTCATGATCACCATCAGCAGGGCTTCAGCTTTCCGTATTGAAGAGGTGCTCTCTGAAAAGAGTGATCTTACCGACAAGGAGGGCGCCATCACATCCGTTACCGATGGAAGTATTGATTTTGAAAAGGTAACCTTCAGCTACACCAAAACAGAGGACAAGCTCTGCCTCAAGGATATAGACCTACACATCAATAGCGGTGATGTTGTTGGTATCATCGGCTCTACAGGCAGCGGCAAGACCAGCCTCATCCAGTTGATCGGGCGCCTCTACGATGTATTCTCAGGTTCGGTGAAGGTAGGAGGCCAGGATGTCCGGGATTACCAGCTCTCTTCCCTCAGGAATGCGGTCAGCGTGGTCTTGCAAAAGAGCGTGCTCTTCTCAGGAACCATCAAGGAAAACCTCAGGTGGGGAAACCTGGAGGCAAGTGACGAGCAGATGATTGCTGCGTGCAAGATCGCACAGGCTGACCCCTTCATACAGAGCTTTCCCGATGGGTATGACTCGCATATCGAGCAAGACGGATCCAACCTCTCGGGAGGTCAGAAGCAGAGGCTCAGCATTGCCCGTTCGATTTTACAACAACCGAAGATTCTCATCCTGGATGACTCGACCAGTGCTGTCGACACCAAGACCGATACCCATATCAGGGGAGCTTTCAGAAATGAGCTCAAGGAAACCACCAAGATCATCATCTCCCAGAGGATTAACTCCGTAAAGGACGCAGATATGATCGTGGTTCTCGACGAAGGCCTGATCCAGAGCGTAGGATCACATGATGAACTGCTTATCCATAGTGAGATGTATCGTGAGATTTACGACTCCCAGAGTAGGGAGGAGGCATAATGGGCGCTACCAAGAAAGAAACCAAAAAGATGAAACTCGATAAGCATACGATGAGCCGTCTCCTCGAATACATCTTCGTTCCGTATAAGAAACGCTTCATCCTCGTCCTGCTCTGCATTGTGATAAGTGCGTTGGCAGGAGTCGGGGGGTCGCTCTTCCTACGCGTGTTGATCGACGACTTCATTGTCCCACTCTCTAGCGAGGCAAACCCTTCCTTCTTACCCCTACTCAAGGCCTTGGCCATGATGGGAGGCATATATCTGGCTGGGGTGATTGCAACGTTCCTGTACAACCGGCTGATGATCACCATCGCACAAAGTGCGCTGAGGAACATCAGAGATGATATGTTCGCCCATATGCAGCACCTCAGCATCAGGTTTTTCGATACCAATTCCCATGGGGACCTGATGAGTCTCTATACTAATGATACCGACACCTTGCGCCAGCTGGTGACACAAAGCATACCGAACATATTCTCCTCCTCACTTACCGTACTAGCAATATTCTTTGCCATGCTCTTTACAAGTTGGCATTTGACGGTGGTGGTGATCTTTTCCCTTACAGGAATGCTGTGGATTACCTCTAAGATTGCCAAGCAAAGCGGTAAGTATTTTATGGACCAGCAAAAATCCTTGGGAAAGACCAACGGTTTCATCGAAGAGATGATCCACGGCCAGAAAGTGGTCAAGGTATTCACCTATGAAAAGGAAGCTGAAAAATCCTTTGACAAGCTCAATGAAGAGCTCTTCAACAATGCGAACAAGGCCAATAGGTTTGCAAATATCCTCATGCCGATAATGGGAAACATCAGCTACATCCAGTATGTGATCGTGGCGATTGCCGGAGGAATGCTGGCTATCAGCGGATGGGGAGGGGTCCTCACCCTAGGTGCCATCGCAACATTCCTACAACTGAGCAGGACGATCAACATGCCCATCAACCAGATGGCACAGCAACTCAACAGTGTGGTCATGGCCCTAGCAGGGGCAAAGCGTATCTTTGCCCTGCTTGACCAGGAGCCGGAAGTTGACGAGGGGTACGTGACCTTGGTAAATGCCGCCTATGATGAAAAAGGCGCGATTGTAGAGACAGACAGACGGACCAATTTCTGGGCATGGAAGAACCCCCACAACACACAAGCCGAGATGTATACCAAGTTGGACGGCTATGTGCAGTTCTTCAATGTCGACTTTGGCTATACCGAAGAGACCTTAGTGCTCAAGGATGTATCCCTCTATGCCCGCCCTACCCATAAGATCGCCCTGGTAGGTGCAACCGGAGCAGGCAAGACAACCATAACCAACCTGATCAACCGCTTCTATGACCTGGCTGACGGAAAGATCCGCTACGATGGCATCAACATCAACAAGATAAAGAAGGATGACCTCAGGCGCTCACTGGGTGTGGTCTTGCAGGATGTGAACCTGTTCTCAGGCACTGTCATGGAGAATATCCGCTATGGAAGATTGGATGCCAAGGACGAAGAGGTCATCGAGGCAGCAAAGCTTGCCAATGCCGATTCCTTCATCCGATTGCTTCCCCAGGGCTACGAGTCTGAGCTTGCAGGAGACGGTTCTTCCCTTTCCCAGGGACAGCGACAGCTCATCTCCATCGCCAGGGCGATCGTTGCCAACCCTCCGGTACTCATCCTTGATGAGGCTACCAGCAGTATAGACACCAGGACAGAGGCAATAGTGCAGAAAGGTATGGACGCCCTTATGCACGGAAGAACAGTCTTTGTCATTGCACACAGGCTTTCCACCATTAAGAACGCCGATGTAATTATGGTGCTCGAGCAAGGAGAAATTATCGAGCGAGGTACTCACCAGCAGCTGATGGACAAGCAAGGCCAGTACCAGAAGCTCTATACTGGGGTCTTCGAGCTGGATTAGAAGGCCAAGACACAAAAAGTTTCTTTGGGTACCTATACGTGCCCTAGAAATGAAAGACCATGCAAAAGACGCACTCGAGAGAGTGCGTTCTCTGTTGAATCGATGCATTTATTAGCAATAGTGGCTTATTGTTCTTAGTGACCAGGTGAAAAAGAAACACTCATACAGGTGTGTTGCTTTTGATTGGTTAATAATCCCCATTTCACATTATAAGGCATAAAGACAAAAAAACCCTCTAGGGAAAAGGAGGTTAAACCCTAGAGGGAACAAAAGGAGGTTAGAAAAAATCCGATATCTGTGCTATCTAGTCCGACGGACGCAGAAGCATGTCGTTCTCTTTCTGGCTAGAACACTACAAACATCAGGGAAAATAATCAATACTTTTTTGCGTTTTTTTAAAAAATCTTTCTTAGCTTTTATTTACGTTGTCACTACTTAAATAGTTACCATAGGTGATTTCGCAAAATCCTTGCACCTGTGGTCAAAATCATTCAGAGTTTTTTCAATTCTTTTACCCTAGTAGAGTTCAGTGATCAGAGGATCTTCTTCTCCATTGCTTTGCCCCTAACCTTGACTGCCCTACCTTCTCACAGGGAGAAGGGAAGACAGAAGGGAGTATGCTGATAGAGATGCACAAATACTCTTCCTACACCTCCAAGCTACAATAAACCAGGACAGTAAAACCTACTCCTCCAAAACTATACCAGGTCCATACGGTGCAAAACTCACCATGATATACGGACAGGTACAATTGTCCTTGGTATCTTGTGCGAACGTCCATAATTTCTTACATAACTCTTTGATGATGGGTCTATTCTCTTCCCGGTTACGTACGTTGTGCATTTCTAATGGATCATTTTCCAAATCATATAGCTCATCATAATCAAACATATTCAAAACATACTTCCATTTCCTATTCCAAACCGCCCTTTGAATACCATAGACCTCGTTTCCATTGGTCTGGGTATAGATTTCTGTTCTCCAGTCGGGGCTTTTCTTCCCATGCAACAAGGGCACAAGAGATCTCCCTGTTACATGTTCTGTGTACTTACTGCTTGCAAGTTCAAGGAACGTAGGGAAAAAATCAGTTATTGAAACGAGTTCATCGCAGACACTACCTGCTGCAATAGCCCCTCCACCCATGACAGCACATATTTGATAGGCTTCCTTAAAACAAGGCAAGCCCTTTGCCCACAGTCCATGTGCTCCCATATAATCACCATGATCAGTTACAAATAACACATAGGTATCTTCTTCAAGATTATTTGCCTTCAGCCTATCCATCAATTTGCCAAATAGATAGTCTTCATAGGAAACAAAGGCCAGGTAATGTCTGATGCTTTCTCTATGTTCTTCCCTCGTCAAGGAAAAGCAATCCCGCGTCCTTCGGTATAGAGATGGCTTATCAGCCATAGGATCATCAAAGTTTTCAGGAAGTGCTATTTCGACATCTTTATACATGTCAATAAATCTTTGAGGTGCACAATAGGGATCATGGGGACCCGTCACACCGACATACAGGAAAAATGGATTTTCCCCATCATCATAGGAATCAAGACTCTTACATGCATTATCAACAGAAAGAGCATCAGAGAAGGGGTTCTCATCCACCCCAAACTGAAAGTATTTTGGGTATCCTGGACGCACAATTTCACCAAACTCTTTGGAATCATCAAACTTAATACTTTCTTTATCACTATACATATGTTCCCAGTCATTTGCGACAGGGTTATTCCCTGCTGTATATCGTCCATAATTAGAAACATACTCATTGAGCACTTGAGAAAATCCTCTATCTTCAGGTCCTTCGACAGCACTTACATGCCATTTTCCTGCAAACACAGTTTCGTACTGATTCTTTTGCAGAACTTCTGGGAAGCATGTAATGCCATCATACAAACCACGGGAGAGAGCATTGTCTACCTCAACATTATTCCAGACGTTATGTTCGGAAGGGTATAGACCAGTAAAGAAAGCTGCACGAGAAGGACAACAGTGAGGAGATGTTGTATATGCATCCGTAAAAAGCATGGATTTTTTTACAAAGGCATCAATATTAGGAGTCTTGGCCAGATGCCCAGGCATAATAGTTTGCGCATTCTGCTGATCAGTCATAAATACTAGGAAATTGGGTTTCTTTTTCATTCTACCACCATCTTATTAGTTCAGTGACATCATTTCGTACTTTGACGAAATCCTCGGAGGCCACATCCCTAGGCCGAGGCAAGTCACAGTCGATAATCTCTTTGACTTTTGTGGGCTTATTAGTCAGAACCATGATTCGTTGACCAAGGTATACAGCTTCCTCAACATTGTGTGTAATGAAAATTACTGTAGTTTTAGTTTTCTCCCAGAGCCTTATCAAATCATCCTCAAGCTTGAAACGGAGATCAAGATCCAACTGGCCATAGGGTTCATCCATCAGCAACAGCTCAGGGTATGTAGCAAAGGCCCGCCCTATGACCGTGCGTTGCAACATGCTGATTGAAAGTTGCTTGGGATAATAATCACGGTACTCTTTCAAACCGACCAGTTCTAACATTTCTTCAGTTCTTTCTTTCATCAGGGAAGCAGAATATTTCTTGATTTCCAAACCGAACCTGATATTTTCTTCTACAGTAAGCCAATCCATTGCAGAATATTCTTGGAGGATGTAAGAAATATTATTTTTCTTGCAATTGATCGGTTTGCCGTCAACGAGAATCTCACCATCAGTTACATCAAATATCTTGGTCAGACAATTGAGGAATGTTGTTTTACCGCAACCAGTAGGACCTACAATGCAAAGGAATTCCCCTTGTCTGACAGAAAACGAAATGGAATCTAATACTTTTAGATCTCCAAAGTTCTTTGTAAGATGTATAGCTTCAACTTTAATCTTTTCAGTTTGCATTTTTCACCTCGTCCTATTAACCATTGCGCTTATCTCTTTTCTCAGCAGCAAGAATTCATGATTCATATGGTTTCTAGGCCTGGGAAGATCAATTTTCACTTCCCTCAAAACAGTTGAAGGACTTTCTGTCATTACAATAATCCTGTCTGCCAGATAGATTGCCTCTTCAATATTATTTGTTACAAAAACTACAGAACGTTTCTCAGTGTTACTGATCCTGATGACCTCATCTTGCATCAGATACCTAGTCTGTGCATCAAGGGCGCCAAAAGGTTCATCCATCAACATGACATCAGGTTTCGTACAGTAAGCGCGAGCAATACCTACGCGTTGCTTCATTCCACCTGAGAGTTTGACAGGATAAGCATTCTCAAACCCATGCAAACCAACAAGATCTATATATTTTTGAGCTTCAACTCTTCTTTTTGCTTTCTCCCATCCCCTAATCTTCATGCTGTACTCTACATTTCCTAACGTAGTCAGCCAGGGGAAAAGCATAATATTCTGGAATACTACCGCCCGATCAGGACCTGGTTTTTTTATTTCCTTGCCCTTAACATAAGCTGTTCCTACGGTGGGAGGTATAAGCCCAGCTAGTATGTTAAGCAGGGTACTCTTACCACATTGTCCTGGCCCAAAAATTACCACGAACTCATTTTCATTGATAGTAAAGGTAACATCTCGCAAGACTTCATTTTTTATGTTGGTTTCCTCATTGGTAAAAGTTTTACCAATATTCTGGATTTCCAAGATCTTATTCATTATTCACCTCTAATATTCCAAGAACAAAGCTTCGCTTCCAAAGCCCTCATGAGTAATGCAAGTGTCAAACCTACAAGTCCAATTATAATAATCCCAGCAAATACTTGGGTCATGTTCATGGAAGTCTGCCCCATGAGAATGATCCATCCAACACCCTCTGAGGAACGTACCATCTCAGCAGCAAGGACTGTGGCCCAAGCCGCCCCTAAGGCTACCTGCAGCCCGTTGAATATTTGGGGTACGGTACTTGGAAGAACAATATGGAAAAATATCTGTTTCTCTTTGGTGCCAAGCATTCTTGCGACACCCAGATACTCAGGGTTTACGTCCTTAACTCCATCGATCACATTTGTCATGATAATTAACATTGTGGCGATAAAGACTATGAATACTTTACTTTGTTCACCAATACCAAACCACAGGATAGCCAAGGGAATCCATGCGATAGAAGGTATCGAACGGAGCACTAGGTAAAAAGGCTTGACAATGGCCTCCCCTACTTTGAACCATCCAACGACAAATCCTAGTGTGATACCAACGATAGAAGCTAGCACATATCCTGTCATAACGCGGGTCATACTCCAATAGAGGTGCCCCCAGATATTTTTCTTCCCTATCGGTACTACGAAATGCACACCAATATATTTTAAAACATCAAAAGGATTAGGTAATAACTTATTCATGGATGCCAGTTGCGATGCTGCATACCAGAGAACAAACACGAGGGACAAGCTAACAACACCCCAGCCAATTTTATTGAGTTTGGATCCAATTTTCATTTGCTACGTCCCTTTACAAATTTTCGTTCAACCCATTCCAGAATGAGGGTCAATAATGCACCCAACATTCCAATTGTAAGCATGCCCACTATCACAAGATCTGCTCTCCCAAAATTCCTAGCCACCTGGATCATATATCCAAGACCACTTTGGGCTGCAAGCAACTCAGCTGCAATAATACCTAACCATGCCATACCAAGCGAAACCTTCAGTCCTGTAAATAAGTAGGGGAGTGCTGAGGGAAAAGCCACTTTTCTAAGAACTTCGAAGTGAGAAGCACCAAAAATCTGTGCTACCCAAATCTGAACTTCATTGGTTTGCTTAATCCCAGAGTACACATTGACCACCGTTCCGACAAAGACATTGACAAAAATGATTGCAGCTTTTGCCTTAAGGTCTATACCAAGCCAAACGGTAACGACAGGAATCCAAGCAATACCGGGGATTGTTCTCAAAAAGTCAAATAGAGGTCTAACCAAATAGTCAATTGGCTTGTACCAGGCCATCAGGATACCTGTGGGGATTCCAATCCCAACTCCAATCACATATCCGGAAAGCACTACTATGAGGCTAGCCAGAACATGACCTCCTAACGTATTGCCATCGGGAGATTTGTTTGTGAGCTTGTCTACAAATGCTTCCAAAATAGTGATAGGCCCCGGTAACATTCCATTTCTAAATACTTGCAGGACATCCGAAAGGATATACCACACGGATAAGAACACCATGATGGTAATGACAGATATCAAGTAGTACGTACGTTTGTTCATTTTCGTTTTTTCCATATTTTCCTACCTTACGTCGGCTGTCCTAATGGACAGCCGATAAAGCTAGCTACTACCTAATCAAAGAGCTGCAATAGCATCCTTAACGACATCAAGCTTAATATTTGTATTCATCTTATCAATAACAACTTGCTTCATTGACCCATTATCAACATAGAACTGAATCAAGCCCTTCATCCAAGCACCTACTTCCTTGTCAAAAGCAGTTTTTGAGTCAACATAGGCATTGAAATCACATTCCATCTGGATTCCTGCGTCGTTGAAATCAGAACGCCCACTTTCTGTATAAAACTTCTTGACCATATCAAATTCATACTGAGGATCTGCATTAAGCATATCTGTAGCGGTATACCAGGCTTTCATGAAATTTACACACAAATCATAGTGATTGGTATAAAAATCATCACTGACTAGTATTGCATCCTGCTGGCTTACTCCTTGTTGAGCTAACCCACCTACTCGCACATACCCTTCCTGAACAAGTTTCATAGCTGCAGAGGGGGAACCGAGGCAGGCAAGATCACCATTACCTGAAACAAACGCAGTATAAATCTGGGAAGTCTCCATATGCACAAAATCCACATCGCTCATTTCCAAGTCAAATTTACTCAGATAGTTGAGCCCCATGTAATGAGAAATGTTACCTACAGTTCCGAGCATCTTTTTCCCTTCTACTGTAGATTTTGAACCAATTACATCAGGATATTTAGCGATGGTCGAACCGGCTTTTACAATATCGCTATCAGGACGAGCAATAATCCAAGCACCGTCCATCTCTGATTCAACATCTGCGATAAGCTTGGCATTGTAGTTTGGGATGGCTACCATACCACCGGCTCCAATTGGACCAATATCCCACTGCCCTGCACCTAAGGCTTCAGCCATTGGTCCACCCGAAGGGAAATCAATGATGTCCATTTCAAAACCAAACTTCTTGTCCAGTCCCTCATCCTGGATAACCTGCAAGGGAACACTCAGGTAATAGGCCATTGCCCCGATCCTGATCACCGGCAATCCTGCTTTGCCTACTGCCCCAGTCTCCTTCTGACCTGCAGCAAAAACGTGAGTACAGAGAAGTACCATCATCAACACCACAACCACTCTTCTTACTTTTCCACTAAACATTTGAACCTCCTATGTTCATTAATTACACGTGTCAACATTTGCCAAAAAACTATGTATTATTCTCTAATACTTGATTGCCTCACAATAAGATGGGGAGTGACCACATAGTCATCAACCTCTTCGCCATGTAACTTTCTTATCAGTAGATCAATGGCTATCTTTCCCATCTTTTCACTCTCAATATCCACGCTGGTGATACTAGGTACACTATATTTTGCTATATATGCGTTGTCGAACCCTACGACCATGACATCTTCTGGTACACGGAGGCCGATCGTAGTAATTGCTTTAAGAACCCCAAACGCAACTGCATCGTTAGTACAGACAAAAGCATCAGGACAATTATCAGAGGAATATGAAGATACGATCTTTTCGAATGCTTCCGAGGTATCTGCAATTCCGAAGGAAACTTGTACATCCTCTTTGTTGTAGGCTTTAAAAAAGGCTTTCGTCTTTTCATCTAGGATTTTTGGTGAACTTGAACTCGAAATATAGTGCATTTCATTACAGCCCTGTTCTCTAAGATGCACTACTATTTCATCCATTATATAAGAGTAATCCACCTTAATCTGAGTAACTTTGGGACTAAGGTCAGGCCATTTCACATCACGAAGTATAACAACCGGAATATTCTGTTTGGCCATCGTATTGATTGCATCAACCCCAATACGATTGTTAGATGCAAATACTCCGCTAATCTGATATCCACAAACTTTTCTGATATATTTATCATCATCTACAACAGGAGAAAACAGCGTGACATAATCCTCTTTAAGCGCAGCCTTGGTAGCTTGATGAACCAATTGGGAGTAGAAAGGATTTCGAATTTCGTTACAGAAAAAGACAAACTGGCGGCTATCCTTGATTTTTAGACTCCGGGCAATCTGATTTGGATTGTAGCCCAGGGTATCTATAGCTTCCTGAATTCTTTGCCTAGCTTTGGCACCCACATACCCTGTGTCATTGATATAATAGGAGACACTGGTAGGTGATACTTCTGCAAGTTCTGCTACATCTTTTCTTGATACCATGTAAAACCCCATTTATAGTGACACGAGTCAACTTAATACTGAGAATATATTCTCATGGATATTTATACGTGTCAACAAAAACTTTTTCTCATTTTCTGCTTGGTATTTCTTCCTAATTAATCAAAAAGAACGGTACACTTACAAGACAATATCCTGTCAGACGGAAGATCTACCCCAAGTACGATAGGCCCATTGAAAAAGAGTCTTCTCATCATCGGTGTATCTCCAACCTTGACTACCCTGCCTTCCCACAGGGAGAATGGAAGAATGAAGAAGGAAAAAGAATGAGAGTAAAGATTGGAATCATTGGAACAGGAAGCACCGTCAGCATAGGATCATTCCATGCCCAGGCATTGGTACAGATGCAAAATGTAGAAGTATCAGGCGTCTATAACAGGAGCCTGGAGAGAAGCGAAGCCTTCATCAAGGAACACAAGCTGCAGAACACCATTGCATACACCTCTTATGAGGAACTCCTCGATGCTGTTGATGGCGTTATCATCTGCACTCCCTCCAATGTCCACACCCCGTTCATCCTGAAGGCTATAGAAGCAAGAAAAGCTCTCCTAGTAGAGAAACCCATAGTTACTACCTATGATGATTGCTCTCTCATCCTCAGGGCACTGGAAACACAACCAGTATTCACTATGGTGGGGTATGATCTTCGCTTTTCACAACAAGTGCTCCAATTGAAGCGTCTTGTCAAAGAGCGGATGGGTAGAATCTTTAACCTCAGCATTACCTACGGAGGCCTACGTCTCGCGAACCCATCCCTACCCTTTGAATGGCGAATGGACAAAGAGATCAGTGGCTTTGGTGCCCTGCAAGACTTCGGCTCCCATGTGCTTGATATTGCCCACTATGCATGTGGCATCATCATTACAGAAGTCAGTTGCACTACACAGACACATATCGGTCTTCGCCCCATGGGGCTTAAGGGAAAAAGCAGTGTTGAGAATGATGACTCAGCTGTAATCTCAGCAGTTGGAGAAAAGGGAGAACTGTGTAGCTTTCATGTGAGTCGAGTAGGATTCGATGAGTTCAACCTCAAGGTCAATGGAGAGGGAGGGCTTATCAAGCTCTCCCTTTGGGACTCCTTTATCGAATTCCTTCCTAAAAAAAAGGATGGGGGATTTGACACAACTATCCAAAGAATACCCACAGAAAAACAGGCTTTCATGACAGACTTCATCTACGCTCAGGATGAGGCCTTCATAGGTGGAATGCGAGGAAAGAGCGTTGATGTATGTTCGTTTCCTGAGGCATGCCGTATCCAACTGCTATTAGATAAAGCTGAACGATCATCGGTAGAGAAAAGAGCCTTTCATATTGAGTGAGCATACCAATGACATGCAAACCCAGCCCACATTTTCATGTAGATACTAGTTTCCAGAGGAAACGTCCATAAGCAGTACCTCTAGGTACATATATCTCTGAACAAACAGACCTTCGTCATCAGGAACTTCGTTGCCCCAAGTACTCACCAAGACTTGAAGCAATCAAGAGATGCCCCTCATGATTTGGGTGGATACCATCTTCACAGATAAGGGAGCCAAAGTCATGGCGTTGGAGGAAGGCACTGCGGACGTCTATAAGGGCTGTCTTTGTTTCTTTCGCTATGGATTTGATTTTCAATGAATAGAGCTCCTGGAAACGAGCAATCTTTTGGGCATCCCCCTGCAAATAGGTGAGAATCGCTTCTTTGTTCAAGCCATCTCTACAGATATGATTCAAATAACGCATTGAGACAATGGGAGGCAACGTCATGAGGACGGGTAGGATCTTTTTGGCTTTCAAGGTCTCCACCATTTTCTGCAAGGTTGAAGAAAAGACTGCAAGGGGTGTATTGGGTGAGAATTCCCCCGTTGGATTCTGGGCTATGTCAGCCCAGGGAAAATCACAATCATTGCCTCCAAACTCTACCAGTACGATTTCACAGGAAAGCCCTCGGTCAATAGCTCGTTGAAGCAATTTTATCCCTTTGCTGATAGTAGAGCCAAACATTGAACTGTTGTGGATGTCCAACCCGTACGTTTGACTCAAGCCATTGATAGGAGGATTTTTCAATATAGAGTACTGGTTGCTGGACTTGTCGTATATTACCCCTTTCAGAATGGAGTCTCCAAAAATTCGTATCCGTTGTATCATGGTGCCCTTCCTTGTTCCTCTTACACATACTGTAGAGGAGCCTTTTTCTTTCTATTATAATATTTTATTAAGATAGGTCTTATGTGACAATGGTATGTTCTAACCAATCGTTGAAGTTGGTCCCTGTAAGGGCTCTGGTATGAGAATACTAGTTACATACTTGTGTAGTATATATGTTAGCGAACTTGGCAAATATGAGGGTAACAAAAATAAAGGCTATCTAATCAGAAGAGTCTCAATGGACCCTGGGTTTTCACACGAAGAAGCCGCATGATAGCTCAGGGGTCTTGGAAACCAAGACCCCTGAGAGAGTTCTCTTTCTTTACCTTAAGCTTTCTTCTGCTGTTTTCTTCTACAGGCTTCAGTGCAAGCAACTACAGTTGCTTTTGCTACCCTTCTTAGTGAAAGGTAGAAGGAATAGGATCATCCTTCATACAAAGGTGTACAGCAGCTGTCTTGAAGGCAAGGGGGAGAGCTAGTATGTTGGGATTATCCCCAACAAACTTTTTCTTTGCGTCTTCGAGGGCCTCTTCAAAGGTGGCTCTAGTCTTCAACCCCATTCCTCTTGCAATACCAGGTTCCTGAGCCCCTACAATGTAGATGGCACTGGTGTTCATCTCCGCTATGTGTCCACAGCTTATCATGGAGAATCCATGGAAGGGATGGAACGCATTGCAGTATCGATACTGGCGGATATACTCCTCATTCGTGGCAAAATACTCACCATAGCGATTCATGTCAGGAAGGATATTCATCTCGTCCTTCTGGAACATCTCATACATCTTACGAGTATAGGGCCAGAGCTCATCATGGAAGTAGCCGTTGCACAACGAGGAGCAGATGATGACACACTTGTCACTCATGATCCTCTTGTGCCTGATGACCTGGGCGCTGAGGGCCTGCATCATCATCACAGGGTTGGTTCCCATACCCTCCCCATAGTGGAAGAACTGGGGCATGCCAAAGACTATGACATCATACTTCTTCTCTGCAAAAGGAACATAGGTCCTCTTGTCTGCCTCGATCCAAGACAGCTCCATCATCTCCTTGGCATAGCCGGAGTAGACTGCAATCTGTCGTGACTTGGTATCGAGCACTGCATCACAGCAGAAGAACTTCTTACCCATACAATCTTCCATATGCATGGAGATCTGGTTGAACTTAGTACGCATGAGGCTGTGTCCGCTTACCGGGGTGAAGTCATCACGATGCATCACAGAGGGAACATGGTGGGTTGCAATGCTCTTCCAGTGGGTGATGCCGGTGGCACTGTGCTTGTACCCGCCGGAGTATCCTCCATAGGGATTGCCCTGCACATGTCCGATCAGGATTGCAAGGTCAGCATCATAGACATACTTGTTCATCAGGACAGGGTCCCCTACTTCGGTGACACCCAGATCAACAAGATGCTCGTAATCCTCGCTGTCATGGTTCATGATCTGGTGGCTTGGGGCAAACTGGGAGTACAGATTGGAACCCAAGATTCCCAGGATTTCCTTATCAGTGTTCTTCCTATGCAGACCGTTGGAGCAGAGAAGCAGGATATCCTTCTTTGCAACCCCTGCTGTATACAACTCCTCAAGGATCAGCTTGATGGAGACTTTTCGATGGCTGGTGGCCTGCTCCCCACCCTTGACTCTGTCTGGAAATATGATGACAACCTTATGTCCAGGCTTGGCAAGATGGGAAAGCGGCTCCATGCCAATGGGGTTTCGTAGGCTCCGAAGAGTCTGAGCCTCGACTTTGTCCTCTGGGATAAAGGGAGGGTCTGCCAGGGTAACCCCGGGGATGAATACATCGGTATTGTCAGGCAGAGTTGCCGTCATAGTTCCTTTCCCATACTCCAATTCAATTTTCACTCTGGTACTCCTTGCCCTTTTTCGCCTGCATATAGATCTGAATGATCTCCAGGTATTCGTCAGGATAGAACCCGATCTCACCGCTAAAGCGGGTAAGGGCGATCAGGCCACCGTCTATCTCTTCAATGGAAGCGAGCATAGCAGCATTCTCCTGCTTGAGGCCCCCACCATAGACAACGCCTACGTTACCGATGGTTTCCTTTATGAAGCGTGCAACCTTGGTGATGTACGCTTTATCCGCCGGCTTCTTGCCAGGCCCGATAGACCACACAGGCTCATAGGCTATGGTGATAGTCCCTAAATCACACCCCTCCAAGCCGATGGTCAGCTGCTCAGAGAGCACCGCCTTCCAGTCATCAAGCTCGCTTTCCTTTTCTCCTATACAGTAGAGCACCTTCATGCCAGCTTTCTGGGCACAGAGGATCTCCTTGTTTAGGAGTTCATTTACCTTTGCGCGGGTGGTGTTCCCACCAAGAGCCAATATCTCATTCTTGTCATTGCGCTCTTCGCAGTGGCCGATGATGGTGTCTTCACACCCAAGGGCCACCATGGCGTTGGCCGGACGGTTTGTGGTGAAGGAGCCAAAGTTACCTCCCCTTGAGGTATCGCCGCGGTACACGCCCTGGCATCCTATGGCGAGCTCAGGAGAATCACCCTTCTCCTGCAATGCCCCTATGATATGGGCCTCAGGATAGAATTGTGTGAAAGCAACCTCGCCCCTATCATACTGCTTGAGATACGGCAGCGTAGAAGCCACGAGGATCCTTGCCCACTCCTGACTGCTGCCCAGCCTATTGACCCCACCCAAAGTTGGGGGAATGTCAAAGCGTTTGAAGTTTACGTATATATGCTGCATCAGATGCCCTCCTTCTTATAGAAATCTGCCATCCATTCCAAGCTCTTTATCTCCACCTGGCTTGCCATACCGACACAGCCGAACTGCACGATAAGGGTGCCTACAACTTCCATAACCCCACGACGGATGCAGTCAGTTATCTGTCTAACGCCCTCGTTAGGGATGGTGCCATACATTACGGTATCCATGATGGGAGTGAGGAAAAGCCGGGGATCGAAAGCCTGGGGATTGGCTTCCATGATCTTCCAGATCGCCTTGACAGAGCTCTCGCTCTGGTGCTCCGGGTTATTTACAAAGTACTCCCTGAGGTTACGTGTCACAGCAAGACGGATATCTGTATCGACGTTGATCTTTCCGATACCAAGCTTGCCGACCTCCTTCAGCTGCGAAAGCGCGATGCCATAGGCATTGCGGATATCACCACCAAGGGCGTTGATATCATCAACTATGTAGGAGGGGACAGTGGACGATCCGTGGCTTACCAACACGCCAAAAATATGTTCGTGGCGCAGGCACTCCTTGACGGCAATGGCTATCTCCTTGCGAACCTTTGCATCCTTACCCTTGTTGGCTCCGTGCATCGTACCATAGCTGATGGCCAAGGCATCGACCTTCGTTTCCTTGAAGAACCTGATGGCATCGAGAGGATTGGTATAGGAACTGGTTTCAGAGAATACATGGTCCTCAATGCCTGCAAGGATTCCAAGTTCTCCCTCTACGGTGACTCCCAAGGGGTGTGCATACTTGACCACCTCCCGGGTAAGCTCGATGTTATCCTTCAAGGAAAGGGACGAGCCGTCGATCATCACAGAGGTGTATCCCCCATCAATGGCAGCCTTTACACTAGAAAGGTCACGACCGTGATCAAGGTGCAATGCGATAGGGATGGGGGCAAGCTCTGCAAGTCTTGTAACTGCGCTAGCAATATTCTTTGCACCCGCTATCTTATCCTCTAGTACAACGTTCCTGAAATAAGTATACAATAATAAAAACTCATGCTATGCTAGCCTTATCAAAGATAAAGGAAG
>JAEINL010000148.1 GCA_016342655.1 Sphaerochaeta sp. | reverse complement strand
ATAGTTAAGGTAATAAGGGCAATTGGTGAATGCCTTGGTAGTAGATAGCGAAGAAGGGCGTGACAAGCTGCGAAAAGCCACGATGAGGAGCAAATAGCCGTAGAGTCGTGGATACCCGAATGGGGCAACCCGTAGTCCGAGGGGACTACATCCCGAAAGGGAGGCGAACCCAGCGAAGTGAAACATCTCAGTAGCTGGAGGAAAAGAAAGCGAAGCGATAGCGTAAGTAGCGGTGAGCGAAAGCGCTGAAGGCCAAAACACATACATGTCAAGCGTGCGGGCGTTGTGTATGTGTGGTAGCGGGAACAAAATAGACGAACCGTAAAACAGTCGGACTCACAGAATATGTATAGCAGAATAACCTGGGAAGGTTAGCCGAAGAGAGTGAAAGCCTCGTAAGCGAAATGCATGTTCGGAGTTTTTTGTATCCCAAGTAGCACTCAACACGAGAAATTGAGTGTGAATCCGGGGGGACCACTCTCCAAGCCTAAATATATCTACTGACCGATAGAGAAGAGTACCGTGAGGGAAAGGTGAAAAGCACCCCGGGAGGGGAGTGAAATAGAACCTGAAACCGATTGCCTACAAGAAGAGGGAGCGCAAGTGACCTCGTGCCTTTTGATTAATGTGCCTACGAATTATCGTATATAGCGAGATTAAGCTGAGAAAAGTGTAGTCGAAGGGAAACCGAGTCTGAACAGGGCGACATAGTTATGTGCGATAGACCCGAAACCAAGTGAGCTACCCATGTCCAGGGAGAAGGTGGGGTAAGACCCATTGGAAGACCGAACCAGTTTGTAGTAAAAAACAATTGGATGAGATGTGGGTAGGAGTGAAAAGCTAACCGAACTTGGTGATAGCTGGAACTCTCCGAAACGTATTTAGGTACGGCCTCGTAATCAAAACTTATGGAGGTAGAGCACTGAATGGGTGAGGGGGGCAACCTCTGATCTCAATCAAACTCCGAATGCCATAAGTGGATTTACGGGAGACAGCCTGCGGGGGATAAGCTCCGTAGACAAAAGGGAAACAACCCAGACCAACAGCTAAGGTCCCAAAGATATGACTAAGTGTATAAGGAAGTGAAGAGTCGAAGACAGCTGGGAGGTTGGCTTAGAAGCAGCCATCCTTAAAAGAGTGCGTAACAGCTCACCAGTTGAGACCCTTTGCGCCGAAGATACAGGGGGCTAAAGTCATACACCGAAGCTATGGAATCGAAAGATTGGTAGGAGAGCAATGTATAGTAGGGCGAAGCCGTTTCGTGAGGAATGGTGGACGAAATACAAGAGCGGATGTAGGCATGAGTAACGAGAAGATGGTGAGAATCCATCTCCCCTAAAGCCCAAGGGTACCTGGGGAAGGGTCGTCCTCCCAGGGTAAGCCGGTCCTAAGGTGAATCTGAAAAGAGTAGCCGATGGAAAACAGGTAAATATTCCTGTGCCAGTGTATAGAGAATTGCAAGCGGGAACGCAGGAGGAAAAGCTCCGCGAACAAGTGGCAAATTCGTCCAAGCTTCGAGCCGATGAGATGTGCAGTAAAGTACACACATTGAGGGAAGAAGTGAAGGGGAGTTCTTCGAAGGAAGAACAACGGGGCAGAAATCACACTGCCAAGAAAAGCCGCGTGCCGTATTGACCTATACATTGACCGTTCTGTAAACCGACACAGGTGGGCAAGCTGAGAAGGCTAAGGGGAGCGAGACAACCTCCGCTAAGGAACTAGGCAAAATAACCCCGTAACTTCGGGAGAAGGGGTGCTCTCACAGGTTTAGAGCTAGTGAGAGCCGCAGTGACAAGATTCTGGCGACTGTTTACCAAAAACACAGGACTCTGCCAATTCGAAAGAAGAAGTATAGGGTCTGACGCCTGCCCAGTGCTGGAAGGTTAAGTGGAGATGTTAACTTCGGTGAAGCATTGAAATCAAGCCCCAGTAAACGGCGGCCGTAACTATAACGGTCCTAAGGTAGCGAAATTCCTTGTCGGGTAAGTTCCGACCTGCATGAATGGTGTAACGATCAGAATACTGTCTCAGCGGAGGGCTCGGTGAAATTACACACTTGGTGAAGATGCCAAGTACCCGCGATTAGACGGAAAGACCCCGTGGAGCTTTACTGTAGCCTGGTATTGTGTATTGTTGTAAGATGTACAGGATAGGTGGGAGACTAAGATATGACATCGTAAGGTGTTGTTGAGTCGCTGTTGGGATACCACCCTTCTTACAACGGTGCACTAACGAAAGAATGTGAAGAGCATTTTTCGGACAGTGCCAGGTGGGCAGTTTGACTGGGGCAGTCGCCTCCTAAAAAGTAATGGAGGCGCGCGAAGGTAGGCTCAGGCTGGTTGGAAATCAGCTGTAGAGTGTAAGGGCAAAAGCCTGCCTGACTGAGAGAGAGACAACTCGAACAGGAACGAAAGTTGGTCTTAGTGACCAGGCGGTGCTGTGTGGAAAGGCCGTCGCTCAACGGATAAAAGTTACCCCGGGGATAACAGGCTGATACCACCCGAGAGTTCATATCGACGGTGGTGTTTGGCACCTCGATGTCGGCTCATCGCATCCTGGGGCTGAAGCGGGTCCCAAGGGTTGGGCTGTTCGCCCATTAAAGCGGTACGTGAGCTGGGTTCAGAACGTCGTGAGACAGTTCGGTCCCTATCTGTCGTGGGCGCAGGATACATGAGGAGAGTCTCTCCCAGTACGAGAGGACCGGAGAGAGTAGACCCCTGGTGAATCAGTTGTGATGCCAATTGCAAAAGCTGAGTAGCTAAGTCTATGAAAGATAAGCGCTGAAAGCATCTAAGCGCGAAGCGAACTTCAAGATTAGGTATCCCATCCTTAATGGAGTAAGGGCAGTCCGAGACTAGGACATTGATAGGCCACAAGTGGAAGTTCAGTGATGAATGTAGCTGAGTGGTACTAATAGCCCGAGGCCTTAACTAAAAACAAGCTTTTTTTATA
>JAEINL010000029.1 GCA_016342655.1 Sphaerochaeta sp. | reverse complement strand
TGATCCAGTCTCGGGTTGCTCTTAAGACAAAGTCCCTTCCGCTTACCTATGACAATATCACTTCCCATTGAGGCAAAGGATTGGGGGCCTTCGCTTTACATATTGTGTTAGATTTGTGCTGGTGGTAGACTCAAGCTCAACTATGTGTGCAATCAAACGAAAGGCCTTGTTCCTGACTTTATGACTTGTTCTCCCCAAAAAGCAAAAAAAACTGCAAATGGGAATCCCAGATGCAGAATTTCACTGATTTTGAAAGATTTTATTTGTCCACTTAGAATGAGTTTTCCTTTAGGTCCAGTTTGGTCGTCGACCTGAACTTTGTCAGGCTCATGTTGGTCAGCAAAGGCGGCAGCTTCAGCATGGAGGCGATGTCCAGATAGGATTGGGGGACTTCGGTTGGGGTGACGACGCTTTTGGGGAACTTGCCCTGGACCAGCGCCCTCGGCTGGGAAATCGCCCTCATTATCTCTTCCGCCGACAACACGACCATCGAATTCTCTTCCATGAGGTACTGCAGGTATCTCATGATGCACAGGCTGAGATAGCACATCGTGAAGTGCCCCTTGACGTGGTTGTCGTCCCATACGAACACGGGCCTTGCCTGCAGGTCTGTCTTCATTATCCTGAAACTCTCCTCAATTTTCCACTGCCCGCGGTAGATGACCATGACCTCCTCGGTCGTGAGCTCCATGCGGTCGGTGACGACCGCATAATAGCCGTCGAATCTGGCTGCCTCCACTATCTTTCTCTCGTCAATGGTGGCATTTTCGGTGTCCATGTCCATCTGCAGATACTGGTTGCCGCCCCTTCTCATTGCAACCTTCAGCTTCCCGGGGTTTTCCAGCTTGGCCTTCAGCCTCTCGAGCATCCTGTTCCTGTCCCCCAGGTCCTTGTCTGCACGCTTCAAGGAGTAGGTGACGTGGACATGGGCATCAATCTTCTCCTCCCTATATTTGGGACACCGCCCCCTCTTCTTCTCCAGCTTCCTCTGGACTTTGAGGGCCTCAACTTCCTCAGGGGTAAGCTCCACCTTGGCCGATACCGACTGCTTCAGGACCTTGGAGGCATAGGCGAGCTGCCCGGTCTCGCTGTCATATCGCTCCACTGCCCAGGGGGTGTCGTCACCGAACACGGCGTCCTTGAACTCCTGCCTTGAGCGCTTGAGGGTGTAGCTGATGACGAAGTGGTAGCCTCCCCCGTGCAGGAACAGCAGGTTGTCGTTGGCGTTCATGCCCCTGTCCGCCACGACAGTTATCCCATTCAGGCCATATAGCTCCTTCAGCCTGGAGATGGAGTCTACCAGCGTGTTCTGGTCCATGGTGTTCCCCGGGAACAGCTCATAGGTGATGGGGATGCCGTTGTTGTCTATGAGCAGGCCCATGACCACCTGCACCTCGTTGTTCTTGTGTGCCTTGGAGAATCCGAAGAGCCTCATCTCCCCCCACTTGGTGCTTTCGAAGGCATAGGTGGTGACATCGAAGCAACACTGGTCCATCTTCCTAGTCGTCCTCTTCCTGAAGAAGGAGCAAAGGTGCTCCACCAGTGCCTCCTTCTGCTCTGAAAGCACATCCAGGACCGAGTAGAACACATCCAGGCCCACAGGGGTGACGCCGGCATACCTGTCCTGGTCAGCGGCAGTTGCCCTTACGCTGTCGGGATTGCTACAGCGGTGGGCGACAAGGAGGTAGATGGCATTCCTGACCGCCCTGGCATTCCTCATCGTACAGTTCTTCTCCAGCAGGGAGTCCAGGCCCATGATATCCCAGAGCCTGGCGATGATGGCATGGCCGAACAGGAAGGAAGGGGTGGCATCTTCTGGAGTTGCGATCTCCTTCATGTCGGCCTCGATGAGCAGGGGCCTATCCGACTCCTTCTGCTCGCGGGTCAGCCTCTTCGCCTCTGCCTTCAGTTTCGCCAGGAAGCCGGGGTCCTCGGCAAGGAGGTCTGCATACTTGCCCACGGTCCTGATGACATTGGTCTTTTTCTTGCTGGTGCCTGGGATCCTGATATCCTCACGGAACTGTACGACTCTGTATTTCTCGATGCCTGAGGTAGTGACATACATGGGCAGCTCTCCTGTTGGGATAATAGTAGCATGGAATTGGGAAAAGCACAACTAGTTTGTATGCTTCTAAGTGGACAAAAATATTGTAAAAGAAAACCCAGAAATCTGCAGATGGACTTCTGGGCTGAAGATTTTGAATAGGATTGGCTGTTCTAAGTCATAAAGTCAGGGATTGGGGGCCTTCGCTTTACATATTGTGTTAGATTTGTGCTGGTGGTAGACTCAAGCTCAACTATGTGTGCAATCAAACGAAAGGCCTTGTTGCCTAATCAATATCTATTACTGGGGTTTATGCTCATCATTGGCATGGGCTCGATGCTTCTTGCCCTTCCCTTTGCCCAGAACGAAGGGGTGGATCTCAGCTATATCGATGCTCTCTTTACCTCTGCTAGTGCCGTATGTGTGACAGGCTTGGTCACAGTCGATGTTGCCGCTACCTTTTCCCTGTTTGGTAGGGTGGTCATTGCGCTCCTTATCCTGCTTGGAGGGTTGGGCTTTGCTTCGGCTGTCATGGTCTTCATCCTGATGTTCAGTAACTCGGTAGCCATTGGCAAGTACAGTGTCATCAAGGAAGCCTATAATCTTGGAACCATGAAAGGGACGATCCAGGTGGTGAAGACAGTCGGCCTCGCGGCCCTCATATTCCAGACCTTAGGGACCATCATCGAGTTCTTCATATTCAGGAATACCCATGCACCCCTTCAGGCCTTGGGCCACGCAGCCTTCAATACCATCTCTGCCTTCAACAATGCAGGATTTGACATCCAAGGCGGTTACCAGAGCCTGACAGCCTACAAGAACAGTTTGTCCATGAATCTGGTCACCGCTTCCTTGATCATCATCGGAGGGACAGGGTTCTTCGTTTTGGCAGACCTTGCTCGTGCCCGCAGTTGGAAACGTTTATCCCTTCATAGTAAAATCGTCCTGCTTATGAATACCAGCCTGTTGCTGTTGGGCACCTTGGCTTTTTTCCTCATGGAGAAAACCTCCTTGTTGAGTGCCTTCTTCCAGAGTACCAGTGCAAGGACAGCAGGCTTCAATACCATAGACATTGGCTCTATGAGTGAAGCTGGTCAATTCATTATGATAATCCTGATGTTTATCGGAGCCTCCCCTGGTTCTACCGGAGGCGGAATAAAGACCACCACAGCCTTTGCCCTGCTTTTGAGCCTTAGTTCTATGATCACCAGAAGACAGCCTTCAGCTTTCAAAAGGAAGATTGACGAGATAAGTATTCTCAAGGCATTCCAGGTGTTGTTGTTGGCCTCACTGGTGCTTTGCTTTGGTATCATTTGCATACTTTTGATAGAGAGGGATGGTTTTGCCTTTTTGCAAGTTGCCTTTGAAAGCGTCTCTGCTTTTGCAACGGTAGGCCTTTCGACAGGTATTACCCCACACTTGCACACAGCCTCGAAATTAGTTCTTATGGTGGTCATGTTCATTGGAAGGGTGGGGCCCATCACAATTGCAACCAGCCTTAGGGGTAAAACTTCAGTTCTCAAATATGTTGAGGAGAAGGTGTTCATCGGATGAGTAAGGAGAATATTGAATGAAAAGTGATTTTGATCTGGATGCATATGGCATTATTGGATTGGGACGATTTGGTCTTTCGCTTGCGCTGGAACTTACCAAGGCTGGAAAAGAGGTCATCGTTCTGGAGATTGAGGAAGAGAAGCTGGATGCTGTCAAAGACAAACTTGCCAATATTTATCCGGTTAAGGGTATCACCCAGGATGTGCTGAAAGAGTCTGGGGTCGCCCACTGTGGCACTGTCATCGTCTGCATAGGGAAGGATATCGAATCAAATATTCTTGCAACCATGAGCGCCTTGGAGCTTAAGGTTCCACGGGTCATCAGCAAAGCCACATCAGCTGATCATGGCAGGGTTCTGGAGAAGATCGGGGCAGAGGCTGTCTATCCTGAAGTTGATATGGGTGTGCGGCTTGCCCAGTCTCTGGTCGCTACAGGGACGCTGGACTTCCTTGAGTTGTGTGACGATTTTTCTATTGCCAATATTCCCCTCTCACCGCGTTTTGTCAACCAGACAATTGAGGATATGAACATCCGCAAGAAATTCCATTTGAATGTCATCGTTATTCTGAGAAACGAAATGGCCATCTCAGAAATCACCCCTGATTTTATTTTGAAGGCTGGGGATATTCTGGTGGTTGGCGGAAAGAATGAGGCTATCAAGAAGTTTGAGAAGGCTAACGAGGCCTAGGAAAGATTAGTCTTATACACTGATGAGGCCTGCACATAATGCCTGGTATTCTCTTTCATCTCCCGAAGCTCTTCCTCAGTCAAGATTCGTATGAACTTGGCAGGGGAGCCCATGACCAGGCTCCTTGGGGGATAGGTCTTGCCCGGAGGGATCAAGGAAGCTGCTCCTACCAGTGTCTCTTCAGCCAGGACTGCTCCATCTAGGATGGTCGATCCCATACCGATGAGACATCCGTCCCCGATGGTGCAGGAGTGGATGATCACCCCATGCCCTATGGTTACGTAATCGCCAATTGATACTGGTACATTGGTGGAGACATGAACCACTGTATTGTCCTGGATATTGGTCCCTTCACCGATATGGATGGAGGCAACATCACCCCTTACTGTGGTATTGAACCACACTGAGGAGGCTTTTCCCACCACAACCTCTCCGATGATATCTGCAGAGGGTGCGATAAAGCAAGATGCTTCGATGTGGGGTTGTTTGTCTTTGAAGTTCAAGATCATGGTAAGGTTCCTCTCTTCAGGCTAAGCATACTGTGAAAGTGAGGTTTTCGGGTAGTCCCTAAGAACAATATGCAAGGCATTTGCAAATATAATGCAAATGACTTGCAAATTTTGCTCTAGCTCAGTATTCTTTCCCTACCCCCTAAGGAGGGAGTATGAGAAAGAATAAACGAATACAATATAGCATAGCAATCATTTTGGTCCTTGGAGCAGGACTCCTTTTCTCCCAAGGAAAATCTGAAGAGCAAGATTCTGTAGGAAAGCCTACCCTTGCTCTGAGCATTCTACCCCAAGAGTACTTTGTCCAGCGTATAGCAGGAGACCTCCTGGACACTGTGGTGTTGGTAGGAGAGGGGCAGAGCCCCCACTCCTATGAGCCGACTCCCTCACAGATGGCTTCCCTTGCCAATGCAAAGGCCTGGATACTCAGCGGCACTGACTTTGAGCTAGTCCTTGAGGACAAGATTTCCTCTCTCTATCCCAACCTTTTGGTGGTCGATGGGACAGAGGGTGTAACCTTCAGGTCCTTGGATGCGCATGATCATGATGATGAAGAGCAAGCCATTGGTGAAGACAGCCTCGAGCGTGACCGCCATACCTGGCTCGGCTGGGAGAGTGCGAAGATTCTGGCTTCCCATGTCCTAAAGACAAGCATAACCCTGCTACCTGAACAGAGATCCCTGTTGGAAGCCAATTATCAACAACTTATAGCAGACATTGATGCGACCTTTCTCTCGCTTAAGGAGAAACTCGCCCCCTTGTCTGGACGCAAGGTGTTTGTCTATCATCCCTCATTCGGATATTTCTTTGACGAATTTGGCTTGATTCAGGAGGCTGTGGAGATAGGGGGGAAGGAACCTACGGCAAAGGACCTCGCCATCCTTATCCAGGAAGCGAAAAAGGATAAGGCTGTTGCACTCTTTGTCCAGAAGCAGTTTCCCCTGAAAGCTGCCCAGACAGTGGCCAAGGCTGCAGGCGCCAAGGTCCTTGCCCTCGATCCTCTTGCTCGGGATTGGATGGAGAACATCCGCTCAATGGGTGATGCCCTTCTGGGTTCTATAGGAGAGAACCTATGAGTGCAATCCCTATCGCCCTACGGTTCTCCCATGTGGCTTTCTCCTATGATATGTTGCCAGTCCTAGAGGATGTGAACTTCCACATCCATGCGGGGGAGTTCATTGCATTGGTCGGACCCAATGGTTCTGGCAAGACCACCCTTCTCAAGCTTATCCTCGGTTTCGAACAGAGCCAACAAGGGGAAGTCCTGCTGTTTGGAGACCCGCCTAAAAAGAATAGGTCTATGATAGGCTACGTTCCCCAGCATATAACCTACGACCCGACATTTCCCATCTCTGTAGTGGAGGTCGTACGGATGGGCGGGGTGCTATCCACTTCAAGAAAGGGTCGGGCAGAGAGAAACAAAGCGGCATTGGATGCCCTCCGACAGGTAGAGATGGAAGAGCTGGCACAAAGGCCCTACAGTGAACTTTCAGGAGGGCAGCGAAGGCGAGTCCTTGTCGCAAGGGCCCTCGTAACAGGTCCTAAGATGCTCATCCTAGACGAGCCTACAGCGAATATGGATGCAGAGAGTGAGAAGCGCCTCTTCGATACGCTTAGGAACTACAAGGGTAAGACAACCATCCTCATAGTCACCCATGATATGAGTACTGTCTCCTCGCTTACCGACAGGGTCTTCTGTATCGGGGCCCAAAAGCCTGGGCAGAAGGGGCGCACCGTTGTCCAGCATACTTTGGAGCTGATGAAGCATGCCCCTGAACTGTATGGAGGAGAAGCTTTGCGTGTCCTCCATGATGTTGAGCTTCCTGCTGACTACTGTACCTTCGATGGAGGGGTTACCAATGGATAATCTCTTAGGGTTCTTTAGTGCCCTTACAAATCCTGCTTTCCCCTTTGTTCGCAATGCCTTGGTTGCAGGACTGCTCTCTTCGATTCTTTTTGGGGTCATCGGTGCGGTTGTTACCGTCAAACGGATAGCTGGCCTTGCCGGAGCCATATCACACGCGGTTTTGGGCGGCATTGGTATCGCGCTCTACCTTTCGGCAACGGGAAAGGTCCCCGGTATAACCCCCATGATGGGAGCCATTGTCTTTGCTATACTGGCAGCCTCTATCATCGGGGTGGTATCCCTGAAGGCAAAACAGCGGGAGGATACAGTCATTCAGGCCATCTGGGCGATCGGCATGAGCATAGGTGTCCTCTTCATGGCAAAGACCCCAGGCTATACCGACCCCTCTTCCTACCTGTTTGGAAATATTCTGCTTATATCAACGAAGGACCTGGTCCTGTTGTTTGTCCTCGATGTGGTGGTAATTCTCCTTGCCTGGCGCTTCTATCCCCAGATCGAAGCGACCTCCTTTGATGAGGAGTTTGCCCAGGTACGGGGAATACCCACACAGTGGGTGTTTCTGCTTATGCTCACTATCACAGCCCTTGCCGTGGTCCTGTTGCAGACCTTTGTAGGTATTGTAATGGTCATCGCAATGCTCACCTTGCCTGCAGGGACAGCCGGATACTGGGCTAAGAACTTGGCTACCATGATGGGTTTGGGTACGCTGTTTTCGGCACTTTTTTCCTTTGGCGGCTTGGCTGCCGGTTGGATGCTTGATGTCCCTGTCGGAGCGATGGTGGTCGTCATTGCCGGGGGCGTGTTCCTCGGAACTGCCGCTACAAAGATGCTTGTTGCCTACGGCAGGAGGAGGGCTTTGCACAATGACAAAGGCTAGGAAAGCAATCCTCAAGGCTTTGGAGAATGCACAAGAGCCCGTCTCTGTCTCTGTACTCGCCAAACAACTGGGTGACTTCTGTGACCCTGCCACAGTCTACAGGAACCTACACTACCTAGAGGATAACAATCTTGCATCTTCGTTCATCCTGCACTGTAGTGAACATGGGACTGAACGCTATTACTCCTCCAAGGAGGGGACTGAGCACCATCACTGGTTCCATTGCAAGCATTGCCATCGGTTTATAGACTTGGGCGGATGTTTTTATGCTGAGCAGGTGCGACAGTTTGAAGAGAAGCATGCCTTCATCGTTCATGACCACACCTTCTTCCTCACAGGCATTTGCCAGCGGTGTAAACAAGAGTTAGGGCTTTGATTTTTTCTGTAATAGAGAAAAGAGCAACACTCTGTTGGAGACCCCAAGCTTTGCATAGATATTCTTGATATGAGTCTTGACTGTGTTTGGGGAGATGAAGAGCTTCTCAGCGATTTCATGGTTGCTCAACCCTTTGATGAGTAAGGCTATGATCTCCTGCTCCCGATTTGATACCTCATGCTCTTGTAGAAATTCTGTTTGAAGTGAAACCGTATTTTCATGTACCGCTTCGTAGGTGAGAAAGTATCTTCTGCTGATGAAATAGTAGAGGTAGACTGCGAAAGCAGCGAAACTGAGATAGGTGAACTTGAAGGCATGGTTCCAGAAAAAAATCATATCGAGAGGAAAGAGTACCAGCAAGGGAATAAAGGTGGCGCTGATACCAGTCAGCAGCCTCTCCTGTTCCCAGCCCTGTGCTTTTTTCCGGTAGTAGAGCGAGGTGAAGCCATGGAGTATCATAAATACGCTGCCACTGAAGAGGTGATAGGAGAAAGTGAGGTCCATTGCATATATCCAATCCCCCTCGCTCCTACCAATAATGATAAGTAGGCTGAGAATCAGGAAAGCAAGGATGAGAAAACCTAGTATGGTTTTTCCCAGACTTTTCTCCTTCTCTGTTGCGGGTAGAAGCGATATGAGATAACGGCTCATGGTAAACAGCATCAGTGTCGTAAGGAATATCGATACAAGTGTTGCAGAGAGGCAGAAATACCTATAGATATCGCCAGTAAGCAGTTCAGGAGGATAGACTCGGGGTATGTATGCATAGAGCATCGTCAGGAACATCTGTAAGCATAAGGGGATCAGGAAAGCCAAGAATCCTCGTGTATAGCTGTCCCTTGAGCGAACATGCAAGAGGACACAGAGGCATGTTATGGAAAATACGAGCGCGGTAGTCAGAAAAAGCAGAATATCTCCGATGATGAACACTATCCGATCCTCCACAAGAGGATTCTACCACACTCATCCCCTCAATGGTAGGATTTAGAAGTAGTGTGTCATACCAATAGTCAGATAATCGTTATCCTCCCACGTCTTGAAGAGGCTGGCCTTAGACCCCAACGTTCCATAGATTACAGCCTTACACTCAAGCTTTAGGTCATCACTCACCTGCCAACGAAGGGAGGGCAACAGGGCAAAGCCCTCTGTCTCAATCTGGTAGGTAGAGCCCAGGCGCACGTGTACCCGCTCACGGAAAAGAGGCATCTCCATTGCAAAGGTGAGGGTATTCCCATAGGCCTTGTTGTCGAAGGCCTGACCATAATCCACATCCAAAGGATTGTTCTTGAACAGGGCATAATGTTCTATGAAATGCCCATTGTACATAATGGATAGATACAGTTGACTGGTAGGTTCAAGATAGCTTACCCCGCCAAGGTAGACCCATTTGCTGTTGTAGAGCGTTGGGTCGGTTCCCTTTGTATCCTTGCTGAGCATGTACCCGAGCTCTGCCATGAAGGTGAACTGCCCAAGTATATAGGTCGCTTCAGAGCCGAAGAGTTGGTAGGGGGTGTAAACGGTATCTATGTAGTTTGGAGGGGTGGCAGCTTCTGGTTTGAAACCTGGCTGTGCCATGTGACCCTTATAGTATAGCAGTCCAAGGTCAGCACCCCCGATGCTGGTTCTTCCGCGGGCCCCGAACTGGACATATTCCAAAGAGTCAGTTTTGGGAGGATCATTGATTGTCAATGTGGAAAAATTAGCAGGGAGTAAGGACCATCTGTCTCCAGTTTTTTCCATGGAAGCAAGCCCCGGAGTATACGTCGGCTTAAGGTAGAGCTGTAAGGAACTCTGGTCCTTGTAGATGGTGGATGTGACCATGAATTCTGCTCTCTTCATGCTGAAGATATCATCAGAAATCCCCTTGGAGTAGTCAAAGGCATTGAGTACATCTACTACGTGCACACCATCCCCTGATCCCCACTCTTCCTTGAGAAGGCCTGCCTTGATGAAGCCCCAGTCAAAGAAGGAGGTCACCGAGATGGTGTCTGCACCCAGCTTGCCCTCTTGTGCGTCAAAAAAGAGAGCAGCTTCTGATGTAAAGGACGGACTGTCAGCGAGGAGATTTAGTCTCAGAAGCTGCTCAGAGAAAACCTGGTCATCGAAATATACCCCGACAGTGGCTCCTGCCGAACCTGAGAGTGAGATGCTCATCTTGTTTGCTGGTTCTTCTTCTCCAACGGTTTCCGGAGCGAATATGTCATCAAAGCCTGCAAAGGCAAAGAGGTTCCCTGCGAGCAAGCTGATGGTTAGGACCACGAGTAGTACACGTTTCATTATGGCCTCCCGGTTTCAAGGAATCTGGTGGTGAAGTAGTTACTGTTCATGGCAATGTCGTACTGGGCCTGGAGGATCTCGATTTTGGTGCTGTGGCCACTAGCGATGGTGGTCATGGTTATGACCTTAGATATCCATTTGCCATGCATCTGTTCTATCTGTTGAGTTACAAGCTGTTTTTCCAGGGTTATGCCATCTTTTGCATAGAAGTCCACCTGCAAGGGGAGATAGGTATCCTTGTCGACGGTTGTCTCTGTCTTACCATAGGTCGACCTGTCAAAAGGAACCGACCTTACAACATAGGTTGTCGCACTCTCCTCAAGCAGGGTATGGGTAGCCTCATCAGATTCATAGGTGGTAGAAGCCATGTCAGCATAGGAGAAATCACTACCCATGAAGGATCCTCCCTCCTCATTGGCTGCAATGCGCTTTACCCTCTTGAGGGCAGGGAGGTAGATCCACTGGTCTGTCTTACCCTGTTCGTTCTCAACTGAGAGAAAGCGGGTATTTTTTACACTGGAGGGTGAGAGGAATACAGTAAGGGAGGAGGTCCTTCCATTCTCTGTGAGGGAGAGCGTCTGCAGTCTTCTTGTGCGTTCCTGTCCTCCTGTATCTATGAGGGTAAGAGCCAGATCCAAGGCAGAGCTTTCACTGTTCTGCACTTCCATGACCTTATCCATGATCTGTTGTGGTTGTGGTGCCGCTGTGATAGGAAAAAGCATTGTCAGTACTAAGGCAAGTATGATAGGAAGGGTTTTTTTCATTATGAGATTCTCCTTGAGTCTGTTGTTTCAGAGATGAGCATATTGTTCTTTGGTTTGATGTGACGGAGCAAGGCAGGCAAGATGGTAAGGCTGCTCAACGATGCGAACACCATCGCGATACAGAACAGGAGTCCCATACGTGATATGGGAGTGAATCGGCTGAACAGCAAGCCCGAAAAGCCAAGCGTCACAGAAGCGGCGTTGATGAGGATAGCCTTACCTGTTGTCTTCATCACCTCGGTGAATACCTCACTTTGCGCAACTAGTAATCCGAGCCTCACATAGGCCGCTATCAGGTGAATTGCATAGTCCACCCCGATGCCAATGGCCAAGGCTGCAAGCAGGCTGGTGATGATATCAAGTTCGATAGCAAAGATTGCCATGGAGGCAAAGACTCCCATGAGCGCAAACACACAGGGGATGAGGCCCAGGGTTGCCAACTTGAATGAACGGAAGAGCAAGAGCAACAAGATCCAAACTATGATGAGAGCCCCAAAGAGGGAGTAAATCTGAGATTTGGTGACCAGCTCGGTAAGGGCTAGGCTTATCGCCTCGCCTCCGCCGATCTTCATTGTCCAGCCAGGAGGGAGGGTGCCCTTGAAGTGTTCTTCAATGGTGTTTGTAATGTTTCTCAAAGTCGGAGTGTCAGTCTTCAGGAGGCTGATGGTCATCAGGAGTGAGTCTGGCTCGATAGGATCATTGATGAACTTTCCTAGGTTTCCACTATACAGCAATAGGTACTGGGTTATGAGCTGGCTCAGCTCCTCTTCAGTCTGTAGCCCATACTTTGCTGGGTCAGAGGGTATCTCATAGTAGCTGCCATCTTGGGCGATGACGGGGCTTTCCCCTCTTATTTCATCTGAGGAATGCTCTTCCTCCACAGCGCCGAATGATCCGCCGAAAAAATCAAAGTCGGGCATAGCCTCTTCTGTCTGGAGGGCTTCTCCCCGCTGAGGTCCCATAATCTGGTTCATCCGCTTAATGAAGGGGATGATGCTGTGCACTCCCCCCACCTCAGGACGCTCTTCCAGACTTTGGGAAAACTCGTCCAATGAAGTAAGGAATGATGGTTGGAGGATGGTTGTCTTGCTGTCCTTCTGTATCATGACGGTAAGGATGCCACTACCTTGCATCTTGCTGTTGTAGAGCTTGGTGTCCTGTACAAGCTGTGAAGAGGGTTTGAAGAAGGCCAGCATATTGGTTCCTGTTCGGATATGAGGGATAAGCAGAAGCGTAGCCACAATACATGCTATCGAAAGAGCAATGAGGAGCTTGCCCTGTTTTGAAGCGATATAGATAAAGATGCCCGAAGGGTCGAATTTTTCACGGGCCTTTTTGCTTTTCTTCTCTACCGTTGTGTTCGCATAGAAGATGCGAAGCAAGGCAGGCAGGAGATATAGAGCCGAGAGTTGAGAAAGGAAGACCCCGATCGCACAAAGAAGACCAAAGGTTCTGAAGGGGGCTAAAGGACTGGTAAGCTGGGCAAGGAACCCTGCTGCAGTGGTGGCCCCTGCCATAATCAGGGGATTGCGGTTTCTCGTCACTATTGTAGTGATGATTTGCTCCCGCCCTTCCTGGGTCTTCCCCTCCACAGAGTTAGAAGCCTCTTCGTAGAAGTGGCTGAGAATATGGATGGTATAGGCGCTTCCTACTATCAGGATTAACACCGGTACGAGCATGGTGGCCATGGTGATGGTAAGCTGCAACACAGCCATAAGGCCCAACATGAGACTTGCAGTGATTGCCAGGCAGAGTAGGGAGATAATGACAGATCGGAACCTGCCAAAGGAAAATAAAAGGACGATGATGATAAGCAGGCCGACTATAGGTGCAAGGATTGCCAGGTCGGTAAGCAAACTCTGTTCTATTGTATCGGTGACTACAGGTAGCCCTATCATAGAGACTTTGAGAGGCTCAATATCTATCGTTGCAATTTCAGCCTTGATCTGATCGAGCAACACCGACATGTCAGCGCCTACTACAGCCTCCACAATAATCGACGCCATAGTCCTGTCCCTTGATATGAGGTTGCCTTCATAGAGGTCTCCCCACTCACCAAGACGTGTCTTCAGGTTACTCAGTGCATCTGTTTCAGTCGGGTCGTAGAGCTTTTGCACCAGCAAACCTTCATCTGAACTGCCCAGATGGTCGGTATTGGTCAGCGACGTTACTGAGAAACTGAAATCGAGAGGCTCTATTGCACTGGTGACCTTGTCCAGGACAGAGAGAGAGGACGCATCAAGCATCGAAGAATCCTTGCTGTAGAGATTGACCACTATGAGATCCAGAGAGCCAAACGCCTCTTCAATCTCATTATTTGTCTGCACTACTGGGGCTTCCTGGGGGATAAATGCATTGGTAGAGCTGTCGATGTGGAGCTTCCCGATTTGCATCAGGGAGAGTATGCTGAGCAACAATATTGCTGCGACAAGCAGCAGGTCTTTGGTCTTTCTTTCTTTCATATCCAAATGATAGGACTTTGGTATGCTGTTAGGTATCGCCTTCGTAGATGATTTGTCTACCTAGAGAGGATTAATTCAAGCTCACCCGTTAGGGTGATTGAAGAAAACTTTACAAATGTAGGGTTATGCAGGATGATAGAAGCATAAGGGGGCTAGTATGCTCATACAGGGAACCTATACCAAAATTGTTGCGACTATCGGACCAGCATCAGAATCGATGGAAGCCATCATGTCCATCATCAAGGGTGGGGCACGGGTGCTTAGGTTGAACTTTAGTCATGGTAATGCTGCAGAACAGCAAGTGCGTTATGACAGGGCCCGTTCTGTTTCTGAAAAACTGGGAATTCCCATTACTATCTTTATGGACCTCCAGGGCCCGAAGATCAGGGTAGGGCAGCTCGCAGAGCCTTCTTTATCATTTGAAAAAGGGGAGAGCCTTATCATATCAACCAAGCCCTGCCTTGGGACCAAAGAGCGAATCAGCATCGACTACCCCTATCTGCACCAGGAGGTCCTTGTAGGGAGTCAGATTCTCATCAATGATGGGCTGGTTTCCCTAGTCGTTGAAAAGATTGAGGATACCGACATCCACTGCACCTTCGTTGAGGACGGAGTCATACTTCCCAGAAAGGGGGTAAATCTCCCTAAAGTACCTTTGATGCATCTCAGTTCCTTTACCGAGAAGGATGAGAAGGACCTGTCCTTTGCTTTTGAGAATGACTTGGATTATGTGGCTCTCTCTTTTGTACGCAGTGCAGAAGATGTCAAAGCTCTGAAGACCTTCATGCAGAAGAAGTTCGGCCGTACCATACCCATCATAGCCAAAATTGAGAAACCCGAGGCTGTAACCGCTTTGGATTCCATCATCGAGCAGTCAAGCGTTATCATGATAGCCCGGGGAGACCTTGGGGTGGAGGTTCCTGCAGAAGAGGTCCCTCTCATCCAGAAATCTATTATCCGTACCTGCATAGCATACGGGGTGCCTGTCATCACTGCGACGCAGATGCTCGAGTCGATGATGCATAACGCACGTCCCACGAGGGCAGAGACTAATGACGTGGCGAATGCTGTCCTTGACGGTACCAGTGCAGTCATGCTTTCAGGGGAGACTGCAGCAGGGGAATATCCCTTGCAGGCTGTGCTTACGATGAGTAGAATTGTCCTCCTTACTGAACGTAGCAATGATTTTCAGCGATTGGTCTTCAATCAACTTCATTCCGGAGATAGTTCGATACCAAGGAAGAAACAGACGCGGACAGAGGCTGTAGGGTTTGCTACAAGGGAATTGGCACTTTCTGTCCAGGCCTCCTTTATCGCTTGTTTTACCCAGTCCGGAAGTACTGCGCGCCTCATATCAAAGTTCCGTCCCAGTGTCCCTATTCTCGCTTTTTGTCCTGATAAAACGGTGGTTCAGAGACTTGCCCTGTCCTGGGGGGTAACCCCGATCCTCATTGATGAGCAAAAGAGTGTGGACTCCTTGCTTGCCTATGCCCCGTATTATTTGGAGGAGAATGGGTATGTCAAGAAAGGTGATTCTGTGGTGATAACTGCAGGGGTTCCTGTAGGCAGTGCTGGAAAGACCAATATGATCAAGGTCTTTGAGTTCGAGTAACTCTTGGTCATGTAGCTTGAGAGAATATAGGAACGGCCTCCACATGTGTGGGGGCCGTCTCATCTCATGACAAGTAAAAACGAGAGAATTCATAGTTAGTCTGGCCTGAAGGCGAGAGAAAAGCCTAGGCTCAAAGCCCGTCCCTTATGGTCAAAGAGGTCAAGGGCCCGTATGTCAGCTGTAAGATAGACTGAATTGAGGACTTTTAGGGGAACCATACGCAAACCAACGTTAACGAGGCCTCTGTTTTCAGCATCTCCTGCAGAAGGGCTGATGCTATAGGATACGTTGCCGAAGTCTAGGAGAAAGAACACCTTTTCCTTGAAGGCAGAGGGAAAGAAGGGGGTCTGGAATGCAATGCCAAAGTCAATATTGGTATTGAGGTCCTTGTGGAAGGTATATCCCAGCAGAACAGTGGTTTTTGAGGGGAAGTCCATGATGGAGCTAAAGAACGTGGAAGCGAAGTAGAGTTGGGCCGCAAGGTCCTTTGCATTTGCCACATCGATAAGCTGGCCTACTATCCCTACTGCCAAGGACGTCCCATTACGATGGGAGAACCGCCACTTGACATTGAGCAAGAGATCGGACTTTGTATCTATGTCGACTGCGAGGCTGACTTCTGCCATATCTGAAAATCCCAGTTGGACAAATGGTACATGGGCATATACATCGGTCGAGAAAATCCCCGAGTAGCCGGTAGTGATGCTTGTTCCTTTCCCACCAGGTACTGGTTCTGCACTAGGGATTACGATATATCCATTTACCCCGGAGACTGTGGTGTTTCCGGCAGGAATAATACCCACATCCTTACCAAAAGAGAGTTCTTCATTTTGGGGGATTTGCTCTTCAAATACCTCTATGGGAGTGCCACTCTCTTCGTTCTCTGTGATGACAGGTGGCTCTTCTGTACTGGAGAGGGCTAAAGATTCGCTTTCTGCTACCGTGGTGTTTTCGTCAGTGTTAGCTACAAGGGGTACGAGCAAGATAAGTAAAAGCAGTGAAATAAGAATGGATCGTTTCATAAGATTCTCCAATATGCATAAAGGATGCAGTATACCCTCCTAAGAGTCAAGATTGACAACTCTCTGTTGCTTCATAATTGCTTTGCATAGGTACATGGAACTGTCGGCACTATGTATGATATTGATGAACTTCTCTTTCTTTCTGGGAATGTACAGGGACCATCCGACTGCCACTGTGTACGTAGTTTTTCTGGCTTTGAAGAACTCCGTAATGGTAGTGGCCAGCTGTTCCAGACGGTCATCCATGATAGTGGGGATGAAGGCTACAAACTCATCCCCGCCGATGCGAAACACCTCAGCATTTTCAGGCAAAAGCTTGAGGATGCATGAGGTGAAATCCTTCAATGCGATATCTCCTTCCTTGTGCCCTTTTGTGTCGTTGATGACCTTCAGATCATTGATGTCCATCACCAGGACTCCTAGGACTTCTGTCCTATTGGATGGTGAGCTTATCTCATCTATGCGTTGGTCATATGCAGAACGGTTGTTCAACCCCTTATTTCGTTAACGGACTAAGGCTTTGAGAGTGACTTTTCTTTTCTAAAAGACCCACTTATTGTCAATGACCTGTTCCTGAAGAAGCCTTCGCGAGTTGATGCACTTGGCATGATCCTGGTCGTCGCACTGCTCATCTGGAGACTTATGGAGCGCCAGATGAGGATGTACCTCGCCCATGAGGGCAAAAGGCTGCCGGGTTGGGACAACAAGCCGACCGACCGTCCCACATCATTCATGATGAGCACGGTCTTCTACAATATCCAGGTTGCACGTCCCAGACGTGGGGAACCGGTACTGCTCAAGGCGTTGAGCGGTCGTCAGATGCAGTTTCTCGACGCCCTGGGCCTCGATGAGCGGGTATTCCTGGACAAGGGGGTCAAGTGCATACTGCAATGCAGGAGGAAGCCTGGTGGTTGAACAACAAGGAACATCGTCATGAGAGGAAGGCGTCCCGCCACTTTCCGAGGCCGAAGCTTCGGAGGGGTGCCGTGTCTCCATGATGAAAGGCAGAATGTGAGGATTCGTGATTGAGTCCCAGAGCAAGCCCACATAGGGATGATGCGTCGATTCGCTGCCCTATGAAGGCATCCCATTTCCTGAAAAATGGTAGCAATGAAATTCATTAGGAAAATGGACCTAAAGGGTGAGGAATGTGGGCTTTGCCAGGACCTTCGAGGGAATATATCTTCTCACCATCAAGGAAGACATCCAATGCCGCCATGCTGCTCTCTACATTGATACAGGTATTGTCGTTTGGAAAGACTGATGGCAGGATAGTTGTGAGGGTGCACTCCTTTCCGATCAACGGCTTAGGGAATACATAGGGTAAGGAGACCCCTGTTGCAAGCAGTTCGCCATCGAGGTAGGCATCCCAAGTGTTGTCCAAGGGTATTGTACGCTCATTGTTCAAGGGCTCTACGTGGAGAAAGGAGTCCATATGGAGAGCGAATACAAACATGAGTACGACAAAAAAAGCACGATGTACTGAATCTTTTTGAAGGGGTTTTGTTTACTAATCATAGAAGAACACCAGTATTCCTATTGCTTGGGGATGGGTTTGACTTCAGGATGTCCCTTGTCGTTGAGTTTTCTCTCTATCAGGTTGTCTTTTTCCATCTTGAGTATCAGGTTTCCTATTGTCTTGTAGCTGCTTCTTTCAATAGTTCGGCTCTTGTCCATCTGATGAAACTTGATCCCCATGAGACTCACCAGTAGCCAGGTGTCAGGATCTAGGGAATCGATTACCTTTTTCATGATTGATTCCACCAGCTTGTCATTGCGCTTGGTGTTGTTGGATTCGGGCTTCTCTTTTCCCTTTCCCTTTGTTGTACTGGTCTTTGACTCTTCTGTTTTGGGTTTGGTCTGGAAGGATTCCATGATGAGGATCTCATCACAGCTATTGTTGAAGATAGGCTTGTCACTGACCGATTCTTTAGTGACGAGGTAGACTTCCTTGCCATATTTTCTCAGGGTTTCCATGATGACGGTAAAGTCAGAATCAGAGGTTATGAATACATAGCGGTCAATGATGGGGCTCTGAATGATAATGGTCTCCAAGGCTTCAAGGGAGATGATAAGGTCAGCCCTGTTCTTGTAATTGGTAGTTATGGAGGGAGTGTCTCGTATGTAGAAGTTGTACTCTGCAAGCTGTTTTTCCAACTTCTTTATGGATGCTGCATTGCCACAGGCCAGCTTGATGACAAAGACATTCTCTTCATCTGGATTGGTGTTGTGCTTGAGAGTCAGCTCATCGAAGAGACTTTTTAAGTCCAGGCTTGCAGGAATATTCTCCAGGTCCACATAGATGGCATTGTTTTTTCGCTTCATCACATCTTCTCCTTCTATAGTGTCACTATACTATACTTTTTTTCTGGGATAAAGGATGAAAGCTTCCATAGCAAGATTCCTAGGTGATTCATACTCTATCCGAAACATATTCTTGCAGTAGTCCTCTTTCAAAAGGGAGCCTGAGAGGTGAAGGAAAGCCTTTCCCCTGTGTGAGGATGAGTAAATGCTAGGAAAGATGCATGAAGGCAGAGCCTATCGCCCTCTTCGCCTGTCCCGTAGAGACGGTCACCTACTATGGCATGTCCGATACCTTTGGGGTGGGAACTGTGCAGTCTCAGTTGGTGGGTCCTCCCTGTTAGGGGGGTGAAGTGTACTCGGGTGACTAAGCCAGAATCTGAGGATTCAACCCGCAGTTTATTCCACAGTGTGGTTCCCCATTTGCCCTGTTCTTCATCGAATATCTGGTAGGGCCTGTGATCGACATCGAGGCGGAAGGGGAGGCTGATTTCGCCCCTTTCTTGCCGGACCACACCCTCCAAGAGAGCCACGTATTCTTTCTCTACCTCCTTGAGCATGAACTGTATTGAGAGAAGCCTGTGGGTTTCCTTATCCAAGGCAATGATCAACAGCCCTGAGGTGTCCATGTCCAAGCGATGGACTGCACACTGTGTGGGTGCAGTTGGGAATAGGCGTCTGACTCTGCTTTCCACACAATCCTGTTTAGCTTCACCTTTTCCAGGGACTGAGAGAAGTCCGCCTTCTTTGTTTACCACAAGCAGAGTGGCATCACAGTAGACAATATCCAAGGCAAGCATATGCTTGAGCAGTGGCTGACACTTGTCGTCACAGGGTCCGTAGAAGGCCTTGTGCTCTCTAAGCCCTGACCGGTTTGACAGGCCATAATAGAACTCAGCCATGCTGATCGGCCGTAGATCATGGGAAAAGGCCCAATTTAGGAGTTTTGGAGCACAGCAGTCCCCGGTTCCGGTTGGGGGTAGCTTTGAGCCAAAGATTTCAGAGAAAATCTTGGTGCTTCCATCGATGCATCGAAACCTGTAGAGGCTGTAGAGTTCTTGCAGCACTGATTGGGAGAGAGCTTTTCTCTGCTGGCCAAGCACAAAGGAGTCGGTACCCTGGCCACTGGTAATCTTATCAGTCAGCTCATGCAGAAGAACATCGTTTTTCCTGACTATCTGGTCAAAGGAAGAGGGGTCGGCAACAGGGCCTACCCAGCCTGGGATTAGCCATGCCCCGTCATACTGGCCTGAGAAGGCCTTGAGGGTGACCTCATTGCCATCTTTGTCTTCACAGACCAGAATGCCAAACATCTGACCTCTAGCTTTTCCAAAGAGGTAGTCAGTGGATATGAGCTTTTCTCCCTCATAGTCGAGAGCCTTATGGAAGTCGAGTGCCTCTTGGAGAAGCATTGCCGCTTCTTTGGCTTTTTGGATAGGTAAGGGTGGGTTCATAACTTATGGTGAAGAGGAAGTCTTTGAGAGTGGCAAACAAACAAAGGACTTCCTCCTCATTTCTCCTTTAGGGATTCTCTCCCATTAGACCATAGTTTAGGCCATACGGGAAATCCTTTGAGTTGTCATAAGGATACAGCATATTCGGGTTAGTGTTGACAAGATAGATGGAAACTATTTCTAGTATCCTATTTGGAAGCGGTGTATACTACACATGCTACTAGCGTTGTTTCTTTATTGAGGGCGAGTAAAATGTATTTTCGTGCAAGGATGAAAGAATCTGAAATTTCTTCTCAATCATCACCACTTTTATCCGATTGTAAGGCAAAGACTATTGTCAATTCTGCTGGGACCATGGAGATGGGCCTTGATGTTGAATCTCACTGTAAAATTGTTGGTAGAGTAGCCTCTGAACTGATGGCTCGTTTTCCTGAATCAATACGAGAACTATTATTCCCCCCTGGTTCAGCCTATCTGGCTTCTATCCATGATGTGGGAAAGATTAACCCAATGTTTTTGGAGAAGCTTCATAGGAGTCTTCCCTTGTATACTCCAAACAGTTTGGAATGTCTTCGAAGCGCACGTCCAGAATTGGAGGAAATGACCGGTTGGCATGCAGGGGTTGGACAATCTACCCTTTGTGGTATCTCTCCCCCTTATATTGACAAGATTGTTGGTAGCCATCATGGGTATTCGCCTACAAATGCTAAAGATGCTGATAGTGAGGCCTTGGGTGGAAAAGCATGGCAAAAGATTAGGGTTTCCCTATTGCTACTGTTGAAGGAGTATTTCAATGAGGAACTGCCTCTTATCTCAGATGATTCTTTTGCGGCAGTGCTTGCAGGGCTCACCACAGTATCGGATTGGATAGGATCTGGATCGTTGTTCGAAAACCTTCGCTCACTTGAAAATGTAGATTTGCAAAGCATGGTTAAGCAAGCAGTTGACCAAGCAGGCTTTGTTCGGCCTCAGGTATGTAAGGGCCTTTCGTTTCAAGACATATTCACCTTTGAGCCTTATCCTATTCAGGAAAAATTCTATACTCAGATTTCTGATCCAGGTGTCTATGTTCTTGAGGCGACCATGGGAGAGGGGAAGACAGAGGCAGCATTGTACGCTGCATATTCTTTAATCAGCCAAGGGAAAGCCACCGGTATATATTTTGCACTACCTACAAGGATTACTTCAGAAAGAATGCATGAGAGAATAGCCAAGTTTCTAGATAGTATTCTCGAAGAAGATAGTAAGTATAAGCCACTTTTGTTGTATGCTAACTCATGGCTTTTTGAAACTGATATGGGGGTTGACTCCAAAGTTGGAAATTCTTGGTTCAATAGTCGGAAAAGAGGTATTCTTGCACCTTTTGCTGTGGGAACAATCGATCAGGCTCTGTTGGCAGTTCTCAATGTCAGACATAACTTTGTGAGAACTTTTGGACTAGCAGGGAAAGTTGTCATTCTTGATGAGGTCCACTCGTATGATGTCTACACAGGAACAGTGATGGATTTTCTCATACAAATGTTACGGGATTTGGGTTCTACGGTGATCCTGTTGAGTGCGACTTTAACAGGGAAACGAAAAAATATGATGATAGGGGTCTTGGATGCCGTACATGCAAGGGTACAGGAGGATTACCCTCTTGTAACGGTATCGACAACCAAAATCCCTTTGGAAACGTACACGACCCCCTCTTCGACACAGAGGATTGTGCATGTTGATCGTTGTTCAAATGATGCTGAGGTAGCTTGCATAGTACGTGAGAAAGCCTTGTGTGGTGAACAGATCCTATGGATAGAAAATACAGTGTCGGATGCACAAAAGTCATTTCAAACCTTTGCGGCTTGGGGAAAACAAAATGAGATTGAAGTGGGATTGTTGCATTCAAGATTTCCTGCCTACGTGAGGGCAACCCTAGAAGCAAATTGGGTCTCCTTGTATGGGAAAGAGGGCGAAGAGAGACGAAAAATCTGCGGGCGAATACTTATTGGAACACAAGTCCTTGAGCAGTCATTGGATATCGATGCAGACTATCTTGTAACCCGGTTAGCTCCAACTGATATGATCCTACAACGAATTGGAAGACTTTGGAGGCATCCTTTCAAAGATTTGCGTCCAGTGCAAGCAACCCCCTCTGTGATGATATTGGTACCACAAAGCTTGCAACCTGATTTCGGACTTACTGGTATGGTCTATGCCCCATATGTTTTGCAGAGAAGCAGGGAGGTCTGGTCCTCGCTTGAAGATCTGTGCCTCCCTTCAATGATGCGATCTCTTATAGAAGATACCTATAAAGATAGGAAAGAAGAAGGAGTTCTGCAAACACTAAAACATGAGGTAGAAAAACAACGTGAGGTTTTACAGCGATTGGCCCATTTAGGTATTGCTAAAGTAGGGAAGGGATTCTCCGATGATGCCAATACCCGTTGTTCTGACCTCCCTTCTTGTGATGTCTTATTGTTGATGGTAGCACCTCTGGGGATATGTCCTACGCTATCTTTGATGGATGGGACTCAGTTGGAATTGAAACAGACACCTAGCCCCCAGCAGAAAAAAGAGATTGCAAGGTGCCTGATGTCTCATTTGATTTCTGTGCCTGCCTATCTTGCTCCTGGTGTCTTATCAGTAGCTGAATTACGCTGGCTTAGTCCTTTTCTCTATGTGTCTGAGTATGAAGAGGAAAGGGTTCGTGTAGGGATTTTGACTATGAGTGGAACTATTGACGGTATGGGGGGGAGAGAAGCGTCCCTCAAATATACTCTTGGATATCACCCGTTGCTTGGGTATGTCTCAGAAAAGAAGAAAGGATAAGGGAGAGTGACATGAAACAGCATTTTAACCTGACTGATGAAGGTTGGATTCCAATTGCAGGAGGAGAGCGGCAATCATTGCGAGCAATTTTTAGCCAAGACTCTCCAAGGGAGTTGGGAGGGACGACTATTCAAAAACTGTCCATACTGAAAGTATTGCTTGCCATTGCACAACGAGTATTCACTCCCTTGGATGACAAAGAATGGAGCAGTCTAGATGCACGTAGGCTCGGTGAAAGATGTCAACAGTATCTTTCGATGAACCATGATTGTTTTTGGTTGTATGGGGAGAGACCTTTTCTTCAACTGCCTCAGCTTATTGGGTTGCTAGATGCAAAAGGAGTGAGGCCTCCTGCTGTTGCCATTGGGAGGAATTATCTGCCGGACCTAGTATCAGAAAATGATTCAATTTTAACTCAACTCCAACAAGACTATTCACTTTCTGATGCAGAAAAGGCGGTATTTATCGTTTCATTGATGAATTACAGTCCAGGTGGGAAGAGGATTGCTAAGAATTTACCTCCTCTGACTACCGATTATGTAGGAAAAACAAATTCAGCAAAATCTGGCCCCAGTATTGGCAATTACGTTGGGTATTTGAACTCTAGTTTGTGGGGAAATTCTATTCTTGAAACGGTATGGATGAATCTATTGACCCAAAAGGATTTCAGTGCTTTGTATCCTGGATTTTCTCTGGATACCCTCACTCCTCCTTGGGAAGAGATGCCTGGTGGTGAGGATGATACAGTAGCCAATCGCATAAAAGAGGGTCCTATGGGTGCTTTTTGCGCTATGAGTAGGTTTGTTATGCTACAAGATGAGGGAATCATCTATGCGGAAGGAATCCAATATCCATCTTTCAAACAAGGTTGGCGAGAACCCTTTATTGCCTATTCGCAAGAAGGGAAAGTTTTATGGTTAGATATGTCGAAAAAACCTTGGAGAGATCTTATCTCTTTGTTGGCGCTCAGTTTCCAATCTTCAGGCTCAGCAATGTATTGTCCACAGATAACACTTGCTCTTAATCGTGTCAGAAAAGCTCCTGTTCATCGTTTTGGAGTCTTTTCTGGAGGAATGAAAGTCAGATCTCAAGCTGGTGATCAATCAGTCAAACAGACTGATGATTTTCTGGAATCAATTGTGTATTTCGACACTAGACTGATGAAAGAGGCTTGGTTCTTGAGTCTTGAGCAAGAGATGAAGTACTTGGAGGAAATTGCATCCTACACAAAGAAAGCAGTTCAAAGGTATTGGCTTTCTATGGGAGAAGGACCTAAGGACGCAAGGCCAAAAGGTGAGAAAGCTTCTGAATTTTATTGGTCTCTGTGTGAAGGGGAGTTCAATAATCTGATAGTTGCTTGCGAAGCCTCGGATGAAGTGCTCACTATGAGGAAGGTTTTTTTAGGCTTTGGGCTTCAGACTTTTGATTTGTATTGTCCAAATGAGAGTGCCAAGCAGATGGTACAGTGGGCAAATTGTCGTCCAAACTTGTGGAAACATAGTGAAATATAAAAGGGGGAAAGCTGATTGAGTGAAAAGACCAAAGTTTTTGTTGCGTATGTTTTACAAAGAATTTCAAGTGGGGGTGACACTGGGTTTTCTGCAAAACTCCGTAGGGCTGATAACCAAGATACTGAATATCAAAGTTGGGAAATTCTGTCAAAGTGGGTTGACTTGGAGAATGAGAAAGAACGTAAAGCGTATGGCTTGATTGCTGCGAGCTTGGCTAAGGGCACGATAGAAAACGATGGGATTGGTAGTATTGGTGTTGCATTGCGTCGTTCCTTTTTTGCCAAAGCAACAGGCGAGGATATTGTTAAATCTACGGAGTGCTCCCGACTTCAACGCCTGCTTTCATGTCGGGATTCTTTTGAATTACTTGGGATCTTGAGGTCTCTCCTCAGATATCTTGATGCAAAGGGGATTGATTACTCGAGGGTACAACTGTTGGATGAAATCTTGTGGTTTGATAGTACTAACCAACGTGACCGCATTCGTGCTGGATGGGCCCAAGGATTCTTTAGGAAAGAGGGGGATGCTGAATGATTATCTCCAAGTTGTTTTTAGATGTGCATGCCCTTAAGCACTATGGCTTGAAAGATGATGGGTATTCTCTTCATGTATTGATATACAGCCTTTTTCCTGGTAATGAACGGGATTTTCTCTACTACGACTATGGGATGGGGAATTCTGGCAGAACAATTCTTATCAAATCACATTCGTCTCCACTTGTACCTGAAGTTGGTTCACTTGAATCAAAAAGGGTTGCCCCTGAGTTCTACTCCCACGATCGATATGGGTTTCAGGTTTTGGTTAACCCTGTAATCAAAAGGAAGGGAAATTCGTCACTTGTTCCTGTCAGAGGGGACAAGGCTATACGGGAATGGATATTTGATAGACAGGAATCTTGGGGCTTTTCTGTTGACTGGAATAGCTTGGAGCTTGAGGAGAAGAGTGTTCTGGTAATACCTAAAGGTGAAAATCGTCTGGTATTCAATCGCTACCTGCTAAGAGGTTCTCTTTTTGTATTGGATAGAGCAAATTTTCTAGAGTCATGCGAGAGAGGTATTGGGCGAGGAAAGGCTTTTGGGTTTGGGATGCTTCAAATTAGACCGTTATTGTAAAAATTAAAATTACCAAAGAGGAGATACATAATGAATGCCAAGTATAAAGGATTGAGGGTTGAATTTCACATTTTACAGAGTTTTCCCGTGACATGTTTAAATCGGGATGATGTGGGGGCTCCTAAAACCGCCATCGTTGGAGGTGTAGTGAGAGCTCGAGTAAGTAGTCAGTGCTGGAAAAGGCAGGTAAGGCTGGCGATGAGGGATTTTGATATTAAGCTTGGTGTTCGGACCAAGTTTGTAGCAAATAAGATTACTGAACATATCAGTGATGAAGATGCAACTGCCGAACAGATATCATCCGCATCAGAAGTGATAGCTAATCTATTGACCAAAGATACTCTATACTTTTTTTCAGAAACCGAGGCGAAAGCTCTTGCTGAGTTTGCGGTTGAGAAGAAGTTTGAAATTGACGAAAAAAAGGATTTGAAAGCCCTAGTTACAATACAAAAAAATGCATTGAAAAGTGGCTTGAAGGAATTGGACGGTCTTGATATTGCCCTGTTTGGTCGAATGGTAGCACAGGCTGTGGAGTTGAATGTAGAAGCGGCAACATCTTTTTCTCATGCTATCTCAACCCATAAGGTAGCTAATGAAATTGATTATTTCACAGCTGTCGATGATGAGAGAGGTACCTATGGAAGTAATGCAGGTTCTTCTCATATCGGAAGCCTGGAGTTTAACTCTGCTACCTATTACCGTTATGTAAGTGTGAATATTGGACAGCTTGTTGAATCCTTGGGTGATGATGAACACCTTGATAAGGCTCTTGAAGCTTTCATAAAAGCCCTCTATGTAGGAGTTCCGATAGCAAGACAATCTACACAGTCTGGTTCTAATCTCTGGGACTATGCAAAGGTATATGTAAGGCGTGGACAAGGTCTTCAGGCTTCCTTTGATGCCCCGGTCAGGTCAAAAGGAGAGGGATTCCTAAAGCCCAGTATTGTTGCCCTTGATGATTTTTTGCAGAAAAAGGAAAAAATGTCAGGTTCTCTTTTTGGAAGCATAGAAGATTTTATATGGGGTCTTGATGAAAACTATTCGATTGATGATTTGACACATGCTGTGGTCAAAGCGGTAAGGACATGATATGGAACGATGCTTTTTGGTTTTGTGGTTGGAAGCACCACTTCAGTCTTGGGGGAGCTCTTCAAAGTTCTCACGTCGGGATACAGAGCAGTTTCCTACCAAATCAGGTATTTTTGGGCTTCTCTTGTCCTCTATGGGGGCAAGAGGAGTTCAAGCAGAACTTCTTTTACATCTCTCCCAATTTCGGCAGGTAGTGGTTTCGTACGGGAAAGAGAAGAAGAGCCGGCCTTCTATGTTGATGGATTTTCATATGGTTGGTAGCGGTTATGATGAGAAGGATGCTTGGCAAAAAAACCTCATCCCTAAAAAAGCTGATGGGAAGGCCTCTGTTGGAGGTGGGGCAAAAATGACCTACCGATATTATTTACAAGATGCTAGATTTGCTGTTATTCAGGAGCTTGATGTAGCTTTGGCGGAAGAGATAGAAAGGGCATTGAAACAACCGACCTATGATGTGTTTTTGGGAAAGAAACATTGTATTCCTACGGATTTTGTGTATAGGGGTACATACTCCAGCTTCGATGAGGCTTGGAAAGAAGCAAGTGTGATTGCAGCTGGAAAAAATCTTGTTCCCCTTTTTCAAGTAGCTGATGCAGAGGCTTCTGATCCTGATGCTTATTGTGTTTTGGATGCCCCGAAAAAGTATGGAGAACAGAAACAGTATGCAGCCCGATACGTGGTGAGGAAAGAGCTAAATGGATACAAAGAAAACACGGCTATTTATTAAGGTCGAGCGGAACTCCTTGCCTCAGATTGCGGATAAGTATCCATTTATTTATCTTGAACGAGGAAGACTTGAAATTGATGATAGTAGTGTTAAGTGGATTGATAGTGAAGCAAACCTAGTACGCTTGCCTGTAGCTACTATCCATACTGTCCTTTTAGGCCCAGGAACCAGTATTACTCATGAGGCTGTGAAGGTTATGACAGCCTCGAATTGTACTATCTGTTGGGTAGGTGAGGATAGTCTGCTCTTTTATGCTGTTGGTCAATGTCCTACAGCTGATACAAGAAACATGCAAAAGCAGATTCAATTAGCTAGTATTCCCAGTAAGCGGTTGGAGGTTGCACGGAAGCTTTTTTCTTTTCGTTTTCCAGAAGTTGACGTTTCAACAAAGACTCTACAACAATTGATGGGAATGGAGGGGCAAAGGGTAAGGGCTTTGTATGAAGAGAAGGCCAATCAATATAATGTAGGATGGAAGGGGCGTTCCTATGTGCCTGGAAAGTTTGAGATGGGTGATGACACCAATAAGATATTGACAGCCTCGAATGCAGCTCTTTATGGAATATTGACATCAGCGATAATATCTCTAGGTTTTTCACCTCACGTTGGGTTTGTTCATTCAGGCAGTCCCCTTCCTTTTGTGTATGATCTTGCTGATCTTTATAAAGAAAATCTTTGTGTTGACTTGGCTTTCTCCCTTACCTACAAGATGTGTGGGTTGTACAACCGAGCTTTGGTTGCCGAGACTTTTCGTACCAGAGTGATCGAGAGTGACTTGTTAGGCAACGTGAGCAAGGACATTAAAAAAATATTAGGGCTAAAGTAATGGTAGTGGTAATAGCAAATAATCTCCCTCCTGCTGTAAGAGGACGCATGAAATTGTGGTTTGTTGAACCTCGTGCCAATATTTTCGTGTCAGGGATAAAAGATTCTGTTGCAGATACAGTAATTACGTACTTGATTGATCATTGTCCTCCCTCTTCAGGTATTTTGGTGCTTCAACGCATAACAAAACCTCCTTATTATAAAATTTGGGGAGTTGGGGACACGAAGAAGAAGATTGCTACAATAGATGGCCTTCAACTGATTTTTGAAAGATTAGAGCAGGAAGGTATGCACTAGATATAGTGTAATAAGCATACGTATGGTACTATATGTCGCTGTCTTCCCCACGCCAGTGGGGGTGTTTCCGAAAAGCAAAGCGTCGGGATTATATGCAGTGAGTCTTCCCCACGCCAGTGGGGGTGTTTCCATGAGTACAGCACCCACGATGATAGCGTCAGCGTCTTCCCCACGCCAGTGGGGGTGTTTCTACTCCAAATCCTGTAGAGCCTGGGATATAATAGTCTTCCCCACGCCAGTGGGGGTGTTTCTCCAATCTATCTTCAAATTTCTGTAGTACAGACGTCTTCCCCACGCCAGTGGGGGTGTTTCCCCATCACCTTGAGCAACAGAAGCATAGAGATTGTCTTCCCCACGCCAGTGGGGGTGTTTCCATGGCTATCGAATATCTTATCGTTGGGTTTTGGTCTTCCCCACGCCAGTGGGGGTGTTTCCACTGAGGAGCTGCAAGAAGGGTGACAAGCCGGGTCTTCCCCACGCCAGTGGGGGTGTTTCTAAGTCATGCTTATATCGACAGTCCCGGGACGAGTCTTCCCCACGCCAGTGGGGGTGTTTCTCCCAAAACTATAGGCGTTCCTGTAAGCAATATGTCTTCCCCACGCCAGTGGGGGTGTTTCTGATCTGGTTCCCTGTACCTGAAGCCAGCTCTCGTCTTCCCCACGCCAGTGGGGGTGTTTCTTATTTCTATAAGCTTTTTTTCCGTTGCAACGAGTCTTCCCCACGCCAGTGGGGGTGTTTCTGTTGTGGCCATAGGTATATATACCGCGCGAAAGTCTTCCCCACGCCAGTGGGGGTGTTTCTTGTAAGCTCTTTATTACTGGTATTTGATGGAAGTCTTCCCCACGCCAGTGGGGGTGTTTCGGTATCATGGTATCATAGTAGTGTCAATATAATGTCTTCCCCACGCCAGTGGGGGTGTTTCTCCAGATGTTACATTGCGCAGGTACATTGCAACGTCTTCCCCACGCCAGTGGGGGTGTTTCCAAAGGATTAAGGCTGACAAGTGTTCAGTTGGGGTCTTCCCCACGCCAGTGGGGGTGTTTCTCATCCCAGGATGTGATAAAGAGATTCTCAAGAGTCTTCCCCACGCCAGTGGGGGTGTTTCTAAAGTCTCATACGTAAACATTGGGATAGACAGGTCTTCCCCACGCCAGTGGGGGTGTTTCCGACCAGTGCATTTCTAGGCTTCATCAGGACGCGTCTTCCCCACGCCAGTGGGGGTGTTTCTCATATCGAGCGATTTCGCAGTAGTTCGCTGACGTCTTCCCCACGCCAGTGGGGGTGTTTCTGGTGAAAGCTGTGGGTGCTGAATTGGGAGGTAGTCTTCCCCACGCCAGTGGGGGTGTTTCTCCTACAGGGTTAACATGGGATGGTACGCATGTGTCTTCCCCACGCCAGTGGGGGTGTTTCCTATCCAATGGGTGACCATAATGACCTCCAACGGTCTTCCCCACGCCAGTGGGGGTGTTTCTACGAGAACGACGAGGACTCGACACACGACGACGTCTTCCCCACGCCAGTGGGGGTGTTTCCTACGATCCCTAGCGTTTCAGGCTCTCCACCTAGTCTTCCCCACGCCAGTGGGGGTGTTTCTACTAGCATCAAAGCCGGTATGAAGATTGATGAGTCTTCCCCACGCCAGTGGGGGTGTTTCTGACAATTCAAATCTCCCAAAAATCTACGAGAAGTCTTCCCCACGCCAGTGGGGGTGTTTCTGACAATTCAAATCTCCCAAAAATCTACGAGAAGTCTTCCCCACGCCAGTGGGGGTGTTTCTAGAAGGGTATAGCCAAACACTAGTGAAGGCCAGTCTTCCCCACGCCAGTGGGGGGTGTTTCTGGTGGTGTTTTAACCATTGGAATTCTGCTCTCTGTCTCTGTTGGTTTCCTCAATGCGAGTGAGATTTTTTACGCCTTTTCCCTAAGCTAAAAATCTCTGAAAAATACCTAAAAAATATGCTAAAAACTTGCATCTTTCTACAGACGAATTTCAACCTTGGTGATACACTTTAGAGAGGAATAGCCCAGAGGATCATGACAGTTTCTGCTTGGATGAATCGCTCTGGTCGAAGAAGGTTCCTATGGAACATTTTAATACAAATCAAACAATTAGCGTCGACGATGGTGACCCTCCGCTTATAAGCGAAGGCATGCAAGCTTGCGCTTCGCAGAGTGTCCCTGAAACAAGCGACCCCAAACGAGCTGGAGTAAGCCTAAAAGACTCCCGTTGGGGTCGCACCACTAAGTTCAGAAAGACCTATTTTCCGGACACGACCAAAGAGATGTGGAATGATTGGCATTGGCAGGTCTCCCATCGGATCACCACCCTTGCTCAGATCTCCCGTTTCCTTACCCTAACCACCGAAGAGCGCCAAGCTCTTGAGAATGTTGAATCCAGCTTTCCCTTCTCCATAACCCCCTACTACCTTAGCCTTATCGATCCCACTGACGTGAATAGTGCCCTGCGCAAGAGTGTGGTTCCTACCATCCTTGAGTCCTTCACTTCTCCCGGCGAGAGTGAAGATCCCTTGCATGAAGAGAACACCAGTCCTGTCCCTGGTATCGTCCATCGGTATCCTGATCGTGCCTTGTTCCTTACCACCAGCTTCTGCTCAGTCTACTGCAGGTATTGTACCCGTTCCCGTCTTGTTGGAGGGCACACCGAGCCTCTGGAGACCCATTGGAAGAAGGCCATCGAGTACATCCGAAATACCCCTGCCATCCGGGATGTCATCATCTCTGGAGGGGATCCTCTGACCCTCTCGGATGAGAAGATCGAATGGTTGCTCAAGGAGATAACCTCCATCAACCATGTGGAGATGGTCAGGATAGGAACCAAGGTCCCTATGGTACTTCCCCAGCGAATTACCCCTAATCTCCTACGAATCCTCAAGCGCTACAAGCCCATCTACCTGAGCGTGCACTGCACCCATCCTGATGAGATTACAGACGAGTCCTCCAAGGCCTGTAACAGCTTAGCTGATGCAGGAGTGGTCATGGGCAGTCAGACTGTACTGCTCAAAGGAGTGAATGATTCTGTTGAGACTCTCATGGAGCTCTATCACCGTCTGCTGAAGGTAAGGATCAAGCCCTATTATCTCTTCCAGTGTGACCCTATCACAGGATCAGCACACTTTCGCACAACTGTCGACAAGGGTAAGGAGCTCATCGCCGGTTTGCGGGGCTTTACCAGTGGGTACGCCGTTCCCCAGTATGTCATAGACACCCCTGGAGGAGGAGGCAAAGTTCCCATCCTACCTGACTATGAAGTGGGACAGGATGAGAAGAACCTCTATCTTCGCAACTACGAAGGGAAGGTCTTTGCCTATCCCGACCGTGCCCAAGAGGGTACAGGAGCCTGACATGCTAATCGGAATGACCTATGACCTCAAAGACGACTACCTCGCGGCAGGATATCCCGCTGAATCAGTCGCTGAATTTGACAACCTGGTGACAATTGATGCCATTGACGATTCTCTCAGGCTACTTGGCTATGAGACTATCCGCATTGGAAATATCAAGGCACTGGTGACTTTCCTTGCCCAAGGCAATCGTTGTGACCTTGTCTTCAACATTGCCGAGGGGTTGCATGGCTTGTGTCGTGAAGCGCAGATTCCAGCTCTCCTTGATGCCTATGAGATTCCCTATGTGTTCTCTGAATCCCACATCCTGGCCCTCACTCTGCATAAGGGGATGACCAAGGCTGTAGTCAGGGAGCAGGGCGTGCCTACCCCTGACTACTATGTTATCCATGACGAGAGCGAAGTGGCTAATGTTGAGCTTCCCTTTCCCTTGTTCCTCAAGCCCGTAGGTGGTGGGACAGGAATGGGCATCAGTGCCAACTCGATCGTCAGGGATTCGCTAGCCCTTTCCCATGTTGCAAAACTCCTCCTTGATGAGTTCAGGCAGCCTGTTCTGGTAGAGACCTATCTTGAAGGACGGGAATTTACTGTCGGAATCACAGGGACGCGCGAAAACGCAAGGACTACAGGGGTGATGGAAATCGTTGTAGACCCATCCTGTGACCTGGGGGTTTACTCGTACAAGACCAAGCAGGAGTACCTGGAGTTTGCCAAGTATCACCTTGTTGGGGGAGAGGTGGCTTCTGAGTGTGAAAAGGTTGCCCTGGCAGCTTGGAATGCCCTCGGCTGTCGTGATGGTGGACGAATCGATGTGAAGATGGATGGTCAGCTTAGGGTAAACTTCTTGGAAGTGAATCCTCTTGCCGGCCTGAATCCTGTGGACTCTGATCTCCCCATCCTCTGCAGGAAGGCAGGGATAAGCTACCATGAACTGATAACACGTATACTGGATTCAGCCCTCCTCCGGGCAGGGAAAGTTGAGAGACAATGCGTATCCTGATAGTATCGGACAAGCTTGCACAAGAACCTACCAAAGACGAACTGGACACTGCATTGGAAGTAAGGCAAGTACGTAAGGCCCTCAAGGCCTTGGGCTATGAGGTGTTTTATCTGGGCTTCTCCCTGAACCTGGAGAGGATGAAGAAACGAATCCTTGTTTCCAAGCCTGATCTCATATTCAACCTTGTGGAGACCTTGGAAGGTTGTCGGCTACTCCACCTTGCCCCTGCACTGTTTGAAATAATGGCTATCAGGTTTACCGGGGGAGACAGCCATGCTCTGATGCTCTCTTCAGACAAGCTGTTTGCCAAACGCCTTATGCACAGGGAAGGGCTTCCGACGCCTGCTTGGCTAGAAGCTTCAAGTAATGAGGACTTTTCAAGGTTCCTAGGTCATCCCCTTATCATCAAGCCAGTGGCAGAGGAGGCCTCTGTTGGCATTACCGATGCCTCAGTCCAAACGTTTCATGTCGAAGCCTCACTTGCAAAGGCCCTTGCAGGAGGTTCTCACTTTGCAGAGACCTTCATCCAAGGGCGTGAGTTCAGTGTCTCCCTTCTTACTGTCGAGGGAGAAACGATAGTCTTTGACCCTGCTGAAATGCTCTTTGTTGACTATCCCCCTGATAAGCCGGCCATCGTTGGTTATGAAGCTAAGTGGGAGGAGGCCTCCTTTGAGTACATCCATACCCAACGTACGTTTTCCTGTAGCCAGGAGGATGAGCCCTTGCTCAAGACCTTGCAAGAGTTGAGCCGCAAAGCTTTCCTGCTCTTTGGTGGGAAGGGGTATGCAAGGGTAGACTTTCGCGTTGATGCATTGGGAGCTCCCTACATACTCGAAGTGAATCTGAACCCTTGCATCGCCCAGGACAGTGGCTTTGTCGCAGCTGCCCAACGGTTTGGTCTGACGTACGATAAGATGATCTCCATGATCATCAAAGGGTAAATCATGGAAACCTATACCTTTAGGGAACAACCTGTTGCTTCCGATATCCAGAGTGTCGCTTCAATACTAGGAACCTCAGGCTTCTTCAATGCCGAAGAGCAAAAAGTAGGGGTATCGCTCGTTTGTGAGCGCCTCGAGCAAGGTGAGAGCTGCGAATACTTCTTCCAGTTTGCCGTGCATGAATCCTCACTCAGAGGCTACACCTGTTTCGGACCGATCCCTGGAACCAAGAGCAGCTATGACCTCTACTGGATAGCAGTTGATACCACCTATCGTGGACAGGGATTGGGAACCTTGTTGCTCAGACAGACCGAACAGGAAATACAGAAGCGAGGGGGGACACGGATATATATAGAAACCTCCTCCACTGACCAGTATGTACCGACAAGATCCTTTTACGAACGAAACGGCTATCATCTGGAGGCAGAACTAGAGAACTATTACGCCCCCAACGACAACAAGCTCATCTATGTGAAGGCTTGGTAGGAAGAGAGCATGTCCACTATTGTTGCCTATCACCATGACGAAAGTATCCTGGACTTAGAGAGGGTTATAACCCTAGTCCAGCAGCAGATGTCCTTTATTGGCTATCACCAAAGTAGGGACGAGGTAGCCTCAGAAATACGAAACTCTATGAAGGAGCAAAGCAGGGCCGCTTTCTTCGTTGCCTATGAGGAAGATGCTACTGCAATTGGGTTTGCCTATGGAAATATCTGCTGTGGCTTGGAGACAAAAGGGGATTACTTCTGGCTGAATGAACTGTTTGTCTCGAAGGAAAGTAGAAACCAAGGACTGGGTGCAGAGCTTTTAGAGTATGTCCAAGCATGGTCCAAGCAACAGGGGTGCACCTATCTTGCTATGGTGACCCACCCAAAAAATGCAAAAGCCCAGGCTCTCTATCGAGAGATGGGCCTTGAATTGGAATCGTTGGTTTGGGTCGACACATATCTCTGATTAGCGTACCAGCTCGATAATATCCTGTACAAGATCCTCAAAGGGGAAGCCCCCCTCCAGAGCTAGGTGATAGAATCCATAGAAACTGGGGTTGCAGTTTACCTCCAACACCCAGCTTTTTCCCTCTGTATCGATACGAAAGTCTACCCGGGCATAGCCAGTAAGTGAGAATGCTTTCCAACATTGGCTGGCAATTGCAGTCAGTCTCTCGAGCAGGGGAAAGTCGCACTCATCTGCATGATATTTTGCCACTATGTGCTCGTACCCAAATGAGTTTTCAGTCCACTTGGCATCATAGGTAATTATCTTCTCCTTCTGATGCTCTTCATACCCTTGGAATACCCATTCGTAAGGGGTAAGTATCGTACAGCTCTCTGGTGTCCCATACATGCAGGCGGTGAACTCCCTTCCCTCTATGAAGGCCTCTGCGAAGCAAGGGGTGAGCAGCGTCTCTTCTTTGGTCTTCAATTCCGCAACAACCTGCTCTGCACTTACTATGGAGCTTTCATTCAGGCCTATGGAAGCGTCTTCAGATATGGGTTTGATGATGTAGCGCTTTGTGGCACTGTGTAACAGTGCTTCAGTCTCGTCCTTGGTGAGCCAAGGCGGGGTGTCAATGTTTGCAGCCTTGAGTACTCGTTTGGCCAGCAACTTGTTGGTAGTGACGAAGAGATTTTGCAGGGAACACCCAGTGTATGGCAGGTGCATATGTTCAAGCAAGCCTGGAACCAGATAGGCAAGATTCTCCTCCCCAGGAGCTGAGTCTACCAAGTTAAAGACAAGAATCGGGCTGTTGCTGTTCATTGTTGCAAGCATTGATAGAGCATCAAGGGAAAAGGGGACCAAAAGGGTCTTGTATCCCTTTCCCTGGAGGATTTCTTCTATCCACTTGGCCTGTCTGTATATGTCGAGCACATCCTCTGGACTGGTACTGAGTATCTGGTTGTGTAAAACGATTATTGTGTGGTTACTATACATGATATCCTTGTAAAGGAAGTGCTTAGATATCTATATAGTTCGCTTCTGTTACCCCTTTGTCAAGCGGATCAGAGGATAAATCAAGAAAGAAAGTGGAGTGGTGACTGTCCACTTTCCTGGATAGGATTTTCTAAGCAGAGGTGTACTATCACCGAAGACTTGAGAGGGATTTCCCTAGGTATTCCATGGTTTTCTCATCATAGCGCTGGTCTATCTGTACACTGGCAATGGATTCATTGGTCCTGATGTCTTGGAGAAAGTGTGCTTTTTCCTTTGCCTGTGGCTCGAGGGTAAACATGCCACCGATCCTATAGTGCATCTCAGAAACTCCGAATTATCGTTTCATCCAGGCTTTGTATGATTTCAACGGCAAGCTTGACACTATTTTGGACATCACTAGAGGAGCAAATACCATAATGGGAGTGTACATAGCGTACAGGTACTCCGATGACGATGACTGGAACTCCGCCATTGGAAAGATGAATGGGAGCCCCATGGTAGCAGCCATGACGAGCATATGCATTTTAATACCCAGAAAACACACCTCTGATGCATATATAAAGGCAGACAGCAAAAGCAAGTATTTAGACTGGAATCTTACGATTCATCCAATCGGCTTTGAAATAATAGATGATGAATACTGTGGCGCTCAGCATCCACGTAATGGGGTGTGCCCAATAGACGACGCGGATGTCCATCAGGAACAGGAGCCCTATCTTGATGTAGAGGACCCTGAAGATACACCAGAAAGCCAACATGACAGCCATGGGCACCATGGCCTTTCCGGCCCCTCTGAAGAGGCCGCTCATGACGTGGGAAAGGGCAAGGGCAAAGAGGAACAGCGAAGATATGTGTGATTTCTGCACTCCGTAGATAATGATGGAGGGGTCACGGTTGAACAGGGCCACCAGTACATCTGCATAGAAAAAGAGCAGGATTCCGATCGCCTCCGATAGGATTATGGCGAAGGTTATGCCAAAGCGTACTCCTGTTTTAACCCTGTCGTACTCTCTGGCTCCAATGTTCTGTCCGGTGAAGGTGGTCATGGCTAGGGCAAAGCTGGTGATGGGGATGAGGGCAAAGCCCTGGATTCTCATAAAAGAGCCGGTACCTGCCATTGCAGCCGCTCCAAAGAGGTTTACGCTCGATTGGACTACGACATTGGCAAAGGAGGTTACTGAGTTCTGGATTCCCGAGGGTATCCCAAATCTGAGGATTCTGCTCAGCATCCCTTTCTTGAACCCAATGTTGCGTAGCTTTACCTTAAAGATATCATCGCTGGTCAGCAGGAGACGGAAGGACAAGAAGACACTCACTGATTGGCTGATGATGGTTGCATAGGCAGTACCTTCGATACCCATTTTGAAGAATCCGACAAACAGCACATCCAGTATTATATTCAGTATTGCAGCTACTATCAAAAAGTAGAGGGGATGCCTGCTGTCTCCAACAGCTTGGAGAATACCAGCAGCAGTGTTGTAGAGTACCAGGGCACTGATTCCTAGGAAGAATACCTGTACATAGGCTTTAGCATCGTCGAAGACAGTAGGGGGTGTGCCCATCCACCTGAGGATGACCGGAGCAAAGAAGTATCCGAAGATCGTGAGGAATACACTGCTACAGAGACTGAACGCGATGGATGTGTGGATGGCTTTCTTTACAGAAATGATGTCACCAGCTCCGTAATAGGTTGATATTACCACCCCTGCTCCGACGAAGATGCCTTGGACCAACCCGACGAGCAGGAAAATGAGGGAACCGCAAGAGGTAATGGCGGCTAAGGCTTCCTTGCCGAGGAAGTTTCCTACGACTACTGAGTCTGCTGTATTGTAGAGTTGTTGAAAGAGGTTCCCTAGGAATATGGGGATGGCAAAACGGATGATATGCCCTTGGATGGATCCGGTTGTCATCAGCTTTGCCTGTTTGTTCATACTATGGACTACTGTAGTCCAATAGGGGGTGGTGTGCAAGTGCGGAATTTGTGGAGAAGCTATGAGGTACGTGTGCAAATGGAAAAAATGGATGACAGCCGTATCATGCTATTCCAGGAATATCTCCGGGGTGAGCAAAGTGTACAGAAGAGTCCTGTGTCTTGTGCTGTACAATTCATTGGAATAAGGTTTCTTGATGATATTAGAAAAAATCTACGAGGTAGCAGATCAAGTTGGTATTCGAGATCAGCGGTACTTTAGTGTGCTATTCAAGAAAAATGTAGGGATCACCCCACGCGAGTTTCAGAACAAGCTGAACTAGAGAAGCTCGCATGGAGGTACCAATTCTCTGCTATACATTGGTTCACCTAGTACTCAGTATAAAAATCTCGAGGAATCCATACTTCTTTAGACTCCAAGGTCAATGAGCCCTGGCAATTTTCTCCTGGTACATCACATGCCGAAACGAAGGATATGCATGATTGCTAAGGAAGCAGTTGCCCTTATCTGAATCCGAATAACAGAGGAAAGAGAATGACAACAACCGCTGCCCAAATCCCATAGAGAGGCAAGAAGCGCATCTGCAACTCCACTATCCTAGAGAAAGACATATTCTTTGCCATATACCTGCTGTATCCAATTGCAAGGAAGATAAGATTGCTTAATAGCAGGAGGTTTTCTCCCAAGGCTGCAGTTCGGTTTGCGGAGAAGCCGAATGTTTGCAAGCGGGCAAGAATGCCCCATAGGGCTATGAGGTCGACCAGTACTGCGCAAATGATAAGCACAAATGTCATAACATCCCAGAGGGGAAATCTGGAAGTATTCTTCTTTTGCTCTGATGAACACATTGAATAAAGTGTCAGGGCAAGGACGAATGCAAGGATCACATCAAACCAGATCAGCATCGAACGATTCTCAGAGGCTTGGTTTGGTGAAGTAAGAAATGCAATGATGAGGCTGACCAGCACTAAAGAGAAGAGCGGAGTGAAGATTCGGGCTAAGACCGGTGCGATACCTCCCATAAGACTTTTCTTCTGGTCAACCAGGTAGGCAGCTACAGTGAACAGGCCGAAGAGTCCGAAAGGCCCCATCCAATATACGACAAAAGGTGATGCATCGACCTTGATAAGCTCAAAAGTCCCCAGGGTAAGGAGGATGAGGACCATGCCCCCCATTCCTATGAGCACTGCATACACGAAAGCCTCGCCGATGAAGCGGATGAAATCGAGTCGAGTCTTTGGGCTTTTCCATCCGGTGCCTTTTGCAGACCCCCCATAGAGAGGGACCAGGAAAATAAGAGAGAGAATCGGCAGGTGGATGATCGTAAGGATTGCTGTATGGTATGGCTCCTGGTAGGGATAGATGTTAACCAGAAGGGCGGCAAGGGGGAAAAATGCTATGGCTAAAAGGGTTTTGCTAAGAGGGATTTTTCGTTTGTACAGGAAATACATGGCTACTGGGGTGAAAGCGAACAGGGATGCATTTTTCAGGTAGAGGAGGTCATAGGTGTCAAAGTCCCCAAACCCGAAGAGGGCAGGTATTTTGCTCAACAACCCTCCAAATAGGGTAAGGGCTAGGATTACAACGAGTTCCTTCCTTTCAGTCTTCTGTGTCATAGAAGTGTTAAGAGGCATGTAGAGTTGGTGGCAGAGTTCCTCGGTTGAGATTTTTGCAAACTCCTTCTCGATTATCTCACTGTCTCCAAGCCGACGGATTGCTACAAGAAAAGCCTCTTCTTCATTGACTCCTTGCCCTGAGAGTTCAGTGATGGTATCCCTCAAGAGTGACTCTAGGTTTTTGACTTCATTGTTGTCTATTGAACTTGTTGCATGGATATGCGCTTTCCAACTGCGGATTTGTTCTTCAATGTCGAACATGATGAGCTTTCCTTTTTGCTGCCTGATATAGTGTTTCTGTTTACTATACTGCATGGTACTATTCTCTATGGCGGTACACAAGGGTCTCAGTCCTTGAAAAAAGATAGTAAGATGGTGTGTTACAGACTTTTCAAAGTCATTCCCAAGCAAGAATAAGGCAGAGGGGTCATTGTGTTTTTCGTAGACCTTCATACATCTCAAGCAAGGGATTCTACAAAGCAGATTCTCCCCTGTCCGCTTGCACCACGTATCAAACTCACTGAGGTGCGTGTTATATTCAAGCAAGCATCCTCAAGCCTGACAATCGAAGTACATCAGGTTGCGGTCGATGATCGTATGGCTGCAGGCAAGGATGTTTTCGGCTATCCATGCAATGGTGTCTATATAGTAAAAGAAAACATGAGTATCATTATTATTGTAATACCATCGGTCGAACTCGATTAACAAAACATAGGAACAGTGAAATGCCAGATTTTAAAAGTCAGGGTTTGATGATAGTGCGAGATAATGAGAAGACAGGAGGCTTGTCTGCTTTGCATGCAGAAGCTAGTATATGAGAGAAATTCAAAATAAGGAAAACAGGCAATGAAGCTACGTATATATAAAAGGGTTCTTTTTCCTGTCCTTGCATCTCTCTTTTTTCTTTTTTCCGGTTTCTTACTGGCATCAACCTTACCTGAAGAAAGTTCTGCGCCTCTGGACGTGTCTTCCACTCCTTCTGTACGCTATTGGATTTCCTCTTCTGTTGAAGGGCTTCCTGTGAGGACTGTCCAGAGTCTGGAGGTTGCCTCTGTTGTCCCTCAGAGGCAAGACCCCAAACTGTTGGTGGTCCTATATCATAATATTGTGTTTGGCAGGACAGGAAACATCTATAATCGTGACCTGTATAACTTTGAGCATGATATTGCCTTTTATAAACGCAATTTCACACTTACCGATTTCCAGGCATTACAGGATCCGGATTTCAAGGACAGAACAGACCGTCTCATCATCACTTTTGATGATGGAGATCTCTCCATCTATGGCATAGTCTACCCCTTGCTCAAGCTCTACGAAGTACCAGCAACCTTTTTCCTTGTGCCCAATTTTGTGGGGGAAGTCGGATACATGAGTTGGGATCAGATACGCGAAATGGCATCCTATAGGACAGCCTCCGGAGAGAAACTTTTCACCTTTGAATCGCACTCCTTGACCCACAGAAGATTGGCAGAGCTTTCCGAAAAAGAGATTAGGGATGAGCTCCTCCTATCGAAAGAAATCATTGAGAAGGAAGTGGGAGAGAGCGTAACTGTCATTGCATTGCCTTTTGGAAGTGGGGCTGGGGATAAGAAAATACAAGCAATAGCCTCAGAATTGGGTTACACCATGATAAGGAATTCAAAACCTATGGTTACATCCTACTTTGCTCCTAATCTTCTTGATCTTGGCTCTTTCAATGTAGAGAGCTATAGTACTGATGTCTTGGTGCAACGGGTTCTTCACTTGCTAGGTAGATGAAGGGGTTGTCATGACAATACAACAAAGATTCGCTAGTGTTCTCATTCTTCTTGTTTTGCTTATCTTTTCTTCCTGCGTCCATGGGGCAGAGACGACGACATTCCTCAAGAATCCTCCAAAAGAGATGGCTTTTGGTGGTCTGCATTGGAGGACTAAGTCCTCTCTGACTCCAATATCTCCTGGTCCCAACTATTGGTCTGCGAAAGACGAAGCGGTATGGGTGGATGAAGCGGGGCTCCATCTCAGCGTACAAAAAATGGATGGGCATTGGTTCTCTACAGAAATCTTTACCCGAGAAAGAGTAGGATATGGTACGTATACGTTTACCGTCGATACAGACGTCCTTTTGTATGATCCTAACCTGGTTGCAGGGTTTTTCACGTGGGATACCTCACCTGAAGAAGCTAATCGTGAGATTGATATCGAATTTGCTGCATGGGGAGAGAAAGATGGGACCAAATTCCAGTATGTAGTCCAACCGTATTCCGATCCTTCCAGGATTTTGATTTTTAATCCCAAATTGCAAGGTAGTGTCACAACCCATCGAATCATCTGGCTTCCAGACTCACTCTTATTTTCCAGTTACCATGGGTCTGTTGATCCAGATGAAGCATCAGCTGAATCCATGCTGATGCAGAGCTGGATTTTTTCTGGAAAACCTCCAACCTCTGGTAGAGCTCGATTTAGAATTAATCTGTGGATGTTTCAGGGTGCGATTCCTAAGCAACCGGCGCATATGGTGATTACTGCTTTTTCGTTTGTACCGATGAAACCTTAGGTAGTCTTGGTCTTCTTGAATCCCTTTCGGACTTGAGCGCCCCAACCTCTGTTTTTTCGCATGGCACTAAAGAAAGCTGTTACCCTCCATAAGCTGATGATTTGCCGTGTCCCGAAATTTTCTATAACAGCCATATATAAGAGTCTTGCAACATCTTTGCTCCCATACATCTCACGGTCAAACTCACTGATAAACACAGAGAAAACTGATACAAGGATTCCCAGTAAGATGGTTGTCGTGAACAAGAGTAAGGCCATCTGGAAATTCAGGGCACCGATAAGGGCCGCTATTCCGACCATTGCAAGCCCTTGTGCTTCGATGAAAGGCCCAATAAATTCGAAAACAAAGTAATAGGGCATTGCTACCAATCCCAGCTTTCCATAACGGGGGTTTCCTATCATGGTACTGTGAAAAAAGAGGATGTCGATCAAGCCTCGGTGCCAACGGTCTCTTTGGCGGTGTAACACTTTCCAGGTTTCTGGAACCTCCGTCCAGCAATTGGCGTTAAAGGCATATTGCACGCGGTAGGGCCTATTCTGTTCTTTCATGAATCGTGAGAGTCTCACTACCAATTCCATGTCTTCACCTACGGTATCCTTTTTATACTTTCCCTTTTTTGTTAGATAACCCCCGGTTTTGATGGTACGCTCACGTTGGAAAATACCAAAGGCGCCTGAGATGATGAGCAGTAGATTCATGTGTGCCCAACCGACTCTTCCTGACATGAAGGAGCGAAGATATTCCAAGGATTGAAGTCGGGGAAGGAATTTGGCGGGAAGTGTTGTTTCGTCCAATGAACCCAATTCGACAGAACAGCCATTCACCGGGCAGATGTTCCCCCCTGTAGCAATGCTCTCCTCCTGATAGTCAAGCATGACAGAAACCGCCTTCAACAGGGCGTCAGGTTCCAATAGGGAGTCTGCATCAATGCCACAGAAAAATTCCTTGGTAGAAGCATTCAACCCCAGATTGAGAGAGTCTGCCTTTCCTCCATTCATCTTGTCGATGACGATAAGATTGGGAATGCTTTTACTTGTATATACTCCTCTGCAGGCCCTAGTTTTTAGTCGCTCAGGTAGCAAAATATCTTTCTTTTCCAGAGCATAATAGGAGATGAGCAACTGCAGGGTAGAATCCTTTGACCCATCGTTTACAACGACCAATTCAAAGTCAGGATAGTGTTGGTTGAGCAAAGAGTTTGTGCTTTCAATGATATTGTTCGCCTCATTATACGCTGGGGCAATTATAGAGACTGAAGGGAGCACCCCTTTGGTAAACAGCATTCGGGTATCCTTGCTTTCCCACAGGCGTTTTTGTGCATGGGAGCCTCGCAGCGAGACAACCGTAAGCGTAAATTAAGTTCATATTTCAATAAAAATTGAATAATCATATTCTTCTTCCAAACATAGGAGGAGTAT
>JAEINL010000147.1 GCA_016342655.1 Sphaerochaeta sp. | reverse complement strand
AGGTTATTTGTACAAATATAATGATTTGTTTGGATTATTTCAGGCTTAAGAGAGCACTACATTAACGAACATGGGATTGATAGCTTCGGTAAATTCCTTGGACTGGCATTTGTTGGCCGTTTCCAAATCTTTGATCTTTTTGCAGAAGACAGATACTTTGGATACGAGTTGGGAATTGGTCGCAACTAACTTGTCAATCTTGTGATTGAGTTGCTCAAAATCCTTCCTGTTATTCCCTTTCTCTCGCATCTAATTCCTCTCTTACTATAGAATTAGTGTATCATAAATGGGGTAGAATTGCAACAAGAAAACAATATATAGTAAGGATTTATAGCGGATTTTCAAGGTTTATAACATGAGGTTTTCGGTAAGAAAGGACTTGTGAAAAAGAAAGAAACTGACTCAAGTGAGAGAACGATAGTCACCCACCTGAGTAGTTACCTCAACTTTTGAAATTTTTGACACTCGAAGCTAAGACGGATTAGGAATAGCATAATTGTGATTGAATAAATTTCAATAAAACAACAAGATACCGCTTGACGAATCCTTGTCAAGCGGGTTTTTTTATGCTACTTTGTTAGTGTCATAATAACACTCGTTTAGGAGGTTGCATGTACCAGAAATCCTCAGTGCCGATACCTGCTTTCCCTGGCAAGATCACAAGGAAGAAAAGCGCGGATGAGAGCATTTACCTCTACCTTGAAATCGACAGGACCTACCACAAGGACAAGGGGTACACCATACCCAAGAGGGTGTGCATGGGCAAGCAGGATCCAATTGACAGCTCCAGGATGTTCCCCAATCAGAGGTATTTCGAGTACTTCCCATCCGAATCAGAAGCGAACACTCCCGAATATTCGGGATCCAGGAGCAGCTGCCTGCATGCCGGCACGCATGTGGTCGTGGGGAAGTTCCTGCAGAAATACAGGATCCTTGATTGGCTGCAAGGCAGGTTCGGCCTCAAGAGCGGAGGCCTGGTCATGGACCTTGCCATCTACCTCCTCATCACCGAGGGCAATACGGCCCAGCACTACCCCGACTATGCATACCACCATCCGCTGTTCACCCCACAGATGAGGATCTACAGCGACAGCAAGGTCGGCGCCCTGCTCAAGGACACGATCACCCGTGACGACACCATTGCATTCACCGAATGGTGGAACAGCCAAAGGGATCACAGGAACAAGGTCTACATGTCCTACGACTCGACCAACAAGCTCTGCCAGGCAGGGGACATCGACATGGTCGAGGGCGGCCACGCCAAGGACGGCCATGACGGGGATCACATCTTCAATGTCGCCATAGCGACCGATGTCAGGGAGAAGCTGCCCGCATTCTATGAGGAGTACCTCGGATCCATCGTCGACGTCTCCCAGCTGGTTTGCATGGTCGACAAGGCCTGGGGCCTTGGCTACAGGAACCTCGGCTTCATCCTCGACCGGGGGTATTTCAGCAAGGCCAACATCACCTACATGGACAGCAACCGCTTCTCGTTCATCATCATGGTGAAGGGCAAGAAGAGCCTTGTCTCCTCAATTGTGCTATCCGTCAAGGGAAGCTTTGAGAACAAGAGATCTGATTACATCTGGGAATACTCTGTTAGCGGAGTCTCTGTCGAGGGGAAGCTTTATGAGGGCGACAGCAAGGCAAGGTCCTTCCATGTCTTCTACTCGGCATACAACAATGCTAAGGAGCGCCAGGACCTGGAGCTGAGGCTGCGCAAGCTCTCATGCGAGCTTGACAGCCTTCTCGGAAAGGACTGCGTCAATCTCAATCTTGGAAAGTTCGAGGAATTCTACAGTCTGGAATTCAGCAGTGAAGACAAGAAGAAGAAAATCCTGGTGATGTACAGCGAGAAGGCTGGTAGGATCGAGGCCATGATCGACCTGTTCGGATACTTCTGCATCATCTCCTCCGACAGGATGACAGCCCGCGATGCACTGCTGCTGTACAAGGGCCGGGACAGCTCCGAGAAGCTTTTCGCCGCTGACAAGACCTTCCTGGGAAGCAGGGCCGAGAGGGTCCAGAGTGAGGATTCATTGCGCTCCAAGCTCTTCATCGAGTTCCTGGCACTGATAATCCGCAGCAGGTTCTATGCCTGCATCAGCGACCATGTCCATGCCACAAGGACCAGGCGCAACTACCTGAACGTGGTCTCCGTCATAAAGGAGCTTCAGAAGATCGAGCTCATCAGGATCGGCGATGGTGTATACCGCCTTGACCATGCCATAACAGCCAGGCAGAAGGAGATCCTTTCCATATTCGCCATGAGCGATGACGACATGAAAGCCGAGTGCCGCAGTATTTCCAATGAGCTTGTCACCATAGATGCCGGTGACATCAGGAGCTGTCCGAAGGATGATGAGATCAGGGATGATTCCACAGTAGAGGATGAGGAGGAGAGGCAATGCCAAGAGTGAGCAGCAATGAGAGCATTAACAGCAAGATCGCAAAGGCTGAGAACAAGGTAAAAATGATGAAGGATGGGTATGAGAATGCCTTGAGGGAACTGGGCGACCTAAGGAAAAAGCAAAGGGAGCAGCAGGTCTCAAAGCTTCTGGATGCCATGGACAAAAGCGGGAAAACCTTTGAGGAAGTCATTCGCCTGATCAGGCTATAACATGGCAGGATTTGGTACATCCTAGACTTCGAGTGTCAAAAATTCTGGAAGCTAAGGTTATATTATAAACTCTTCACAGTTTTTACACTCAACCAACTAAATTGACCATAGCAACTACGATAAACCTCAGGAAACTAATGGTATTTGGTTTGATGCTCACGTTACAATTAGAGTTTATTTACTTCAACAGACTCAATCATATCAATTTTCTGAATTACTTTAGCAGGAACACCTGCGAATACACAATAACTATCAGTTATCTCATGAGTGACAACCGCCCCTGCACCAATTACAACCCATTCCCCGGTAATATTAGCACCTGGCATAATCATCGCTCCTGCGCCAATCCAAACATCCCATGTTCTTAAATGTAGTGCGTAACCACTACTTCACTTTAGGCTTTGGACCCCTCTTCTTAACGACTTTTGCC
>JAEINL010000028.1 GCA_016342655.1 Sphaerochaeta sp. | reverse complement strand
GCCCTTCCATCAGATTTTAAGGAAGGACGAACCTATGTGGAGCTGTGGTACGAAAGAGTTCGGGAACTATAGATTATGCGCGGTTCTCTTACAAGATAGCAATAGGGCTGACCTAACACTTGGGAAGGAAAGTCGGTGTCACGTATCCCAAAAGTATTCACAGTGGTTTCTATTACCTGCAAGCGGTAACCAGTGAGAATCTCGAGCTGACAAAAGAATAAGTCATAAATTGCATACAACCCTTCTCGATTCTGCATATCCATCTTTCTATTTTTTGCTAGGTGAAAAATCTTTTCTCTTGTTTCCCGGTCCGCTATGTTCAAAAAACAGAACTCGTCCTCAGGTTCAAAAAATCCTTCTATCACTGCCATCGCTTTTTTCTCACACGTATCATACGTTTTTTTTCGATAGCAAAAACTATACCACCCAATAGACAAATTTATTCCATACCCGCAGTTATCCTCCCAAAAATATACACCTGTTCCTCTTAGCCCTTTCCCGATTTTAAACCCGTGTTTAGCTATTTCTTCATAGTTGCTTATAGTTGTTGCATGATATCCTGATAACTGCATTTTTTCTCATTGTTTGCTGTGTCTCTGATAGCCAATATTTCATAGTATTGTAGAACAACAATAAAAACTCATTTGGTCTTATAGTCTTCACTGAATTATTTTTGATCCCCAAACAAATGATCATTCCCCCATCATCCTAGATTTTCAAAAAGCAAAGTATGTCTCATCCCTTAAGACTATTGGTATAGTCAATCGCTTCAGGACCCCTCCATAGGCATCCATGCAGCGAATAACCTCTACATAGCCCTTATCTGCAACTACACCAACTCATCCCTGCCTTCCAGACCCCTAGTCCTATCAACAGCCTCGGTAGGCACGTTCTGGGATGTTTTCCAGCTCTTGTTGGGACTTGGCGCTGTTACAGTATTGCTGCACAGAATGAAAGCATTCAAGAGGAAATAGGTAGCTGTCTGCCTCCCCTGTCCCAGTACAATCTTTGATATTTTCTTTTCTTGCTTGTTCCAAAAAAACAACCTGTAAAATCGATATATCCGTTTCTTATTCTTGACAACAGGGAAATTCCGTATATACTACACTACGTAAGCGCTTACGTAACTACTACAAGGAAGTACAAAGATATGTCCGTAACTATTCAAGAAGTGGCCAAAAAAGCAGGAGTATCCATAGCCACAGTCTCACGGATCATCAACAAACTTCCTGGTTACTCAGAAAAGACACGTATGCACGTTGAGAAAGTCATTGAAGAGCTTGGCTATTCCCCTAATGCCATGGCAAGGAGCCTCGCCAACAATAAGACTGATGTGATAGGAGTGCTACTCCCTTGTGTTACCAGCCGTTTCTCTAATGAATTGTTACGCGGGATCGAGAGGATAGCTCAGAGTAAGGGAAAAAGTGTAATTGTCTGTAATACAGACCGAGATGGTGCAAGGACCATGGAATATTTAAAAACCCTCAGGGAACAACGGGTAGATGGGATTCTCTTCATCAGTGAGTGGCTCACTGATGAGTATGGCGAATACCTTAGGGACTTGGGAATTCCCGTTGTCCTAGTTGCTACGAACAGAAAGTCCTTCCCTTTTTCCTCTGTTAAAATTGATGACAAGGCAGCTGCGGAAACCGCCACAAAATACCTGATCGACAAGGGACATGCTAAAATTGGGTTGATCACAGGATCCCCTGATGATCAGATAGCAGGTAAACCAAGAATTGAAGGGTACCAGAAAGCCCTTTCCCTTTCTGGCATCCCTCAAGACCCGACCCTCATAGCATATGGGGACTTCCATTACGTTAGCGGGATAGAGGCAATGGAGAAACTCTACAAAGCCCATCCCGACATAACAGCTGTATTTGCCACCAGTGATGAAATGGCCTTAGGGGCCCTGACATGGATGCACAAGAATGGGATACGTGTTCCTGACCAAATCTCTATCATTGGATATGACAATACCCTTGATGCCCAGATCGCTTATCCTGCCCTGACTACCATTCATCAGGGAATTGAGGAACTTGGAACAGTCTCTATGAAGCTACTAGCAGAAAATCAAAGGGAACAGCAGATCATACTGCCTCACTCTGTCAAAGAGAGAGATTCTGTTAGGGATATAAGAAAATGAGTTTTTTTGCGATGTTACGTAAACGCTTACGTTAGATGATTTGAAGATATATCGGAGGATTCATGAAACAGTTCGACAGGGACAGACTTCTTACCATGCAAAAAGATAGTATTGATCTTTTGCTTACTCACCAGCATCCGTCTGGGAGTTTCGTTGCTGGCCCTCATTTTAGCCAATATATGTACTGCTGGTTACGCGATAGTGCCTATATAGCATATAGCCTGCTACTCGCACATGAGACCGAATCGACAGAACGGTATATCTCCTGGGCTGCTCAGATACTCGAGAAAAATGAAGAGAAGATCAAAAGGCTAGCAATTCTGATCTTGCAGAATTCCCCATTGGAGGACCGTGACTTGTTGGGAGCCCGCTTTTCCCTTGAGGGCGAAGATGACCAGACAGATTGGCCAAACTACCAACCAGATGGCTACGGATCTTTTCTCTGGCTGGTAACCCAATACCTGGAAGCCACAAACAGACAAACAATCCCTTTAGAATGGGAAAAGGCAGTCTCCCTTACGGTTCAATACATTGTGCTCGTCTGGAAATTACCCTCAAGTGATTGTTGGGAGGAGTTCCCTGACAAGCATCATGTATCAACCCTTGCCTGTCTTGCTGGAGGGCTACGTGCCATTGCCCCTTATCTGGAAAGAGAAGAAAAGGAAACAGCCTGCACTACAGAAACTGCTATCCGCACCTATATTCTTGCTCATGCTGAAAAAGAAGGCTATTTCCCAAAGTTCATAGGCAGTTCATTTGTTGATTCCAGTCTTGTTTGGCTTTCCACTCCCTATCACGTGTTTGAATCGAAGCATCCATTCATGGAAAAGACAATAGACCTGATCGAAGCGGGTTTGTTACACAAAGGAGGTACGCAGAGATATACAGAGGATACGTATTACGGTGGAGGCCTTTGGTTGCCTCTTTCTGGGTTTTTGGGATGGCATTACGTTGAGACAGACCGCTTGGAAGAGGCAGAAAACCTTCTTGGCTGGATTGTAGCCCAAGGCGACCATCTAGGCCATTTGCCAGAACAAGTCACGACTTTTACCAACAACAACTCGATGATTTCACCATGGGAAGAACGTTGGGGAGCTATTGCTTGTCCGTTGTTATGGTCACATGCCATGTTTTTAATCTTACATTTCAAGATTTTGCAGTATAATTCAAAAGGAGAGAAGAAGTATGAAAAAGAAAACGTACCTAGGTAAGTTGGCGGTTCTGATAACACTGCTCGTGGTGATTTTGCTTCCCTTAGGGGCCCAAGGCGCAAAGGGAACACAAGACAACATCAGCTATTTCTCAGGTAGGGTTGAAACAGTCGAATGGGATACACAACAAGTTGAAAATTTCGAAAAGCTTAATCCTTCTATCAAGGTGGAGTACGAATTCCAGAAGGATGCCTCAAATGTCATAAAAGTAAAAATAGCTTCTGGGCAAGTTCCTGATGTATCCACTGTAGTTACCCAGGATTTCATTGACAATGGTTTGTACATGGACCTTTCGGACCAACCCTTCTGGGATCGCATCCTTCCTTCGGTAAAGGACCTGTGCACTGATCTCAAAACGGGGAAACAATATAAGGTCGCAACCAACATCACCATGGGAGGTCTTTTCTACAACAAGCAGCTTTTTTCGGAGCTTGGCCTCAAAGATGCCCAGAACTGGAAGGAATTCGTTGCCAACCTTGAGGCTATCAAAAGAGCCTACCCCAACAAGACGCCCCTGTTCCTTGGAGGAAAGGATTCGTGGACCCTTGGGCATCTGATTGAATTCTGGGCCCATGGAGTTGCAAAACAACAACTGGGCATACCTGGTTCTAGACAAGCCTTTTTGGATAATGCTGTCAGGTGGGACGCACCCAATGGAATTATGGAAAATTTTGCCAAGGCGCTGCTAGAACTGAGGGACAAGCATCTGATCAATGCCGATGCCATCACAGCGACGTACGACAATCAGAAGGAAGCCTTTGCCAGCGGTGAAGCCGCCATGATCAACCAAGGCATGTGGGTCGTCGGAGATATCATCAAGTTGAACCCAAAGATGGAAACCAATATCGGGTTCGGACCCTTCCCCTCTGTAGTCGATGGACTCAAATCCATGGTTCTTTGTGCTGAGGATTCAGTGTATGCTGTCTCTGCAACAACACAGTCTCCTGATGCAGTCTTTGCTTTCTTGGAGTATCTCTTCCAGCCGGAAGTGCAGAAGTCTTTCAGTGAGACCAGAGGCATCCCCTCTTCCTTCATTGATGTAGAGGCAAATTGGAGTCCGATCAAGGATGATGCGACCAGACTTGTCAACAGCTATGTAAACATCAACTTCTCCACAGAAGCACCTTCAGGACTCTCTGTAGATGACACAGGAAGGCTCATCCAGAAATTGCTGCACGGTGACTATGCTTCTCCTGCACAGTTCGCAAAAGAGTATCAAAAGATTTGGGACAGTGCATATGCTACCAGCAACTAGAGAGCATCGCCTTTTGCATCCCAATACAGGGTCTTGGCATCGCTATATGGCGGTGCCAGCCCTGGTGTTGTTCTCACTATTCTTTCTATACCCCCTCTCAAGGGGGGTATGGACCAGTTTTACAGCTTGGGATGGTTTCTCCACTCCAAAGTTTATAGGCCTGGCCAATTACAAGGAGTTTTTCCAAGATAGCAGGGCCTTGAGGGACATCCGGAACACCGTACTTTTCGCCCTAGGGAGTGCCCCTCTACTAAACATAGCTGGACTTCTTTTAGCCCTCTTGCTAAACCGCACATTCAAGGCCCGGACAACTGTTCGATCTCTGCTATATTTGCCGGCGGTGATAAGCCCTATGATCATGGGGTCAATCTGGTATCTTCTGCTCCAACCCAGGCGTGGTCTTCTGGCAATCCTTATGCAACAGACCGGGTATGAAGGCACTTCAAACTGGATGTTGTCTGGATCAAGCGCTATGCTTGTCATAGTCCTGGTCAATGTCTGGCAATACGCTGGGATGACTATGATAATCTATCTTGCTGGCCTACAGGCAATACCTATTGAACATTTTGAAGCTGCTGAATTAGAAGGGGCATCAAGGGGGAATATATTCAGGTTTATAGTGTTACCCCAGCTTACCCCTGCCCTAAAGATTAATGTGATCACCAATATTATCGGATCCCTTTCAGTCTTTGATGCAATACTTGCCCTTACAGATGGGGGCCCCGGCTACGATACTGAATCACTGAGCATATACATCATGAGAATGTGTTACGGGAACAAGACAGGATACTCCACTGCCGTTGCCCTGATCCTCTTTCTCATCATCCTGATCCCAGTCCTTTTCTCCCTACAGTTCTTCAATGCAAAGGAGAAGGCATGATGAAAAAACGAGACGCCCTTACCTACCCTCTCTACCCTGTTGTCTTGGTCATCGCTCTGCTGGCACTAATACCCTTTTTCTTCCTATTCGTCCTAGCCTTGAAGAATCAGGAAGGGGGTCTTTCTTCCATCCGTCTGATTCCTGATTTTAACTGGTCAAACTTCCCGAAGGCCTGGAAAGCTGGGGACCTGGGGAAGGCGATGAGCAATAGCATCATCATGACCGGAGGAGGGATTGTAGTTCTGATAGTTCTTTCCGCTATGGCAGGCTATACGATCGCACGTTTCCCCTCTGTACTCAATAAAATCACATTTGCCATACTTCTTGCCTGCATGATGATTCCAGGCATCATCAATACGGTGCCGCTCTATACGCTGCTCATCCGACTGCGTGGGATCAACACCTATTGGGCAATGATCTTTGTCATGGCCACAAACGCCTTACCGTTCTCCGTCTTTCTCTATTCAGCTTTCATACGCTCCATCCCCATCGCCCTTGAAGAGTCTGCAATCATTGACGGGTGTTCTTGGTTTGGCGCTTTCTGGAGAATTACCATGCCCCTACTCGGTCCGGTCACCTCCTCTGTTGTCATATTGCAGGGAGTCGGCATGTGGAATAACTATGCACAGGCAGTATTCTTCTTACAGGACAAAGCCCATCGGAACATTCCCTTGGCAATATCCCTCTTCTTCCAACAATATGGAGCTAACTGGCCCCTTATGGCAGCGGCAGCCACCTTAGGGTTACTTCCTGCTGTGCTCATGTTCCTATTTTTCCAAAAGTTTTTTATCTCTGGGATCACAACCGGATCAATTAAAGGATAATTCTTATGGGCAACAACCTACAACTTCACTTCTGGCCTCTCATACCCCGTCTATCTTCTGATGACAAATCCATTCCTTTGATGATAGAGGTGTCTGGCATCGGGTCCTCTCCTGATCTCTGTTCTTTTGTTCTTTGCATTGACCGTCTCGGTCATGAGCTACTAACACCACATTGGAAAACATACCTTAGTGCTTCAGAAGGCTCTACCATAGTTCGTTTCGAACATAGCATCGCCTTGCCCTCGCAGATTAACCCAGAAGGCCAGCAAGCTGGATTGGGCCTGTTCCTTTCAGTCATCACCTCAGAAGGACACTCTGCCCAAGCCAAAACAGCAATTGATCTAGGGATACATACCGTACGGTATGGGTTCCTGTGCAATTTCGCCAGCAGAGACCTGCCAACCAGAGAATCCAGTGTTGATTTCCTCTTACAACAACACTGCACGCATGTCCAATTCTATGATTGGTCCTACAGACCGCACAAGTACATACCAGAAGACGATGAAATTGAGGGTGGCTGTTTTACTGACCTTATGGGGAAATCTATAGACATCAATACGGTACAGGCCGCTATCTCCTTACTGCACACCAGAGCAATACATGCTCTTGCCTACGGGGCTGTGTATGCAGCCTCCCAGGAATACCTGGAAGGCCATCCCGAGCAGGGTCTGTATGATATCAACCAAAGGCCAATTGACCTGATCAGACGATTCTTTATCATGAACGTTACTGCGGGGAATCCTTGGAGAAATCGTCTCTACGCGCAATATGCAGATGCCATCAAAGCCCTCCGCTTCGATGGCATCCACATGGATACCTATGGGTATCCTAAGATTGCATTCGACTATGCAGGCAAGAGGGTATACCTTGAGAAGGAATTCGTTTCTTTGATTGATGACTGGGCAAAGAACACGAGCCGAAACATCTTCAATAACGTAGGAGGCTGGCCATCGGATCTCACAGCCACCTGCTCACAGGAGGCGATTTACCTAGAAGTATGGGATCCCCATACAGAATACAGACACCTAAGGCAATTGGCTCTTGCACATCAGAGGTTCAAGAAACCACGTATATTTGCAGCCTATTCCCTTTCCTACAAGGAGGTGGATACCCAAGATTCTTCCCGTGCTTTGGCTTCAACCTGTCTCCTTATGGCTACGGCCTATGCTCATGGGGCCACCTTACTGCTCTTTGGAGAGGATGGGGGCATCCTTACCCAGCCATATTATGTGGATCATACAATTCTCAAGCCCAGCGACAGAAGAGTACTCACCCAATACACCGACTTTTCAGTCCACTATGGAGAATTGCTCTATGGTTCGTCTCTTGTTGATATAACAGAGAGCTTTGCAACCGGTGAAAACCGTGAATTTTCCTTCTGTATCCATGAAGAGGGGGGAAAAGCTCCTATGACGAGGGTTTCTTGTGATGGGCAACCCAATACGCTATGGCCTATCGTCCACATGGACAAGAAGCGGATTGTCATCAATGTGCTCAATCTTTTGGATCAGGACAATGTTCGGTGGAATGAAGGGAAGAATCCTTTCAAAGGAGGAGTATCCGTCACCATACAAATCCCCCTCTACTCACGAGCAATGAACGTATTCACAGCCTCCCCTGAAATGGACGATGGGAAGGCCCATCCCTTGGAGTGGAAAGAAACAACAGGTATTCGGGGACCTTCTGGTGAAATATCCATACCTTTGCAATCTTTCTGGACGTTGGTATGGGCAGAGCTCTAGAGGCTCACAGGTAGGGTGAATACAAACAGAATTCGCTTTGTCACACTACCAGTTCACAACCCTTGCAGCAGACACTTCCGTACCAAGGAGAGAGAGATCATTGAGGAATATTGTGACACCCAAAAGGTCTGCACACCCACCACAGCTGATCCTTCTCTCTGTGAAAACCCTATCCAACTCTTCGATAAGCTTCATGCCATCTTCTGCGAAGGCTCCACCTTGCAGAAGGATATTCCGGGCGCTTTGCTGTACATACGCGAGGGTCTTTGCATCATGACGGTAGAGTACATTGGTGTCGGTAACATTCGCCATTAGGGCAAGCAGCACCTGAAGGCGTGCAAGATTGGGATCACGGCCTTGTCTCAGGTATTCCCTATACCAGGGAAGGGACAGATTTCTCACGGATACAAAGCCATCGATCACCTCACCGCGGATCCCTCTGATGCCTTGCTTTGCATACAGTTCTTCACCATGGGTCCTGTTGGTTGTGTTGAGGATCTGTCTAAATTCTTCTTCTAGGGTGTGCTTTGTCATGTCTGTTGCCAACGAACAGAGCAAATCAGCATCCGTAGAGTTGTACTGGGATGTTGCATACCCAGAGGCTGCACAAAGGATGCCTACACTGAAAAGCATACCCTTATGGGTATTCACGCCCCTGGTTGCAGAGAACATCGCACCTTCAGCTTCAAGGCCTATCTTGCGCACCTCTCTGAACAAGCCGGGCAAAGAGCCTTTCCATTTGGCTCCCTGTTCTGCCATCATTCCAAAATAGGGTTCCAAGGCATAGGCACTCTTCTCAAAGGTATGGTAATCCATATCGGTATGGCCCCCACTGCCCAGACGGTTCACCAGACCGGGCTTGGGTGTGGTGAGCACCTCTTCAAGCAATGCCTTTGTCGCCAAGAGCTCTATGTGTTTCATGTCGACTCACATTTTCTTGAGAAAAAGCAACATCTCTTTCTCAGTCAGTGCCAACAATTCCTCAAGGCTATGCCTTTCACTGCGTGCACACTCCTTGGCAGGCCTGTGGCACAGCAGGCACCGGCGTTGCTCTAGTGCGATATCCTTACGCGTTATGGCCTTCCCATCGCTATCCTTCAGGTCGAGATCCAACCAGCGACCAAGGGGAAAGACTTGCTCAAAGAAAGCAAGCCTACGCTTGAGGGCGTAGAGGTTGGTTCCGCCCAGTACGATGAAATATCGTTCTGGGCCGGTTTCCTTTGGCTGTCGGGCTACCTCTTCCAATACCCCCTGATTACGTTGGATGAAGGCTTCCATTGCCTTGTCAAAGCAGGCCTGTATCAAATCGCTATTCTTGTGTGGACCAGGAATATTCATGGTGCAGGTGACAAGGGGAGCCCTATACCTCTCTATCAGAGAGGTCTGCATCGCAAACCGATCGTCTCTCCCCTTGAGAATCTGTTCTAGTGTAGCCATCGATTAATCCTCCAGTTCCTGTTCTTCCTTTACCTGGTAGATAAGGTCGATGACAGATCCATCACGATAAGTGACCACCCCTACTACACGATCGGTGTAGGCGATGGGAGTTCCCTCTCCTACAATCCTCTCAGCCTTGTCCCTGAGGTCCTCGATCGTACACAGGTCAATTCCAGCAGTTTCCATCATCCTGATGAGGTCAGCACGGATAGGATTAACTGCAATACCTTGGTCAGTGACCACGATGTCGATGGTCTTGCCCGGGGTGACGATGGTATTTACCCTATTCACAATAGTGGGGATGCGTCCCCTGGTAAGAGGACACGTTATGATTGCAACCGATGCACCGGCAGCTGTATCACAGTGCCCTCCGATAGCCCCCCTGATCACCCCATCAGATCCGGTCAGTACATTTACATTGAAGTCAACATCTATCTCAAGGGCTGAAAGGACCACAAAGTCCAACTGGTTTACTGCCGAACCCTTGCTGTTGGGACTAGCATAATAGGAAGCGGAAATCTGCTGGTGGAAGCGATTGTTCTTCAGAGAACGTGCCGCATCAAGGTCAAAGGACTGGACATCAAGGATCTTCTTGATGAGGCCTTCCTCATGTAGCTGTACAATCTGACCGGTAATCCCTCCAAGGGCAAAACTCGCCTTGATCTTCTTCTTGAGCATCTTCTCTTTCATGAAGCGCACCGTTGCCAGACTTGCTCCGCCGGAGCCCATCTGTAGGGAAAACCCATTGCGGAAAAAGTCAGTGGCCTCAATGACCTCAGCCACTTTTTGGGCTATCATCAGATCCTTGGGGTTGGTTGTATACCTGGTTGCACCGCTCATGATGCCACTGGGATCTCCGATGGCATCGACTTCCACAATATAGTCAACATCCGACTCAGAGATACCAAACGGAACATTGGGGAAGGGTACGATGTTGTCTGTAAGGATGACTACCTTCTTGGCATACTGGGCATCGAGCTTAGCATACCCCATCGCACCACAGACGATTCCCTTGTCGTTGTCACGGGAGTACCCGTTTGCATTGCCCAAGGGATCGCAAGAGGGAGCTCCGATAAAGGCAATATCGATGGGAAGCTGCCCTGTCTCAATTACGGCAGCACGCCCTCCATGGGAGCGAAAAACAACCGGAACCTCCATAAGACCACGGGAGATTGCCTCTGCAAGCTCCCCTCTAAGACCGCTGGTCTCAATCCTATGAACCACACCATTCTTTATGTGCTCGATCAGGGGCTTATGGATATCTATCAGAGAACTCGGGGCAAGGACCAAGCCCTTGATTCCCATCTCTGCTATAACATTCATCACCTTGTTGATAACAAAGTCCCCATTGCGGAAGTGGTGATGAAACGAGATTGTCATCCCATCCTTGAGCCCACATAACATGATAGCATCCTTCAGCGTCGGCACTATCTTATTGTCGCTGAGTTCACGTTCCTGGCAGGTCTTCAGTTCCTTATGGACATGCTGGGTATCAAAAGGGGTCTGAGTCTTCAACTCATCCATATGGGCAATCGTAGTAAGGTCAAAGTTTGACATCACACATCTCCTAGATTATGATTTTGGCAGCTTTTGCCAGACTGATCACACGCTCGGCCCGAAGCACAATAGGACGGTCAATCATCTTCCCATTGAGTGAGATAACCCCAGAACCCCGTCTGTTAGCCTCTGCTATGGCTTCCATTACAGCCTTCGCCTTCTGGATTTCCTTGGGTGTAGGGGTGAATATATCAATGATCGGCTGAATCTGCCTGGGATTGATCACAGACTTGCCATCAAAACCAAGCTGCTTGATATGCTTCGTTTCTACAATCAGCCCCTCTTCATCGTTGACATCGGAAAACACCGTATCAAGGGCGGAGATGCCTGCAGAGCGGGCAGCCTGTAAGATCATGCTCCTGGCAAACAACAGCTCGATTCCCTCAGGGGAACGGCTTGTCTTCAGGTCAGTCACATAATCCTCAGCCCCCAAAGCTATGCCGATGAGGCGCTTGCTTGCCTTTGCAATGGCAGGGGCATTGAGCACCCCCTCTGCACTCTCGATGGCAGCCATCATCTTGGTAGTGCCTACAGGCATTCCAATGGTCTTCTCGATCCTCTCGATCTGCTCTTCACAAAAGACAATATCCTGGGCAGTCTCCGTCTTTGGAAGCCTGATTACATCAATACGTGCTCTGACCATCGCCTCAAGGTCATCAATGCCTATTGAGGTGTTCAGTGCATTGACCCTGACAACAAGTTCCTTATCCCCATAGTCAATGGTGGTGAGGGCGTGGAAGACCAGACTCCGTGCAGCATCCTTCTGGGCATAGGATACGCTATCCTCAAGGTCAAACATGATGCAGTCACAGTTATAGATATACGCATCCTTGATCATCCCAGGGTTATTCCCCGGAACAAACATCATCGTCCTTCTGAGTTTCTCCTGCATGCTACACCTCCCACCGGTAATCAGTGCTAAGGCAGGCACGATAGATGGCTGTCTTGACCCTAGCCTTGATGACACAGTCAAGGGCCCCCTGATCGACAGCACTGATATCAGCCGCCATCACCCCAAGCTTCTGGGCACACTCACGGATAACGCCCCTGATCTGCTTACCGAATTGCTTTGATACAGAACTGGTCAGAGCAATGGTGATCCCCTCACCTGATGGCTTACTTACCGTAACCATGATATCGCTCGATTCCATGGTTCCTGCCAAGCCTGTAGTCACTATCTCCATGAGAAACACCTCCTGTGTCTAAACCTGAGCCTGTCTTTGCATCTTCCATTTTTTGAAATTTTTCTGGATAATGGGCAGGAATATTGACCCCAAAATCAGGATGAGCAGGATGATGCAAATGGGAGAACTTACGAAAATCTTCAGGCTACCATTGGAAATCTTATATGCCCGCCGGAAATACTGCTCCATGCTGGTTCCCACAATAACCGCCAATACGAAGGGGCTCATTGGGAACTTGGCCTTTGACATGAAATAGCCAAAGATACCAAATACCAACAAGAGATAAAAACTTGCAACTGACGATGCGATGGCATAGGTCCCTACAAAGGTGAGTCCCAATACGATGGGGTACAACACTCTTGGAGGTACTGCCAATATCCGTACCAGTACCCCTGCGAGAGGGATATTGATGACGGCGAGGATGATGTTTCCGATAAACATGCTTGCTATGATCGCCCAGACTATGTTGCTCTGTTGCTGGAACAGGGCAGGACCGGGTTGCAACCCGAGCATCAGCATGGCGCCCATCATGACAGCTGTTGTTCCGGAACCGGGAACACCCAGGGCCAGCATGGGGATCAAGGCCCCGACTGAAGCCGCATTATTTGCAGCCTCAGGAGCTGCAACACCCTCAATGGCACCATGACCAAACTTCTCTGGATGCTTGGAAAACCTCTTCTCATTGCTATACGCCATCAAGGAGGCGATGGTAGCACCGGCACCGGGAAGAACCCCTACGAAGAAGCCCAAGGGAGTACTTCGCAGGATAGGCCAGATGGAGAGTTTCCACTCTTCCTTGGTTATCCAGATTTTTCCAAACTTTGTCTGGATCTTCTTGGTTCCGTCTGTGATGTTTCTGAAGCTCTTCAGCACTTCACCAAAAGCAAACACTGCTATGATGACGATGAGAAAGTCGATGCCTCCCTGGAGCTCAAGGATACCAAAACTGAAGCGGTTGACCCCTGACTGGGGGTCGATGCCCACGGTGGAGACCATCAGACCTATGATCATCGAGAGGAAGCCCTTGAGCCTTTTCCCATCCGACATGGAGGCTGTGGCACTCAGGGCAAACACATAGAGCAGGAAGTACTCCGCCGACCCGAACCTGATGGCGAAACGGGCAACAGGCAAGGCGAGCAAGGCAATGAAGACCGTTGCAATGGAACCGCCGATGAAAGATGCAATGGCAGATATTGCCAAGGCAGATTCTGCCTTTCCCTGCAAACTCAGGGGATAGCCGTCGAAGGTCGCTGCTATGGCAGCACCGTCGCCTGGGGTATTGATAAGGATCGAAGCACGCGATCCGCCGTACATGGCACCATAATAGACACCACACATCATGATCAGAGCTCCGATGGGACCTAGGGAGAAGGTCAGAGGCAGAAGAATTGCCACACCGGTAGCTGGGCCCAAACCCGGAAGCATACCTACTATAGTACCAAGCACACCACCGATGGTAACGAAAAGGATATTCATAGGTTGCATAGCAACCCCAAAGCCTTGTAGTAATAATTGAAAACTGTTCATACTGTATTCCTTACATAAACCCTAGTGGTGACTTTGGGAGATACACACCCATCAAGGTGTTAAAGAGGATGAATGCGACAACTGAGAAGATTAGGGAGATCAAGAGAGTACTCTTCCAGGTTTTTTTCCCTCTAAAGATGAATAGCTGGATATTCAAAAAGATAAACGTGGCAAATATATAGCCGATCCGATCAAACAGGAGGGCATAGAGCAAACCGTTCAACAGGGTAAACAGGATGTTCTTCTGTTCCTCGCCAATGAAGGAGGCTTTGGTCACAGGGCCCTTCGCCTTAGCTAGCAGGCGAATCTCCTGCACTACCAGGACAGTCCCCAATATAAGGAGGCTGATGCCAAGAATTGCTGGGAATATCTTGGGTTCGTACGGTACACCTATCCTTGCCTGCGGTAAGAGGAAGGTAGAAAGGGTATACACAAAGCCAATCATAGTCACTACGACTGACATGATCATTGAAACATTCATAAGTTCCTCCAAAGGGAAATATGCCCCGGCCACATACGGCCAGGGCATGATACAAGCCGGTCTAGATTATTCCGATCTCTTTCAGGATTACCTGGTAATCGGCTTCAGTCTTTACGAGGAATTTCTCGAATTCAGGTCCGTTCTGATAGACGTTGTCCCAGCCATATTTGGTAAGGGCGGCCTTCCATTCAGGAGTCTTCACCATTTCGGAGAGGGTCTTCTCCCAGTAGGCAACTGCGTATTCGGGCATTTCGGGAGCACCGAACAGTCCACGCCAGTTCTGGAAAGTCTCATTGATGCCTGATTCGATACAAGTCGGAATCTCGGCAGCAGCGCCGGTTCCAATTCTGCGGTCTGCAGTCTGGGCAAGTACACGAAGGTCACCACTGGTAACCAGACCCATAACATCGGCAAGACTGGTTGAGAACAGGTCGATATGACCACCCATAACCTGGGTTGCACCATCACTGTCAAAGGCGATGTAATCGATTTTGTTGAGGTTCTTTACGCCAGCAGCACGGGCAATGATAAGAAACTGCACATGGTCCATGGAACCAGCTGCAGAAGTACCACCAATCTTCACTGACTTGGGATCCTTCTTCAGGGCATTCATGACATCCATGATGCTCTTGTAGGGGGAGTCGGCCTTTACCACGAATGCTGCATAGTCAGCGATAAGACGTGCCAGAGGGGTTGTGTCGCGGAAACCATATTTGGAAGTTCCGTTCAGATTGAAGAAAATGATGGGGGGAGAGTATACGGTAATGGTCTTCGTATCACCCTTCTTGGTCTGAAGCGTCCCAAGATGTACAGCGCCACCAGCACCAGGAGCGTTACGCACAGGCGTGGAGACACCAACCAACTTGGTGTCGGCAAGAGTCTTTGCAACAGTACGAATCGTCAGATCCCAACCGCCACCAGCCCCTGATGGTGCTACAAAATCAAAATTCCCTTTTGGATACTCAACTTGTTTCTCACCAGTTGCGGATTCGGTGCTACCATTTGCCATCAGGGCAAATGGGACTGCCATGACGAGACACAGCAGAATAATACTACATTTTTTCATAATTGTCCTCCTCGAAATACAGTAGCGACTATAACTGTCGCCCTATATTCAGTATAGGCGTCAATTCTTAAGAGGTGATTAACGAGTTCTTAATGTTTGTTAAGATTTGAGGGTTCTGCTTTTCTGATTGAAGAGAACAACTCAAAGGAGGAGACAGGTTTGAGCAGATACTCATCAATGATGGTTGCCTGTACCGCCTCTACAATCTCCCTACGAAGCAACCCGGTCAGGAGAATTACATACATCTGCGGGTTAATCAGCTTTGCCTTCATGGCTAAATCCAAACCATGCATACCTTTCATGTAGTCATCAGTGATAAGAATGGAAAAATGTTTCTCCTTGAGCAGGGCCAAGGCCTCAAACGGGTCTACCGTTGCAAAGACCTCAATGCCCTGACGGCTCAGACTCTTCTGCAGGACCTTCAGCACAGAAAGGTTGTCGTCCACCAACAGGAGAGAAAACCCCTCCATACCAGACAGAGGCCAGGAGGGTGTCATTTGCACTGAACCGGTCTCAAGCTTGAGGTCTTCAGCCAACGGCAAGGTTATGGTAAAGCTGGAACCGATGCCAGGCCTTGAGGTGACCGTCACAACTCCCCTATGGGATGCTACTATATTTTGTACTATGGAGAGGCCCAAACCTGTCCCACCGACCTCTCCTTTTGTGGTAAAGAAGGGCTCAAATATTGTATCAACCACCTCTTTCCCCATTCCCTCCCCGTCATCGGTGATGGAAATTTGCCCGAAAAGCTCGAACTGAGGATCGAGTTCTTCCCAGTTACTCTGGGAGAAGCTCTCCCCAAGCTCCTCTTTGGTCACTCTCCTATACACCAGCTCAATGGTTCCCTGCTTCCCCCCTATCGCCGCCATTGCATTCAGCACAAGGTTGAGAATGACCTGGCCCAACTGGGTCTCATTGCAATAGAAGCCACTGTGTTTATCTAAGATCCTCACTTCAAGCTTGCAATTAGGGGAGAGTATGCCTGTCAGCATCTTTTCGGCATTCCTGATCAGGGTCTGTGCATTAATATAGTCAAAAACCGTTTCGGTCGTACGGCTCCCCAGGGCAAGGATTTGTTGGATTATGGCTTTTGCCTTCTCCGAAGCAAGCAAAATTTCCTTGGCATCATCATAGTAGGGATTGGATGAGTCCATGGTTTCCACCATAAGGGCTGAGTATCCCATGATGGGGGTGAGCAGGTTATTGAACTCATGGGAAATGCCACTGGTCATCGTCCCTATGTTCTGTAGCCGCTGCTGGTGAAAGATCAGCTTCTCATTCTCATGGAGGGTGAGCAGCGTCTTGTTAAGCTGGTTCAGGTAGGTATTTCGCCTCTTCATCTCATTCTTTTCGAGGTATGCGGAGATGAGCAGGACCAGTACGCTAAAGAGGGTGAGGCAGATCAGCAAGGTAAGAATAATCGCTTTTGTCATACCCCCTGTGGCCTGCGCCTTGATCTCGTTGTAGTCGATGACAGCGCTGACTATAAAAAACCCATTATCGATGTGGATAGGTGCGTACGCTGCAATTTTGGTAATCTTCTTGAGTTGCTCGTCACCCCACCAGTAGGACTGGTAGACCTCTATCCCCTCTTTCCCCTCCTTCTGGTGCTCTATCATCTTCTGAAGACTTTCCAGTTCCAGCTCTATGTCAGGATACAGGGCCTGACGCTCAGTGGCAGCATTGATTCCTATCTGCTCTCTGATATGGTACATGATGATGACCCCATCACTATTCTTCACCAGGGCATACCCCTTCTCGCCCAACTTGACAGGTGCAATCATCCGCTCATACATCAAGTTCAAATCCAACAAGGCAGTAATCGAGATGCCCTTTTTGTTCTTGACGGTTATGGAGAGATAGCTCTCATGCAAGTCCGCTCCTCCCAGCCAGAGCTCAATTTTTGCATAGGAGTCCTCACTGACAGGACTTAAGAAGTGGTAGTCCTTATTCTTCAAGCTCCATATGGGATTATGGAACGAATCTTCGTGGATGACCATATTTTCAATTATCTGGGCATTGTAAATGCTGTAGGAGAGTACCAGCTTGTCCAAGGGCCACGCAATACCCTCTTCAGTAAAGGAGGAAAAGGCCTGTGCAAAATCATTTGAATCAGCAAAGAAAAATAACCCTTGTTCTGTCTGGTTTATCTCTCCTCCCATGGCTTCTGCTATGTTCTTCACAATGGTCATCTGCTTGGCCTTGCTGTTCTCAAACATGACCGTTGCATTGTGCTTAAAGATATCGACAAACAAGATAATGATGGCAAGGACGATACAAAGCGCTACCAGCATCAAAGGCAGCCACGTTCGCACATCTTTTCGTATGGTATCATTGAAAGGCAGGGCCAAGGTTTTCTCCTAAAAATATTGTTACCTAGGAATATATCACGTATACTTACGGTCAAACAGAAAAAAGAGGGATAATGGGATGCAGGACAAGGTACTTATTGTCGACGACGACACATCAATACGCAAGTTGATGTCCAAGGTCATCACCAGCAATAATCTCATCCCTATTGCCGTAAACAATGGGGAAGATGCTATCAAGTTGCTGAAGACCTCCCCCTTCCAACTTGTCCTGCTCGACATCAACCTTCCTGGGATGGATGGCTTTCAGGTACTGAAGCAGATCAGGTACCTAGGGATATCAACACCTGTAATCATCATCAGCGGAAGGACCGAGGACTACGATGCACTCTACGGCCTTGACCTCGGGGCAGACAACTACATCTACAAACCTTTCAATCCTGTGGTGCTTGGGGCCAAGATCAAGGCTCTGATTCGACGAAACAAACAGGGTCACAGCTCCCAGGACGAAGTTACCAAGGTCGGGCCTTTCTCGCTGGACAACAAGACCATGCGCTTCTACAAGGACGACGAAGAAATCTATCTCTCCGCCAAGGAACTCATCCTCATGAAACTGTTTCTGGATAATCCCAACCAGGTATTCTCCAAAGAAGCGCTGTACGAGCAGATCTGGGGTGAGGCTGTAGTCGATGACAATGCAGTCATGGTCTACATCAACAAGCTACGAAACAAGATTGAGCCGTCTCCCAAAACGCCAATCTACATTCAGACCATCTGGGGAAAGGGTTATACCTTCTCCATTGCCAACTGAAAGGCAATCACCTGCCCTCGTTCAGACATGATGAAGGCATAGGTAGTAGAGGGCACCAGTGCTTCAAGCTTATCAAACTCTTTCAGTCCCATAAGAGCTCGTACCCGCGAGGCACTGATGGGATGCTCATCTGCTTGGAGCCTCTCGACCTCAACAAAGCTCACTCCCTTTGCCTCAAGCATTTTCTGCATCTGGCGGTTGTAGGCAGCGGTGGTCATACAAAGGGGCTCCGTTCCCACAAAGCGGCAGGTTATACCTAAGGCAGGGGCTATGTAGTGCAGGAAGATTGCAATATCCAACTCACTGTTCAACTGCCCGGAACTCTGCTGTTCCTTGATGAAGTACGATGGGAAAGTAGCTACTGATACAAGATAGTCACTTGCCTCATGCACAACGATATTGGGGATATCGGCGACACCCTGACGAACCAAGGATAGCCTGACCTCGGTAGGAAAGGCGCTCTTGTCGCTGGAAACAACAAAAACATGCAATAGAGAGCACTTTTTGGCAGAACTTTCCAGAAGATAGCGGTGACCCTTGGTGAAGGGATTACAGTTGACCACTATGGTCCCGATCAAACCCGAAACAGAGAGCCCTCTCGACAGTACAGCCTCATCAGTCTCTTTTTTCAGTGCAGTAACATAACGAGCTATTCCATTCCTACGGTTTTCCATCAAGAGGACACTGGAGGTCTCTTCAATGGGATAGAAGCCAAAGGGTATGAACAGACTTTTGTTCTGGGGCTTGGTGAATACAAACAGGTTGCGTAACCCCTTGCTGAAAGCTTGGGTTACCAAGGTGGTAAGTATCTGGCCTAGCAAGCCCTCACCCTGACGGCTCTTCTGTACAGCAATGTATTTGAGCACATTGCCATCGAGGGAGCCCGTACCGATAATCATGTCGTCCTCAGTACGAAGGATAGAGGTAAATTCAGGAACCCCTTCAAAGACAAGCCCCTGTTCCAAAAGGAAATGCTTGACCTCTTCAAGAAGAGATCCCCCCATGGGCTGTGCACTCTGTGTGAAAATATCCATGTTTTTCTCCTACATAGGTACCTGTTGTGTCCACCACCGTATGCCAAACACAACCAGCTGTCAATAAACAGATACCTACGTACCTAACGCAAATACATAAAAGTAGAGAAAGTGAAAAAACTCAACATCAAAATAACCTGATAGCTACTACCCTGCTAGGAATAACTCCTATAGGCAGTTTTTATATGTATATGGTACAATAAAGGGTTGTTCTAAACCTAACTTTGTGCTACATATGCATAAAAATAGGAGACTAATTACATGACTCTTCCAAAAAAAAGCTGATGGCTTTTTGTTGTACCCTTTTGCTATGCCTTTCCACGGGAGCTGCAAATTCCCAGAAGATTATTTCTCTGGAAAGTCCTGTATACCGGTATATTGCCAACCTCTACATCCTGCAACAAATGGCCCTACCCTCAACGACAGGCCCCTACAGCCAGGATGAGCTACAAAGGATGTTGGATAGGCTCGATAGAAAGGCCCTACCAACACAAGCAGAACGAGACCTGTACGACCAAGCTACAACCCTTCTGTCTCAAAAGCCCAAACAAAAAGGCAACCTTGGCTATGCTGTTGGGCTTCAGGTAAACGTGGAAGCATATGCCCATACCAACAAGGATGATTTTACCAGCGAGAGCGACTGGTCGTACAACTACACCGACCGAAGGCCCTTGGGAAACCTCAGCTTTGAAACCTGGCCAACAGACCATTTTTACAGTTACTTTGAACTCTCGCTGATGAACAACTTCGGAAAGGTTTCAGGATCTGAAGACAGTCCCAATACGAAGACAAATCCTCTCTATGGAGAATCATTGCTGACAACCAACATTATTATGGTCCCTCCGAACGGACTTCCCTCCATCGATTTGAACTTCCCTTATCGCGCCTTCGCAAGTGCAGGAGGAGACAACTGGAGCCTGCAAGTGGGAAGGGACAAGATCAGCTGGGGAGCTGGTAAGAGCGGCAACCTCTCTGTCAGCAACACCATGCCCTACCAGCAGATCGGGCGCTTCACCACCTACTTTGATTCCTTCAAGTACACCCTCCTCTCTTCCTTCTTCACCCATCCACAAGTTCTTGATCCTTTATACACTTCCCCCCAAGTTGGCAACACACAGGACATCCTTGCCGATGGCATCAAGATGTTCCTGGCTCATCGGGTGGAATTCCGATTCCTCAAGGATAAGGCGAACGTTACCATTACAGAATCCATGATGTACCAGAGTAGCTCTGGTTCCATAGACTTGCGCTTCCTCAACCCAGTAGGGTTCTATCATAACCAGTATATCAGGGGAAACTCCAACTCAATGCTTGTATTTGAAGGGGACTACACCCCTATCAGAGGGCTTAATATCTATGCTCAGTTTGGTGTGGATGAGATTGCCTTTGGAGAGCCTGTCCCACCAGAAAGCGGAGCAAGACCTACAGCCTTCGCCTACCTTTTGGGCATCCAGAAGAAAACGGTCCTGAAAAAAGGTATCCTGAGCGTGGCCTTGGAAGGTGTATATACCGATCCCTTCTTCTACTTGCGAGAAAAATATGATGCCACAACAGGCCAGTATGGAGTCGGATACGATGGCATCATACGAGTACTTGCAGGCAGTATGGCTAACCTCAGGTATGTACAGGGCTATCCCTATGGAGGAGATGCCATAGTGGGGAATCTCTTGCTGGACTATGAAATCCCAGGATCGTGGAAGACCTCAATCGAAACACTGTGTATGGCACATGGAGTGATGGACTTTTCAAGCGAGTGGGGTTCATACTCTGGAACTGAACCGGTAATCTCCACTCCATCAACAGAGAATCCCTTTGATTCTACTGAGGGTGGACTGGTAGAGTACACCTTGCTCATCAAGCTTGCATCAGAGGTAAACCTGTCAGAGAACCTCTCCCTCACAGGAAATCTCGACATGCCCTTTGTTTGGAACAAGGGCAATGAAGCCAAACCGATGGTAGCAGACCACCAACTGAGCGTTGGACTTCACTATACTCTCTAGATGAAGAGCGTACTCCCTCCAGCAGAAATGATGGAGGGATGTTCTGCTGTACGGGAATCAGATATCTTGATCCAATAAAGGCGTGCAGATATACCAGGATGCTCGCACATCAGCGTTGATAACCCGTACCTCAGAAAAACATGCCTTCATTTCCGTAACGCATCCTTTCATTTCCTTCTCTGCATTCCTGATGAAACGGAAGTAGTCACCCCTCTCCATCCACTCGATCAGGGAGGTCAGTTTTGATCGCTTCTGGTTATAGTCGTAGATGACCACATATTCTTTGGCCACCCTACCCATCTCCTTGTAGAGGCGCTTGCGCTCTTCAGGGGCAAGCCCATGGGCAACATAGGAGGCGATTGCAATGGAGTTGTTGCCAAAGGGAAGGCCCTCTAGAACTCCTTTGCAGGGGCTAGTACCAGAACGCTACAACATTTGAGAACCTATAGAATCCAGAAAACATACAACCCTAATCAGACTAGCAAAAATAGTAAGAAGCTAAAAGAACCGATAGTATTTACGTTCGATATGCTTTTTGGCTTAGGATAGGGTTACTTCAAGCCTGTGTTTTACCTTCTTCCAACCTGGAATGATAGAGTCAAGGAGCGCATAAAACTCTGGACTATGATCATGATATTTCAAGTGACACAGCTCATGGGTAACAACATAGTCAATACACTCTTTAGGAGCTCTGATCAGGTCTGTATTGAGGGTAACAGTGCCCTTGTCTGAAAGGCTGCCCCATCTTGTTTTCATTCGTTTTATGGATAGTTTTGGCTGTTCAATACCAAGACCATTAAATTTCTGCCAAATCCGATTCATACTTTGCAAGAATTGAAGTCGTGCCTTTTCTAAATACCACTGATCCAATAATTTCTTGGCAACACCAGGAGTTGGCATACTACGACAGGTGATATAAAAAAAACCACGAGACAATTTCACTGAGTTTTCCGTTCCTTCGGCTAACTTCAAACGATATTGCTTTCCAAGATACAGGTGGGTCTCGCCGTTCAGATAACAACGGTCAGGAGTCTTTGGGATAAACTGTTTGAAATAGTTCAGTTGTTTGAGGATCCAACGGCTTCGCATAAAAACTTTCTTTTCTATCAGCGTGATATCAGTTTGCAGAGGTACTTTTACGATAACAGTACAGTCAGGGTTTACAGAAACTTCCATCGTTTTTCTATCACAGTAGAACAGACTGAAATCAATGGTATTCCCCCCGTATATAATCGAGTGCCTCTTGTTGTGGATTAATGCCTTCATTATATATGGCTCCTGTGCTTTGCCACGTGCAGCACTTTCTCGATGATGTCATCCATCTGATCAAAGGACAATTTGATCCCTCTTTCTGCCATGAGCTCATCATAGAGGTAGTCATCAATCTCGTTAACTGCCTGTTTCTGAGCGTCTTCATCATCCCAGAAGTGAACCTTTTTGTGTGTTTCTAAAATTCCCCAAATAGAAATTGCTGTATCAGCTGCAGCAGATTCAAGAACTTCCTCACCTAATTCGGAGTTTTCAAGAAAAGGCTTAAGTACACCAAAATAGGCCATGGCATCTTCATTCCCAAAAAGCTTAACCGGTATGGTATCATGCACCTTGCCGACAACTTTATTGCGGATATCCACAACCTTGCTCAGATAATCCAGATCAGATATTCTCTTAGCCCTGAAATCTTCAATTGCCTGCTGAATCAGCCTTGAAAATTTCTCGTAAAATGCAGGATCTTCATCAATATTTTCGGTGATAACCCTCTTCGTTGCATGTGCAATTGTATCAGCTTTTGACCCGGTAGATTTTTTGCTGCCATACACCCCTCGGTCTTCTTTAACTTCCATGAAGGATGCATCATCAAAGATGTTTACAGGTTCATTGAGCTGTACTACTTCATTAGCCTGGATGTGTGTATCCAGCAGCTTTTTGATTTTTGGCTCATAATCCCGATAGTCAATTGCTTCCGCATACCGGAGCTTGACAGATGATTTGAGTAAATGGAATTTCCGAAGATCTGCCTTATACCTGGATAAAGTAAGCTCATCTGTTTCGATCAAGAAATGTTCAGAAGAGAGTGCTATACCAAGCGTCTTTGAAAACTCAGAAAGACGGCTATAAAACTCTTCTCTGAGCTCATCATCAGCAAGCAGCTTTTCATAGGCTTCTTCATCGTAGGAATGCTTAACCGTTTTGAATATATCCCAAAGATCCGAATACTGGCCAGGCAGTTTTTCAATTTCACAGGTAATGGATGTCAGAGTGCCGACCAGATCGGATTCATCAAACCCTTCAAACACACTGTACATAGTAAGCGCTTTGTCAAGCTCACCAAGGACGCTGGCATAGTCGACAATAATGCCAAACTCCTTATACTCATAAAGACGATTGACTCGAGCGATTGCCTGAAGCAGTGTGTGCTCTTTAAGCATTCTGCATAAGTAGAGAGCAACGTTTCTTGGTGCATCAAAACCTGTTAACAGCTTGCTAACAACAATCAATATTTCAGGTTCATTGCCGTGTTTAAACTGGTTGATGAGCTGCTTTGTGTATTCTTCTTCACTACCATAGCGCTTTATCATCTTTTGCCAGAATTTTACGACCTCATCCGTTGGCTCATCATCGGTCTCTTCATAACCTTCACGCATATCCGGAGGCGAGATAACAACATCGGAACTGACAAGACCTATCTCATTCAGATATGCGTTGTACTTGAGCGCAGATGCTTTATTGGGGGCCACCAGCTGTGCCTTGAATCCTGTTCCCTGCCAGTTCGATCGAAAATGCTCGCTGATGTCAAAAGCTCTCATGTATATGACCTGATCGGCTTTATTCAACATTTCTGCTCGTGCATATTTCCGTTTCAAGTCAGCCTGCTGCTCTTTGGTCAATCCTTGTGTGTGCCGTTCAAACCACAAATCAACAGCTTCTTTGTTTTGTGTCATCTCGACGTGACGTCCCTCATATAAAAGAGGAACCACTGCGCCATCTTCAACTGCTTGTGTAATGGAATAATGGGGTTCTAACAGTTCACCAAATTTGGTGAAGTTGTTCTTTTCCTTCTTTAAAAGCGGTGTCCCAGTAAAACCTAAGTAACAGGCATGGGGAAACATCTGTTTCATCCGAGCGGAAAAGGAACCAAATTGAGTACGGTGGCTCTCATCCACCAGAACAAAAATATTGGATGAAGGGTCCTGATATTTCTTTATTGTAAAAGCTTTATCAAACTTATGAATGAGGGTAGTGATAATTCCTGATTTCTTTTCTGTAATCAACTCCAACAGATTTCTTCCTGATGTTGCTCGGTTTGCTTCAAGACCACAGGCTACAAAGGTATTTCCAAGCTGCTTATCGAGATCGTCACGATCTGTCACAAGAACTATTCTCGGATTCAATATTTCTGGATCTAAAGCCAGATTCCGGGCGAGCATCACCATTGTTAACGACTTTCCTGATCCCTGGGTATGCCAAATCATGCCACCTTTACGCGAATTGTTGTTATCAAAATGCTTTACTCGATTCAGGGTAGACTTGATGACGAAATACTGTTGATAACGGGCAATCTTTTTGATTCCCCCATCAAACACGGTAAACTTCCACACTAATTCAAGAAGACGTTCCGGTCTGCAAAGAGAGAACAGAGATTTATCCTGTTCAGTCACGAGCCTGTTACCTAATAAAGCCTCCGGCTTAACATCAAAAGAGGATGAAATTCTGGTAACAATATCCTCGGGCAGTGGTTGGTTGACTACTGCAGCTAATTTTATAAACTCGCATTCACCGTCATTCATCTGAGGCTCTTTCCATACGCTCCAGAATTTTGCAGCAGTTCCTGTTGTTCCAAACATGGCGCTGTTTTTATTCAAAGCCAGCACCATCTGGCTGTAGATGAAGAGTTTCGGGACATAGTCATCATTCTGATTTCTGATCGATTGTGAAACAGCCTGTTCCACTTCAATCTGTGGTGCTTTACACTCAATAATGCAGAAAGGAATACCATTAACAAAGAGAACAATATCTGGTCGTGCGGTTTCAGTTGTTCGTGAACGTTCAACACTGTATTCAACTGTTACATGAAACTTGTTGACCCTGGGATTACGCCAGTCGATATAGTTCATGGTAAAGCTTTTTGAATCACCTTCAATAGTTTGTTCCATGGCAGTTCCGAGCGTGATTAGATCGTAAATAGCCTCATTCGTCTTAAGCAGTCCATCATATTTAATATTCTTCAGCTTTTGGATAGCCGATTGCACATTTTCCTCGCTGAAGAGAAACTCGCTACCTTTGAACCGAATGCTGTTTAACTCTTTGAGCTGATTGCGCAGAATGTTTTCTAATAAGACATTGGAAAGTCGTCCCTGGCGCTCTGCTAAAGCCTCTTCGGGAGAAATATATTCATATCCCATCATCACTAGAAGTTGGAGTGCTGGTATCTGGCTTGTTAATTTTTCATTAGTTGGAAAGTCATACATACTTAATCCTTTATTTCCCAATATCCACCGAGTTTAGGACCTCTCCTGACGATGAAGCCAGCCTTCTTTAGTTTGGATATATAGTTTTCTGCGGTTCTTGGTGTTTTATCTAATCTTTCTGCAATCTGTTCAGCAGTGAACTCTGGGTGTTTGCATATAATCTCAAATGCCTTAACAGGTTCACTTCCGAATTCTTTCCGAATTCTTTCCGAAAGTGTTCCGAAATCATCTCTATCACCTCCCGAAACAATTTTTTCGCAAGCTTGTAACTTCAGCAACTCAACTGCAACACCTCCTGATCGTTCCTCAAAGATTGGTTCAGGCAATCCAGCTTGTTTGCAGGTATCCATAATTTTTTTGATGCCTCGTCCCCATGAATCTATATACCCTGCCTTGTAGCAAATATCTGCTATCAGCGGGTTACGTGGGTAGGACTCATGCAGTGAAAATAGTTTTTCGACAGTCAATTCAACTGGTAGTGTTCCGGCATTCCAGAGTGAAAGTCGGTCATCCATAACTTTAAGCTGTGTCATACTTCCCATATAATTTCGGTGCACCAGAGCATTCAGCAGCATTTCACGCAGAGCAGGAACGGGATATTCCAACTCCTCAATTCGACGCAGTCCTTCAAAGTGCACTGGCTTGATCAGAAACTTTTTTTCTAACTGTTCCATCACATCATGGAGCATCTGGAACAAATTCCCTTCTACAACCTCCTGAAAGCGCATATCAACCACACTTGTACCAAAACGACCGATTTTTACAAAGAGGTTGGGATAAAACTCGCCGGGGTCTTTACCAAACAAAACTAAAGATGCTTTGGTTAGACCCTTTTCAGTCAGCAATCGTAGTTTTTTCAACAGTTCTTTAGTAGAAAGATCAGAAATATCCGACAGTCGACCGGCCTTAACTGCTTCTTTTTTGAAGAGCTCAATCGTCACATCATCAATATCTTCTAGCGTAGCGTTTTCTTCTACAATCCGATCCCAAGTCATGCCTATTTTCTTCAGCAAAAACTCAGTAAGCGCATTGCCTTTCAGCTCTTGCTTTACCGAACCTGATCGCCAGTAATAGGATCCTCGCAAGGGAATAGGTACAGTTGATGGCTCTACTATAATTTCCAGATAGGCTTTACCGTATTCATGTAGTAGATTGATATGCGGCATAAGTCCCAGCTGATCACGAATCTTATTCGGTAAATCTTCCATCAATTTATTGGCGTTTTTTAGACCAGTAATATGGCCTGTATCATCCTTGCCAATATATATACATCCCCCTTGTGCATTTGCAAATCCGCAAATCCATTTTAGGTAATCATCATGCCACGACTGCTTAATTTCGATGTTTTGGCATTCAGAGATCATAAGGCAACTCCACCAATTTTATCACATTCAGTAACTATATATTCTGGAATGGTATCAAATTTTGCAGGGTCAAGCTGACAGACAAATTCATTCTCTATATGATATGTCTGCTTGATAAACTTTTCGATAACCGCATCTTTTTCTTCATGCTCAATAAGCCGACATACTTGGAGCTTTTCATATCCATTTGTGCATGTTAAATATATATTTTTCATTTCTGCTTCATCACAAATACGATCCAAAAGTTCAGAATACGAAAATCTATGTAGATATTTAGATATTTCACTACATCCATTGTCAAACTTACTCTGGTCCATTTCAAGAAAATTACCTTCATCATCTATTGGCTCTCGGGTATCGATACCACGTGCTTTACCATTACCCTTGTGCAATAAGTTGGAAAGCACCTGATAAGCATCACCTTTTTCTTCAGTTATCTCGAAAGATCTCCGTAGATAGAGTAGCTTAATGATACTATCCATATCAGCACGGAGAGAGTTCTTACAGATTTCAGCGAATGTTTGGAGATCATTTTTTTGAATGGGCAATTCCTCAATGATACCAGATTTGAGCTTAAAAAATGATGCTGAAGTTTGGTTTTTGAACGTGACGGATAAAGCTTTGACTGTATCAATGATAGGCTCAATATCATGTGTGAGCATCAATACGGTTTTGTTTTTGAGACATAAGGCTTTATCTCGACGAAATAGCATTTCAAGGATGGCATATTTTTTATTTTTGTCGAACGAAGAGATGGGATCATCAAGAATTATGAGATCGGGCTTTTTCGAAAGACATTCGTACATGAACAACACAATCGCAAATGCATTTCTTTCTCCAAAACTGAGGTGCTGATTACCGCCGCTTAGGTATTCTTCTTGATCAAGGTGTCTTAGTTTGAGATGAGCCTTTTCATCTTCACCTGAAAAACGTACTGCATAGCGATATCCTGCATAGGCAAGGAAATCATTAATGTCTTTTTCATGTTCTCTAACAACTTTTTGCATTTCTTTTCTTTGCTGATTAATTTTTCCTTGCAACTGTCCAGCTTTCTTTATTATTCTATCTATAGATTCATTAATTGGTTTTATAGCACCTTGTGTTTTGTCAGAATCAAGCAAATCAAAAAAAGAGAAATTAATCTTGAATAATGGAAGTACTTCAGCAACTTTTTCTCCATCCTTAAACTGAAATCCAGAAAGCGTCTTGAGCTTTTCGAGCTTACTGACAAAATTGTCAATTTGATTTTTCATAGTAACAAGGAAGTCCTCGTGTTCTTTCTCTATTCCATCCTTCAATTCAATAATTATGGCTAGTTTTTCTTGTGCAGCTTCTGAGAAGTAATTACCAAGACGTTTTATAACGTCTATGATTTTGACTAAATTCTTTATTGTGTTTTTATCATACTCTTGGCCTACCTTCTTGATTAGTTCCTTCTTGTCGACAGCATGTGAAGTACAAAATGGGCAATTGTCAGACAGTTCCGCATAAGCATAACCATCCGTTTGCCATTTAACCCAACCAACACTATCTTTGCTCTGAATAAAAGGCTGATATGATTCAAGTCCTTTAGGGATGTGCTGAATATTATTCCCTTCAGCAAGTCCTTTCATCCCGGAGGATGCCTTTGACAATCCTGTTTTTGTTAACTTAAAGGCGTCGCCCAGCTCTTTGAGTGTATCAACCAACTCATCCAGGGCTTGGTTCCCGAGGAATATTTTTTTTATCTCTGAAACCAACTCTTCCATTTCACGTTCATTTTTCTTATATGTATCTGTCTTGATCAAGATATCGAAACTATTGCTAAGCACTTCTTCTGGTTTGAACAAAATCTGGCTGACATATTCTTCGTTGAAACACATAACATGCTGTATGTCATTCAGACCTATGGCCTCCGGTTTCTTGCCCTCAATATTTTCCTGTCTGAACTTGAACGGCATGAGTTCACTCAAATCCGAATTATCAGATGTTCCGAGTATTATGGCTTTTGCTATTGTGCTCTTTCCTGTTCCATTGGGTGCGAATTTGATGTTTAGCTTATCTTCAGCAATAGCAATTGTTGCTGAATCAATATTATTACAGTTCTTTATCTCGATAGTCATCTATTCCCTTCCTCACTTTTTATCTTTTGGTGGGCACGGGTCATTTCCGTAGTTGTTGCCAGCTCGGATCTTTCCATCTACACCATGAATTTTGGTGTCTATTTTTTGGTTACGAGCAATATTCTCTTCCTTCTCTGAAATATTAACCTGCTCCTGAGTCATCAGCGACATATAGAGTATCCGGTTACACCCGTTGAACTGGCGACGTCCAGCAGCTCGAGCCCACAGTTCACATTCAACCTCTTTTATTATGTAACGGGAGACTTCCTTGATGTTCTGTTTGCTTTTACTCATACAATGCTCACTACAAATTCACCGCTACGCGCTACGCATACGCTGTTTTTCACTATGAAACATTCGACACAGTGAATACCAGTGTATGAGGTATATTCTTTCTGTGTAAGTCCTCCGACCCCAGCGGTTTTTGACAAGACGATCTCTCCCCGTAATTGTCTGGCTTCTTCAGCTTCCTTGCCGGTATTAACGACCTGCCAATAGACCTGAAATGGCGCGGGAACATTGGTACTGGCACTGAACAACAAGTCAAGGTGTTTGTTCAGCGGATCACCGGAATTGAACCCTTGCCACGACCCATTTGCCTTGTATTTTGCCAATATCTGGGCCGAATTGCTCAGACCGATAGGCCAGTACGGCTTCTGCCGATGAGGGACGTTGAAAGTCAATCCTCGGGGTTGAGCGACGCTTAAGATCTTGTTGTTGTTGGCCGGTGATACCAGAGAGCGGGTGTAGTGTTCTTCATCAAGCCGCTCTGCGATATTGAGAAAATCATCCTTGGCCCATGCCACCCACTGGAAGAACGCCTTAGCCCTGGCATGAGGAATACCATTTTCGTTTTCATGCCATTTATCAGCAAAGTTCTCACCATGATTGGTCGGGTTCATGATTTGCCATTTCCCGTCTGCCGTTCTTGTGATTAGCATATAGGAAGACCCCGCCATTGCTTCATCAAAAAGAAAAGTCGGCTGCATTTGGTCGGAATGTCGAGATAAGTTGTCAATAAAATTTTTTAACGTTTCATAAATGGTTGATTCATTCCTGTAGATCTGAGCCGCCAGTACAGTAATTACCATAGATATCGGTTTGCATTTTTCGTTTTTCTGAGTGCAGAAACGAATATCTCTATGCCTTTTCAACAACTGAATAGCCCGTTGCAACGGCGTCTTTACATGAATATCTGGAACAGCATCCCTGTTGATAAATAATCCCTCCTGACGGTGATTTTCAAAGAGGATCTGTTTCTGCATCTGCTTAACAATCTCAAAAGCCGCTTTGTTTTTATTGTAAAACCATTCTGCAAAATCTTTGGGATTGCTGGGCGACCAGTCATAAGAACCGTTGTCACTGCTTCTATTCGTCACGGCAATGGCACTGCGATACCAGTAAAATTCCCTGAAGGTATTCCAGCTTTCCTGAACCGATGGAAGAATATCCATGTGAAAGCCAACGCTGTCCTGCTCAGAGTAATTCAGTGTCCAGCAGCGTTTTCCTTCATCATCAAGCATCTTCGCATAGGTGCCATGCGTCTTCAGGTGATTCCCAACCTGATGCTTTACTGTTTTCGGCGTTGTGGTTTCTTTTTCATGTTCCAACCGGCAAACAATGTCGATATCATAATCTCCGTCCTTACTGTCTTTATAAGGCCGTATCTCTGTCCCGAGTTTGAAGGATCCCTGCAGGTAAATTTCAGGCTCAGCAGTAGTGCCATCATATTCACCATCCAGCAGATAGGACTTCATGGATTCAAAACGCACCATAGCCTGTTTGTACTTCGATGGTGAGATGTCAAGTTTCACTGCTGCGTTTCGGAGAGCCTCTTCTCTTGTAACGATCCTATTCATCTGCAAAACCTCCATTTTGAATAAAAGTCCTTATTGACTCTGATTCATGTGAAAATTTATGATCCGCTTTGGAGATGAGGTCGTCCAAGGTGGACACGTCATCCAGCGGCATCGGAAGGTCAGATTCAAAATCAACCCGTTTGATTTGCCCGGGGCGGAGCATGAGTTTTAGGTAGTTCAAGGCACTCTGACTCTGCAGAGACAAAACGAAGCTGATGAATTCTTTGTGTTTCCATCCATTGATCAGTCCCCATTTATGCGCGGTGTTCGTGCCGTACATGGTTTTGGAATGGCCTGTACCGACTGATAGGATTTGTATATCGTCCTGAGCAATCTCAAGGCGCTTCTGGGCGTCAATCACCGCAGCCAACGCAGGGTTGTTTGCCCAGAGCCCGCCATCTGCGAGGAGATAATGATCCAGTTTATGAGGATTGAAATAAGTCGGTGCCGAACATGATGCTAATACCGCGTCTTTGACCAGCACGTATTTATCACGGGTAAAATCCTTAGAGTAGCCAGACTTCAGAATATGCACACAACCATTGCCAATATCGGTGGAGGGAAGCAGTAGTGGTTTTTTAATATCACCCAGACGTTTATCCTGAAATACCTCTATAAGCACATCTTCCAAATATTGGGAATCGTAGATACTGTCGAACATAGGCTGAATACTTTTCACGGGCAAGAAAAACCGTTTTTTACGAAATATTCCTGCGCCATGTTCTTTATACATTGCCACAATGTCAGCCGCAGAGACACCCGTGGCCACTCCGGCAGCGATGATCGATCCGGTGCTTGTTCCGGCAATCATGTCGAACGTGTCGAAGAGATCAATCTTTAAACGTTCTTCGATACACCGAAGGATATGGGCGGGAAAAATCCCTCGAATCCCGCCACCATCAATGCTCAATATTCTGAAAGTCTTACCCATGCAGTCTCCTTATTTCTTATCCTTAGGTGGGCACAGGTCATTTCCGTAGCTGTTGCCAGATCGGATCTTTCCATCTACCCCATGAATTTTGGTATCGGTTTTTTGGTTTCGAGCAATATTCTCTGCTACATAAATAGCCTGGGACTGCGTGTGTGTCACCTTGGTCGCCTTACTGTTACCGGCGCCCTTGACCGCCCAACCATCGGGATGTTTTACAACGTGCTGATTCTTGCCTTTAGCCATGATTACGCCTCCATATAGTGGTTAATGATATCCGGTTTTATTCGCCATTCTCCTGTGAGCATCTTCTGCATTAGGCCGCGTTTTTGGGTTTTATATTTTTCTAATAAAGCTTTGAAAAAATCAATTTCTGATAATATCAAATTGAAATACTCCGCAAGTGCTTCCTGTTCTTTGAAATCAATCTTCGGAAACCCAATTGCACAGAAATCATCGAAAGACACTGTTTCTCTTACACTACCTTGAGAACTTAACTTTATTCGTATCCTAGCCTCCCGAGAATTTAACCAATGGAGAAAAAGATCGGTATGTAACTCTGACGACTTATTAATCTCAAAAACGGTGTACATTGGGCTTAATACACCTAAATCCCAATCATCTAACCTTGCGATCGAACCAACATTTATTCGTGATGGGTTGTATGCATATTCACCCTTAGAAACAATTTTGTAATTTGACAGGTTATCACTTGCAACCTGTCTATTGAACTGGTCTTCCGGGCGCACAAACCCTTTCGAATTTGTGACACTCAACACCTGAGTGATTGAAAAATCCCTGTTTCTGCTCGAAATTTCTTTCAAACATTTTTTCAGACTAATTCGTTCCGAAACGTCTAAATAAAGGCGCTTTGAAAGCTGTGCTTCATAAAGTTGTTGTTTCTTTATTATCATCCGTTCGGTTCTTTCGATGGCCTCATCCCATGTTGAAAACAGATTGGCAATGGCTTTCTGTTCAGGACGGGGAGGTAAAACTACAGGTATTTTTTCGACCACAGTCTTATTGATTTTCACCATACTCTGGCTGGTCCCAGATGCGCATGCTTGGATGTACTTCCTAACTATGGAGCTTTTTAAATATCCTTCCAAATATTCATTTATAACTTGAGTCTCATCAACACGGAACCTCATGAGTAAGTCAGGATAAGAACAGTTTTCAATTTCACCTCTAAAGAGAACTGTTCTCCCAACTTTATCTAACGTATTAGACCGACTTATTAAAAAATCGCCGGGTTCCAACAAAAAATCTTTCACTCTGTCATCATTCATGGGAGCTGGTTTAGTCTGAGATTGGTCTAAGCCATTCTCAGTTATATTCCCTAAACTCAATATCCAGCTACCATTAGGTTCATCTGGACAATTTGGAGAGTATCCATTTTTTATATCTTGAGTTACTAAGTTCATGAGTTTTAAATATTTCCATCCTTTGGGGATATTATGCATTTGCTTCATCTCTGAATCACCTTAAGCTTCTCAGCCATCTTCGCACGCACTTCTGCCAGTTCTTTTTCCAGAGCGTCAATTTCTACCTGCAAAGCATCGATGTCTATTTCCTCTTCTTCCTCAAACGTGTCCACATAGCGGGGGATATTGAGATTGAAGTCGTTTTCCTTGATCTCGGCAAATTCAGCTACATGGGCATATTTATCTTCTTCGGTTCGCGCAATGCAAGTCTCCATGATCTTCTCAATATGCGCTTCTGAAAGTGTATTCATGTTTTTACCAGAGACAAACTCGCGACTGGCATCGACAAATAACACATTTTTACATCCTTCTCTGACACCACCTTTTTCACGAGAACGGTCAAAGACCAGAATCGCCACAGGAATATTAGTGGTCGGGAAAAGGTTGCCAGGAAGCCCGATGACAACATCAAGTAGATTTTCTTCGATCATTTTTCGGCGGATACGACCTTCGGCAGCTCCACGAAACAGCACTCCATGAGGAACCACGACAGCAACACGGCCTTGTTTTTCAAGGGCTATCTCCACCATATGGCTGATGAAGGCCCAATCCCCCTTGCTTTTTGGAGGGATTCCACGCCAAAAGCGATTATACTGATCACTCTCAGCATTTTCAGCTCCCCATTTATCTAGTGAGAATGGAGGATTTGCTACCACGCAGTTGAATTTCATAAGCCGATCATTTTCTACAAGCAATGGACTGTTTAGAGTATCACACCATTCCACACGGGCACTGTCAAAGCTATGCAGGAACATGTTCATACGACAAAGCGCCCAGGTGCTACCGTTGGACTCCTGTCCAAAGAGAGCAAAGTTGCGCTTCTCTTGTTCACTAACTGCATGGTTTGCAACCTCTTTGGCGGCTTGAATCAATAGTCCACCTGACCCACAGGCTGGATCACAAATACGATCTCCTGATCTCGGGCCAGCCAACTTGGCCACCAGCTCAGTCACCTTCAGTGGGGTAAAGAACTCACCGGCCTTCTTTCCCGAATCGGAAGCAAAACGCTCAATCAAGTAGATATAGGTATTACCTATCACATCCTCAGAAACGCGGCTGGGCTTCATACTGAGCTGCGGTTTGTTAAAATCTTCAAGCAAGGTTTTAAGGCGTTTATTGCGGTCTTTTGTCCGTCCAAGATTGGATTCGCTGTTAAAATCAATATTGCGGAACACTCCTTCAAGTTTGCTCCTGTTACTCTCTTCAATATGATCGAGCACGATGTTGATCAGCTCACCGATGTTGGCAGCGGAACGACGTTCATATAGGCTGTAGTAAGTTGCAGGAAATTCATCCAGAACCACTTCCTCGCCGGTTTCATCACTTTTTCCAGTAAGTATTACAACAGGGAGAACAAAACGTTCACGTTCGAGCTTACGCCGAATACGAATATCATCATCACCATGCTGATTCTGATACTCTTCGTAATGGTCCTGCCATACATCTGAGATATATTTCAAAAATAGCATCACGAGGATGTAGTCTTTGTACTGCGCCGGATCAACAACACCACGGAAGGTGTCACATGCTGCCCATGCTGCATTGTTAATATCTTTCTGATCAATCTTGTTCATTTATGTTCTCCTGTTAACTGTAGTTGTAATTCCCAACTTCCCGTAAGTGACGTTTTCTATTCTATTGCCATTTGATTGAATGTGGACACATGTCACCACATCATAATAATTCAGCCCCCAACCCAACTGAGTTTGTACTGAAAATTCACTTCTGGTTTGACAAAACACAAGTAGTCAATCCTGCTACATGGTTAAAGGAGTCGAATTCGCCCCCTTTAAAATCAGTGTTATTGTTTCTGAAATTTTCAATTAATGCGATATAATCATTCCCATTGTCCTTCGAGATAACAGGTATTTCGGTACCGTTGGTATGTATCGATGTTCTCAATTCATTTCCCCTTTTGCAATTTTCATAAGTCTTGCTCCAATATATTGTTTACGCTTAATCGTCAAGGTATGTAGCAAATATTCTTCGTTAGCAGATAGTGTGGCAAGTTCTATGATAATTTTTTGTCTATCAATACTTGGTAACGCTATCTCTAGATTTTCAACCATCTGCTTGCTGATCATTTTCAGAAACGTTCCCTCGGCCCTGCTTGTCAGAAATATCTGTGCATCTCGTTGACTGATGTACCAATTCAGATACTCGGGTAAAATCTTATCAGGTTTCTTCACCCTAATTCTTAATAAAGGAGCTGAGACAACTGCTTTGCCTGGGTCATCAAGAAGAATCGCTGATGTGTTCAGGGACCCACGAGCCCTAAATACAAGATCACCTCTTTTTGCAAAATGGTGGCCTTTCATTGATTCCATATCAATTCTTACCAAATCATCACAGTTAACTGTATTATTATCCATTAGATCCCTCATCTGAATAACCGCAAGTCCGCCACCTTCAGAAGTTTCAAGACGAGATCTGAAGGAATAACCCATTTGCACAGTTGCCAATTCATGAAGCTTACTACGCAACTTTTCCTCCATACAACAGTAACATTGTTACTGAAATATATACCCTCATATTGCTGAAGTCAATACATAATGCAGGAATGTTGTTACTGCAATATCCGATTGTCGATATTTCACATTACCACTGTATAGCTGTTGCCATAACTACATAGTTGCAAGCATCCCATACCAGTGGGGCAGGTAGCATATGTGTACAAGTAGGCAACGAATCCCCGCTCTAGAACCAATAGCTGGAGACAAACAGAGGAAAACAATGAGCAGAGAATATACAACGACGATTTTTCCATCTTTAGGAACCTAAACTACTTTTGACCATATTCCCTAAGTGGGAAATATGGTTTATTGGTACGTGACCAGCATTTCTGTAAGCTCTTTTCACTACTGTCAAATGCTCCCTGAACTGCACCACAATGATCGAGCAAGATATTGACTAGGACACATAGACATGCCCTTTGTCTGGAACAAGGGCAATGAAGCCAAACCGATGGTAGCAGACCACCAACTGAGCGTTGGACTTCACTATACTCTCTAGATGAAGAGCGTACTCCCTCCAGCAGAAATGATGGAGGGATGTTCTGCTGTACGGGAATCAGATATCTTGATCCAATAAAGGCGTGCAGATATACCAGGATGCTCGCACATCAGCGTTGATAACCCGTACCTCAGAAAAACATGCCTTCATTTCCGTAACGCATCCTTTCATTTCCTTCTCTGCATTCCTGATGAAACGGAAGTAGTCACCCCTCTCCATCCACTCGATCAGGGAGGTCAGTTTTGATCGCTTCTGGTTATAGTCGTAGATGACCACATATTCTTTGGCCACCCTACCCATCTCCTTGTAGAGGCTCTTGCGCTCTTCAGGGGCAAGCCCATGGGCAACATAGGAGGCGATTGCAATGTCAAAAGAGTTCTTTTCGAAGGGTAGCCCTTCAAGGGCGTTAGCCTGCATCAGATTGATATCTTGAGCCTTGGTCTTGTGCTTCGCTATTGAGAGCATCCTCGCAGCAGGATCTATGCCTGTCACCCCAAGACCTTTCTGATGGAGTACCGAACAGAGTGCTCCTGTCCCACACCCTACATCCAGGATTGTCGAGAAGCGTGTGAGGTCGAGTTCTGGCTGTACACGATCCAGGACTTCAGAGAACTTTCTTTTTTGCCTGTTGAAGAACAGGCCATATATTGGGGCAATGGTATTGAACAGCAGATGATGCTCTTTATCTGTCACATTCCTTTTCTCGTTCGTATTCTTCTGGCTCAAGGGTATCTCCTTTATGGTTCACCATCCATGCTAAACCACCGGAACTCCTTGGTACAGAGTGGAGACCCCTCTAATTCTTGTTAAGGTATGTTCCTACGGAATAGGATTTGGTTCTTTTGTGCAAACAGAGAAGGAGGGCCCTCGCAAGCGAAGGCCCTCCTGAAAATCACTACTATTGTACTCAAACCGAACAAACTAAACTGGACACTAGGATGTCCTTACGCTTAGAGAACGCGGAAAGCGTCACGACCAGCATACTTGGCAGTATCACCGAGGTAGTCCTCAATGCGCATCAGCTGGTTGTACTTGGCCATGCGGTCAGAACGGCTCATGCTACCGGTCTTGATCTGCCCAGTCTCGAGTGCGACTACGAGGTCAGCAATGAAGTTGTCCTCAGTCTCACCAGAACGGTGGGAAACAATGGCGGTATAGCCGTTGCGCTTGGCAAGGTCAATTGCCTCAAAGGTCTCGGTAAGGGTACCAATCTGGTTAACCTTGATGAGAATGGAGTTTGCAACTTTCTTCTCAAGACCCATCTTCAGGCGGTCAACATTGGTTACAAAGAGGTCATCACCTACGAGCTGCACCTTGTCGCCAATGCGATCGGTGAGCATCTTCCAACCTTCCCAGTCATCCTCATCCATGCCATCTTCAATGGAGATGATAGGATAACGATTGCACCAGTCTTCCCACATGTCTACCATCTGGACGCTGGTAAGTTTTTCGCCAGTGGTCCATTTGAGGGTATAGGTCTTGGTCTTGGAGTCGTAGATTTCAGAAACAGCGGGGTCAAGGGCAATCATGAAGTCCCCATCGCGACCGGTGGTATACCCAGCGTTCTTGATAGCTTCCATAATGACCTCGAGGGCCTCTTCATTTGACTGGAGGTCGGGAGCGAACCCACCTTCATCACCGACGCCGGTGTTATATTTTCTGCCTTTCAGGACTGCCTTCAGGTTGTGGAATACCTCTGTGGTCCAGCGGAGTCCCTCGTGGATGGAGGAAGCACCAATGGGCATTACCATGAACTCCTGGAAATCAACCTTATTATCGCTGTGGGCTCCGCCGTTGAGGATGTTAGCCATCGGAACAGGCAGGACACAGGAGTGATAGGCACCAAGATACTTGTACAGGGGCAGTCCAAGGAAATCAGCTGCTGCACGGGCAACTGCCATGGATACTCCAAGGATTGCATTAGCACCAAGCTTTGCCTTATTTGGGGTTCCGTCAAGTGCGATCATGGCACGGTCAATGGCTACCTGGTCAAGAGCATCCATTCCTTCAAGTTCAGGAGCAATGACATCGTTGACGTTGTCAACGGCCTTCAGTACACCTTTGCCCATGAAGCGCTTCTTGTCGCCGTCACGAAGTTCTACAGCTTCGTGTACACCAGTAGAGGCACCAGAGGGTACTGCTGCGCGACCCATGGAGCCATCCTCAAGAATAACGTCTACTTCAACGGTGGGGTTACCACGTGAGTCAAGGATTTCCCTGGCTTCGATAAATTCAATAATGCTCATGAATACACTCCTAATATGATATCTGGATTACCCCCATAATATCGTATCTTTTTGCGCTAATGTCAAGGTTACTGGCACTTTCCCACTATAGCCAAACCATAGATTGCATAGTACACTTTACCCCATGGACAGTGAAAAAACCCGGTTACAACTCCCTTTGCTCACAGAATTCCTCCTTGATACCATACTATTCGCCATGGAAGACCAGAGCGACACCTACTACCTCGACTTGAGCACAGGGGAAGTCGTTTCTGATCAGGAAAGGCGTATGCTGGAATGGGAAACAGACGAAAATGTAGAGGAAATAACAGACGACGAGCGCTACATCGACATCCCAGACTGGCAACCCTCGGATGGGTTTCTGGTCATGGAGAAGTTTGCAAACCAAGTGCGTAACCCCATCTACAAGGGTAAGCTGATCGAGGCGCTCCAAGCTGGCAAAGGGGTGTTCAGACGGTTCAAGGATATCATTGGAGAGCAACCCTCCCTAGAAAGGGAGTGGTTCACCTTCAAGGACGAACAGATCAAGAGCGAGGTATACACCTGGTACAGGGAACATGATGGGGCCTTGCAACTGCTCGAATTGGATCTTGAACCTGAGGAGCTCACCGATGACATTCTCCAAGAGGACTTTGTCATTGGCAGCTCATCTGACGAACTGCCCCTTGAAGAGATTTTGGCCCTGCAAACCTCCCTGCGTGAAGAAATGCAAAAGGGAAATGCAACCCAAAGGCATGCTCTGCTGCTCTTAGAACCAAAGCTCCAAAACCTGCAGGAGGCCCAATTCCTCTATGCCAGAACAGGGGAAGGCGAACTGGCAGGGTTTATATCCTATGAAATACGAGAAGAACATACAGTGGAAATTCTTTTCTTCGGAAACAAGAGGGAATACCGTGGAATGGGATTGTTCCGTTTTCTCTTTGACCACTTCTGCCGTCAAGCAGCCAGAAAAGGGTACACCACCGTCATTGTAGGCCTAGCGGGGGAAGCCCTCTCCTTGGACAAGCTCTTCACCCCCTTGGGCAGCACCACCATTTCCAAGCAGATAGAGCTGAACACCAACGCCTGGAACGAAAGCCACCCTTCAACCGAGAGCGCCTTTCTCTAACCCCCCTTTTACAAGAAGTGTGAAACCTGTATCCTTGTCACGTAAGCAGCGGTCTGCTTGCGTGATAAGGATACAGTAGCAATGCGAGTAACAATCTGTGAGAATAAGCAGGATCTGGGTCTTCAAGCTGCAAAGCTTGGCATAGAGGCAATCCAGTCGGCAATTGAGAAAAAGGGAAAGGCAGTAGTAGTACTTTCCTCTGGCATTAGCCAGTTCGTCATGTATGAGCATCTGGTCGAATCCTCTATTCCCTGGGAAAAAGTTGAAATATTTCATCTTGATGAGTACGTCGGCCTCACGACAGATCATAAGGCAAGCATCAGAGGCTACCTACAAATCCATTTTTTTAACAAAGTGCAGAAAGTCGAGACCTTCCACCCCATCCAAGGTGATAGCGAGGATCTCAAGGCCGAAGTGCAAAGGCTTAACTCCCTGATAGAGAACAAGTCCATAGATTTGCTTCTTTTGGCCATTGGCGAGAACGGCCATATTGCATTTAACGACCCCCCTGCCGACATACGTACACACCAGCCCTATATCATAGTGGATCTTGAGAACAGAAACAGGAAACAGCAGGTACGCGAAGGTTGGTTCACCTCCCTTGAAGAGGTTCCGACTCAGGCAATCTCCATGTCACTACAGCAAATACTGAAGGCGAAGACCATTGTATGTGCTGTTCCGGATCAGAGAAAGGCTCGCTCAGTGGCCATGTGCATGTATGACCAGGTTTCAGTCTTTGCCCCCTGTGCCATGCTGCGATACAAGGAAGATTGTACCCTGCTTTTGGACAGGCCCTCTTCCATGCTCATCATGGGAGACCGACGATAAGGGATTCGTTTCGTTTGCATTAAGAAACCCCAAAAGTTATGCATCATACAGTTGAAAAAAATGACAACATGTTGTGGTGCAAGCATACAAACAAGATAAAAAAATAGGACAAACTTCATTGTTTAAGTGGAGTACGCTTTTTCCTTGCTTTTCTTTTCGAAAGGTAAGATCCTAGACAAATTAAAAGCCATCGGAGAAAAGGATTTCCGGGAATGTCTTGGGGCAACTCCATTTCAACGACAAACCTCAAAAAACTAAACAACAGCAAGAAACAAACTGACAGAGGGCTTCATAAAGAAAACTCACTTAGTTTTACTTGTGTCAAGAAACGTTTGATGCGTACGTCCTAATAAGGGAGACTCAAAGGTGAATATTTTTTTCTTGCTACTAATATATTAGTATGTTAGAATAAAACGATAAAAAACCTTTGGAGGATTCCCCTATGAATATGACTTTACGTTGGTACGGCTCAAAATTTGATACAGTAACCCTTAAGCAGATCAGACAAATTCCTGGGGTGAAGGGCGTCATCACGATGCTCTATGACATCCCTGCAGGAGAAGTCTGGCCTTTGGACAGGATCGAGGCCCTCAAGGCAGAAGTAGAGGCAGAGGACCTCAAGATTTTCGGCATTGAAAGCGTCAACGTGCATGACTCCATCAAGATCGGTAGCCCTGACCGTGACAAGTACATTGCGAACTACATCACCAGCCTCGAGAACCTTGCTAAAGCGGGCATCACCACTGTCTGTTATAACTTCATGCCTGTTTTCGACTGGACTCGTACCGACCTTGCCAAGATGCTTAGCGACGGGTCTACAGTATTCGCCTATGACCAGAAAATTATTGACAGCATCGATCGTGATACCTTTTTCAACCAATCCAATGATAGATTTGGCGGATATGTCATGCCAGGCTGGGAGCCTGAGCGCCTTGCGAAGATAAAGGAACTCTTCGAAGCCTATAAAGATGTGACCGAAAACAAGCTCTTTGACAACCTCATCTACTTCCTGAAGGCTATCCAACCTACCTGTGAAAAATACGGCATCAAGATGGCCATCCATCCCGATGACCCCGCCTGGCCTATATTCAACCTGCCACGCATCATCACCAGCAAGGAAAAGGTTCTCAAGGTAATGAAGGCTGTCGATGCACCATTCAACGGGTTGACCTTCTGTGCAGGGTCTTTCGGTACCAACCCTGAGAACGACCTTCCAGGCATGATTAGGGCCCTTCCCGGCAGAATCCATTTCGCACACGTGAGAAACCTGCATCACATTGAGCCTGGAGTCTTTGAAGAAACAGCACACCTCTCAAGCGAAGGATCCTTTGACCTCTATGAGATCGTGAAGGCCCTGTACGAGACCGGTTTTGAAGGACCAGTTCGCCCTGACCATGGCCGAATGATCTGGGATGAAGTTGCAATGCCTGCATATGGACTCTATGACCGCGCAATTGGGGCTTCCTATATTCTTGGCTTGCATGAGGCTATCGATAAGAACGCTACAAGGAAATAACATGGCACATATCGTCCGAGTGACCGCTTCGGAAGAGATTTATCAGGCCCTTCGTTATGAAATACTTTTTTTACGACTCAGATCGGGTATGAAACGAATTGTTTGCTACTCACCCATCCCAGAAGTCTTGATGTGACTCTGCAGAGACAATCTGACAGACATCTTCTCCCAAGGGAAAACCCAAATCCCCCTCATCGACCTCAAACAGGTCAATGAGGAGAGATTCCTCCGGAAAAACTACGAGGAGTCAGCAGTACGGAAGGTCATTACTATCTACACTGAAAAGCACCCTCCCAACCTTTCTATACGCGAAACCCCTATGCAAAGGAGCTATCATGAAGCTGACAGCACAAGCCCTACAACACAAAACACCATGGGAAGAGAAGGGCTTTACCCTTCCCTCCTTCGACCGACAAGAGATGATCACCAATACAATGCAGAACCCAACCTGGGTTCACTTTGGGGCTGGAAACATCTTCCGCGGCTTTCCTGCTGCCCTGCAGCAGACTCTGTTGGAAGAGAAGAAGACAGAGACCGGAATCATCGTCGGAGAGGGCTTCGATTACCAGATCATTGACGAGATCTATGCAAAACATGACAACCTCACCCTCCTGGTTACCCTAAAAAGTGACGGAACCATCGAAAAGAAGGTTGTAGGATCAGTAGCGGCTGCCTACAAGTGTGACCCTCAGTTTGAAACAGAGTGGAACTTCTTCAAAGAGACCTTTTGCAAGGCATCGCTTCAGATGGTGAGCTTCACCATCACCGAAAAAGGGTACTCCCTGAAAGGGGGTAACGGAGAGTTCTACCCCGCTATGGCAGCAGACCTGGCCAATGGCCCTGCAAAGCCCTCCATGTTCCTTTCCAAGCTTACCGCTCTGGTGTATGAACGCTACCTTGCAGGTAAAGAGAAGCTTGCCCTGGTGAGCATGGACAACTGCTCCCATAATGGGGAAAAGCTGCACAGCTCAGTGCTGACCATTGCCCAGGCTTGGGAAAATAATGGCCTGGTTGAGAAAGGCTTTGTCGCATACCTTGAACAGTCGGTAGCCTTCCCCTGGTCCATGATCGATAAGATCACCCCACGTCCCGACTCCGATGTGCAGAAAATGCTCCAGAAGGACGGATTCGAAGACACCACCCTGGTAGTCACCGACAAGAACACCTACATCGCCCCCTTCGTCAATGCTGAAGAGTGCCAATACCTGTTCATCGAAGACTCCTTCCCCAACGGAAGACCTGCCTTGGAAGAGACCGGGGTCTTCTTCACTGACCGTGATACGGTAAACAAGGTTGAACGGATGAAAGTCACCACCTGTCTGAATCCCTTGCATACCGCCTTGGCCATCTATGGATGCCTGCTCGGCTACACCCTCATCTCTGATGAGATGAAGGACCCCCTGCTGAACAAGATGGTGCATACCATCGGGTACACCGAAGGGATGCCTGTCGTAGTCGATCCAAAGATCCTCGACCCCAAGCAGTTCATCGGGGAAGTGCTCACGATGAGGTTCCCCAACCCGTTCATGCCCGACAGCCCCCAGCGCATCGCAACTGATACATCCCAGAAACTTGCCATTCGCTTTGGTGAGACAATAAAAACCTATATGGCCAACGACAAGCTTAATGTTGCTGACCTGAAAATCATCCCTCTCGTGTTTGCCGGCTGGATCCGCTACCTGATGGGTTTTGACGATGCAGGGAAAGCGTACACGCTTAGCCCCGACCCTCGTCTTGGTGATGTTGTACCCCATGTGAAGGCCATCAAACTTGGCGACAAGGGCCCCTTCACTGAGCAACTGAGACCAATTCTCGGCGACTTGAACATATGTGGCGCAGACTTCTATGCAAATGACATGGCCTCTCTAATCGAAACCTATTTCACCGAATTAGTCGCCTCAAAGGGGGCTGTGCGTAAGACGCTGGAGAAATATCTATAACAGCTTAGTCTATAACTTACAATTTATGAGTGCCTAATACTATGCAATGAACCTACGATAAACTCAAAAGGAGAACCATAAATCAGTTCATTTTTTTGACACGTTAGCTTTCAGTTTTAGGGTCTCAGCCTTGAACTCCTTCAGGTTTAGTGAAGATGGCACTTTCACCTTCAGCTCCTGATAGAAATCCCTGACCTGCTT
>JAEINL010000027.1 GCA_016342655.1 Sphaerochaeta sp. | reverse complement strand
ACAAAATCTAGCTATAAATTGACCGGATTTACCCACCGTATTTAAGGTAGGAGGAAAAATCCATTTTCGGCTTACACCCATTCTTGGGAAAGACGTGCTGTTAGACTAATATATTTGTTACTGGAAGTGTATATTCATCTTCTCTAAGCAGATTTTTAGCCTTGTCGAACAACAAGGGAAGCAGGGGTGACTCTTCCTTGGAAAAAGGGAGCAGCACATAGGAGGCAACACTTCCTCTCTGGGGTCTTCCGATACCGAATCGGAGGCGAAAGAAGCCATCATCTCCCAGGTGGCTCTTGATGGACTTGAGCCCGTTGTGCCCTGCAAGCCCCCCTCCTTTTTGCAGCCTGATGGTTCCGAAGGGGAGCTCAAGGTCATCATGGACAACTAAGATTTCTTCGCTCTTGAAATTGTAGAAATCGCAGCAGGCACGCACTGCCTTTCCGCTCTCGTTCATGAAGGTCTGGGGTCTGAGCAGTTTGTACTGTCCGTCAGTTGCAACCTGTGCATGAAATTTCTTGGACCACATCACCGAAGGATAGGTGTGGTCACAAAAGAGCCAGCCGACATTATGCCGACTTTTTTCATAGATTTTTCCAGGGTTGCCGAGGAAGATGAGAAGTTTTACCATTGTCCTATCATAGGACGAAAACACAGGAGAGAAAAGATGTATGTACTTGTCTGTTATCTGCCAGAAAGCCATCTGGAATCGGTGAAGAGCGCATTGTTCGCTGCCGGTGCAGGTTCGATGGGGGGATATGACCAATGTTGTTGGCAAACTAAGGGTTTTGGGCAATTTCTGCCCTCTTTATCAAGTAATCCCTTTCTCGGGGAGAGGGAAGAACTTGCACAAGTAGAGGAGTGGCGGATAGAATTGGTGGTTAAGGAAGAAGATGCCTCTTTAGTGATAGAAGCGTTGAAACGCTCCCATCCGTATGAGGTACCTTCCTACCATCTCATTCCCGTTAGGGTGTAGGAGTTCTCATGGCAAAAACAGTTGTACAGATTAACGAGAAGATCAGGCGGGGGAAGGTTGTGGTGGTCACAGCCGAGGAGTTTTCCCTCATGGCCACAAAGACTGACATAGAAGAGCTTGCTGAAAAAGTAGATGTCGTCACCACAGCCACCTTTGGCCCTATGTGCTCCTCTTCTGCAGTAATAAATTTTGGTCACTGGTCCCCAGGTATCAGGATGGAGGAAATTACTCTCAACGGGGTACACGCCTATGAGGGACTTGCTGCTGTGGATACCCTTATTGGGGCTACCGCAGAGTCGAAGTTCGACCCTACCTATGGGGGAGCGAATGTCATTGAGGACCTCATTGGGGGCAAGGATGTGCGCCTGTTTGCCAGGGGAAAAGGCACTGACTGTTATCCTACGCGGGAAATAGATACCTGGATCAACAAGGATGGACTCAACGAGTTTTATCTTTTCAACCCCCGTAATGCCTATCAGAACTATGCAGCTGCAACCAACAGCACCAACAAGATCAAGTACACCTATATGGGAACCCTGCTTCCCAAGTTCAGTAACGTTACCTATTCTACCAGCGGAGAGCTAAGCCCCCTGTTGAACGACCCCTACCTACGGACCATTGGCCTTGGGACCAGGATTTTCCTTGGGGGGACTGAAGGGTATGTGGTATGGAACGGAACCCAATACAATACAACCAGGGAGAGGAACGAGCATGGTATTCCCCTGGGGACGGGGGCCACGCTCGCCCTCATCGGCGATGCCAAGAAGATGTCCACGGAGTTTATCCGCTCAGCCTACTATGAGAAGTACGGTGTCTCCCTGTTTGTGGGTATAGGGATTCCCATCCCTGTTCTTGATGTGCAGATGGCCAAACATCTGGCCATACGCAACAGTCAGATAGAGACCTTCGTCAGTGATTATGGCCTTGATGGACACCCAAGTGTCTGCAGGGTCACCTATGAAGAGTTGCAAAGTGGCAAGGTGCACTTGCCCAACGGAAAGGAGGCCAAGAGTGCCCCACTTTCTTCCTTGCGCAAAGCACGCGACATTGCAAAGATATTGCAGGGTTGGATAGAGAGGGGTGAGTTCACCCTTACCGAAGCGGTCCATCCTCTCCCGGAGAAAAGCTTTGTCAAACCCTTGGTTCCTAGGGAAGGAGGCTCACGATGAAAAAGCGCTATACACTCAGATTCTCCCCGACCCTGGTAGAGCAGCCTCTGGTAAGCAAGCTTGTCCGGACCTATGATGTGGATATCAACATCCTTAACGCTGATGTGGCCTCCGGAAGAGGTGGTAAGCTTATTGTAGAACTAACAGGAGCTGAAGAGGCCCTCAAAGAGAGTGTTCTCTGGCTGAACCAGACGGGAATTGTCGTCTCTGAGATGGTCAAGGAACTGAACTTCCAAGAGGACCGGTGCATCAACTGTGGTGCCTGCACCGCTGTCTGTTCCCCAAAGGCCCTCTATATGGATAAGGACTGGAAGCTGGTCTATGACCCCGACCTGTGTGTGCTCTGTGGTCTCTGTGTCCAGGCCTGTCCCATGCAGCTGTTCTCCCTGTCAAACGAGCGTGAGGCATAGGCGGTGTATGAGGACCGCACCTACCGCAAGGCGATGGGCCATTCCCGATTTGCCTCCATCACCTTTGCAGTGGGAGAGAGTGACCTCTGGATTGGCTATACCCCCTTCTCGGCTGATGGGAAAGCTCTTGCTCTGGAAGGGGCAAGGCTCCTCAGAAAGTTGCGCAACGAGATCCTTTCTTATCCTGACCCCTCCTTTCTCCATTCGTTTGTCCCTTTGAAGGAGGGGACTGAAAAAAGTTCCCCCTTCATAGCTGGCATGCTCCATGCTTCAAGGCTCTCCGGAACCGGACCTATGGCCAGCGTGGCTGGGGCGATTGCACAAGAGGTGGGATCGAGCCTTAAGAAGATGTTTTCCTTAGAGGAGATTGTTGTAGAAAATGGAGGGGATCTCTACATTGATGTCCTGAAGAGCCTTCCTGTTACCCTTTTTGCGGGGAATAACAGCCTGTCGGGCAAGGTTTCCATCATAGTGGAACCTAGCCATTGTCCTCTGGGTGTGTGCACTTCCTCTGCAAAAGTGGGTCATTCCTACAGCTTTGGAGCCGCCGATGCTGTCATGGTTGCCTGCCATGATGCCTCCTTAGCAGATTCCTATGCAACCGCCTTCTGCAACAAGGTGCGAGTAGAAGCTGATGTAAAGAAGGTATCTGAAGAGATGAACGACAAAGAGGAGATACTCTCTGCTCGTGTATTACTTGATACAAAGCTGGCACTCTGTGGACAGCTGGAGGTACGAAGCCAAGCATGAACAGACAAGAATATCTGCATAAGATTCTCAGTGAGCGTATAGCCATCCTCGATGGGGCTATGGGGACCATGATCCAAGCTGAAGGTTTGGATAGCGATGATTTCACTTTGGATGGGAGGACAGCGCTCGGATGTAACGAGTTCCTCAACCTCAGCCGTGGGGATGTCATCTTCGGTATCCACACTGCCTACCTTGAGGCTGGCTGCGATATCATCGAGACCAATACTTTCTGTGCCAATGCCTTCAACCTGGAGGAGTATGGCCTTTGCTCTGATGTGGTTGCCATCAACCAGGCTGGCTGTGAGATAGCCCGGGAAGCTGCGGCAGACTTTGAAAGTTCCCATGATGGCTATGTCTTTGTCGCCGGGGTCCTAGGCCCTACAAACCGGGGTCTCTCCTTCTCCTCCCATGTCGATGACCCCGCTTACCGTCAGAATGATTTCGCCTCGTTCAAGGCGATGTATACCCAGCAGGCAGAAGTGCTGCTTGACGGTAGTGTCGATCTCCTGCTCATCGAGACCGCCTTTGATACCCTTGTGGCCAAAAGTGCGATCATGGGGTGTCTTGAAGCGATGCAGACCAAAGATCGCAAGGTTCCCCTGATGGTGAGTGTCACCTTCAGTGACCAGAGCGGGCGCACCCTCAGTGGGCAGACCTTGGAGGCTTTTGTCATCTCACTTACCCCCTTTCCCCTGTTCTCTCTAGGTCTGAACTGCTCAACAGGGCCCTCTGAGATGCTCCCCCTGCTCAGGAGGCTTTCCCAATTAGCTCCCTTTTATATCAGCGCTCACCCCAATGCAGGCTTTCCCGACAAGGATGGATTCTACGGCCTGAAGCCTCTTGAGATGGTCAAAGAATTGGAACCAGTCTTAGATGAGGAGTGCCTGAATATCGTAGGTGGATGTTGTGGAACAACGCCGGAGCATATCAGAGCCTTGGCCAGTGCGGTACAAGGTAAGAGAGTACATATGCGGAATGAACGAGAGAGCACGCTCCTTCTTGCCGGATTGGAAGCCTGCCCTGTTCCAAGTGATAGGCTTTTGGTCATTGGGGAACGCACCAATGTCGCTGGTTCCAGGAAGTTTGCCCGTCTCATACAAGAGAATGCATGGGAAGAAGCCCTTGGTGTTGCCCGTGCCCAGATAGAGGAAGGCTGTGATGTCGTCGACCTTTGCATGGATGCCTCCATGCTCGATGCACAGTCGAGCATGGTAACATTTCTCAGGCATATGGGTAGTGACCCCTCAGTCAGCAAGGTCCCTACAATGTTGGACTCCTCTGACTGGAGTGTCATTGAGCGGGCTTTGCAGGAGATCCAAGGGAGGGGTATCGTAAACTCCATCAGCCTGAAGGAGGGCGAGGAGAAGTTTCTGTCGAGGGCGAAACTCATCGCCTCCTATGGCTCTGCCATGGTTGTCATGCTCTTCGATGAAGAGGGGCAAGCCGATTCCTATGAGCGAAAGATTGCCATCGCAAAACGCAGTTACAACCTCCTCTTGCTTGCAGGCATACGGGCAGAGGACATCATCTTTGATGCCAATGTGCTTTCCATTGCCACAGGCCTTGATGAGAGCGACACCTATGCCCGTGACTTCTTGGAGGCAGTCTCCTGGATCAAGAAGAACCTTCCCCACTGCCATACAATAGGAGGCATCAGCAACCTCTCTTTCTCCTTCAGGGGAAACAGTGCCTTGCGTAACGACATGCATGCTATCTTCCTTGACCTCTCCGAACTGGATATGGGCATCGTGAATCCAGCGGTAAGCAGGGATGTGCAATCCATAGAACCAAGGGCTAGGGATATCATCACCCGCGCCCTGCTTGCAGGGGGTGAGGACCTTCCTTCTGTCAGGAGGGAGCTTATCGACCTTGCCTTGGAACCAAGCCAAAAAAAGATACACAAAGAAACAGAAACAACAACCACTGGGACTATGCATCAGAAGAATAGTGCGGAAGAGTGGAAAAGCCTTCCTCCTCGAGAACGGCTCGTACAAGCGGTTCTCAAGGGGGAAAACAGCTTTCTTGAAAAGGACCTTGCTTCCCTTTCTGAAGAGAATCCCCTCGCCCTTGTCGAAGGGCCTCTGATGGATGGGATGAAGGAGGTAGGGGTTCTTTTTGGAAAAGGCAAGCTTTTCCTTCCTCAGGTGGTACGTAGTGCACGAACCATGAAGATGGCTGTTGATATCCTCCAACCCCGTATTACTGCATTTCTTGAGAGCTCAAAAGCTGTTTTAGGCAACCATAAGAAGATTGCTGTCATAGCAACGGTCAAAGGGGATGTGCATGACATCGGCAAGAACATTGTCAGCCTTATCCTTACCTGCAATAACTTCGAGGTCATTGATCTTGGGGTGATGGTTCCCAAGGAGACTATCCTTGCATCGGCTATGGAGAACCATGCTGATCTTGTCGGTCTCAGCGGGCTCATAACCCCCTCCCTGAGGGAGATGGCTTCGGTGATCAGTCTGTTTGAAGAGAAGGGCTTTACCATACCCATCTTTGTGGGAGGGGCTACCACCAGTGCTCTACACACCGCGGTCAAACTGTCTCCCCTGTATGGTGGGCCTGTCATACAGACCAAGGATGCCTCGGCTATGGCCCTGACTGCCCAGCTGGCAGTAGGTGAAGGGCGAGAGGGTTTCTTTAGTGAACATGCTGCACAAACACTCAAGCTGGTACAAAAGGACCAGGGGAGTAATGGTACACCGCTGAGCTTTGACTATGCCTCTCTTTTGGCAAAGCAGGAACAGAAACAAGCAGGTACCAAAGCAAAGGAATATGGGGTCTTTGTCCTGAAGGATTTCTCCCTCCTTGCTTTGGTAGAGAAGATCAACTGGAAGATGTACTGCTCTGCCTGGAAGGTCCCCTTCTCAAGTGGAGAAGGACAGAAGTTGGTACAGGAAGCGAAGGAACTGCTGGAAAAGAAAGAAATACAGAATCTCTTCACTGCAGGCTGCAAGGTTGTCTGTGGACTCTTCCCTGCCCATAGTGACCGGCTTGAAGTGCAGGTAGGCCCTGCCTCCTTCTTTTTCCTCCGCAATGAAGAGAATGGATTCTCCCTCTCCGATGCTATCGCCAAGGATGATACGGTAGGGTTGCTGGTCGCTACCTCAGCCCTTGAGCTTGGTGCGTACATGAAGCAAGCTAATGAAGGGTTAACCCATCTTGCGCTTCAGATGCTCTCTGACAGGCTTGCCGAGGTGCTCTCCGATGAGGCGGAGGCTTTTCTTAGGGAGAAGTGGGGATGTTCCTGCTCTTCTTTCATCAGGCCTGCCCCAGGGTACTCATCGTGGAGTGACCATAGCGAGAAACGCACCCTCTTTGACCTGCTCGGGGCCGAAGAGAAAATTGGTGTACGTCTTACCGAGAGTTTTGCCATGGATCCTGCCTCTACGGTCTGCTCCATGCTTATAGGTGGAGAGGACCTTCGGTATTTCTCCGTAGGAAAGGTTTCAGAGGCTCAAGTTGCCCTCTACGCCCAAAGGAAGGGCATTGCAAGGGATATGCTTGTCACACTGCTCTCTGGTATGGAATACTAGGGGTATGAAAGTTATAGATATCCTCAACCAGGCCAAGAAGCCGCTATTCACCTTTGAACTGATTCCTCCCCTGAAAGGAGGGAATGCAGAAGTGCTCTTGGATACTGTACGATCTCTGAGCCTCTTCGAGCCTGCCTACATCAATGTGACAAACCACCAGGCAGAGGTTGTCTATGTAGAGCGTCCCGATGGGTTGCTCGAACGGCGGACTGTACGCAAGAGACCGGGCACCATTGCCTTATCTGGCCTTATCCAGCATACCTTCAACATACCGGTGGTTGCCCATCTTATCTGTGGTGGCATGCGTAGTGAAGAGATTGAGGACGCTCTGTTGGAACTCAACTTCTTGGGCATCAACAATGTCCTTGCCCTGCGGGGAGACCCCCCACACGGGCAGAAGCGGTTTGTCCCTATCAAGGGGGGGCATGAGTACTCCAGTGATATGGTCACACAGATAGCAAGCCTGAATCGGGGAATCTATCTGGATGAGTCTCTGGTCAATGGAGAAAAGACAAACTTCTGCATTGGGGTTGCAGGGTACCCGGAAAAGCACGCAGAGGCGGCAAACCGCATATCTGACATTGAACACCTTAAACATAAGGTTGCCTGTGGGGCACAGTATATCGTGACGCAGATGTTCTTTGACAACAGTGTCTTCTATCGGTTTGTCCAAGAGTGTCGCCAAAGCGGGATTACTGTTCCCATCATTCCCGGCATCAAACCGATCGGCAGCAAGCGTGATCTCGCCACCATCCCCCAGACATTCCATGTAGATTTCCCCCCAGAGCTCGTTGAGCTCCTTGAAAAAACAAAGAAACTTTCTGAAGTGAAGGAAGTTGGGGTATATTGGTGTAAGAAGCAGGCAAAGGACCTGATCGAACACGGGGTTCCTGGCGTCCACTTCTACACCTTGGGAAAGGCTGAGGCTGTTTCCCAAGTTGTAAGGGACGTGTACTGATACGGATCGTAGAGGAGTTTGTGATGGCTGGAACTGGTGCAATTACTAGGAAGAACAGTGCGTTCGTGTTGAGGCTTGTCATTTCCCTGCTGTACATCAGCATAGGGTTTCAAGGTCTTATTTCTCGTGGAGGAAGCTCTGGTATAGGAGCATTGTATGCTGCATTCAGCAGTGATGTGATTATCTATCTAGTTGCTGTCATCGTGATGCTCGGAGGTCTTGTCATGCTTATTCCCTTGTTTACGAATAAGCTCTCAGGCGTATTTGTCAAAGCGGGAACGATTGCAGTTCTGGTCATCTGGATAGCGGTTATCTTTTTTGCAGATATTGCCCCGGGTTTCCGTGGCTTTAGTGCAGAGCATTGGGTCTCTTGGATAGAGAGGGTGATGTTCCATCTGATCGTCCTGATTGCAACCTTTGATGTTTCCAAGAAAGCCTTATCGTGAAATCTTCACTCCTGCCTTCGGGCAGGTTTGTTGTTGTGGGCACCTCGAACACCATGGGCTGACCGGGGTGCAGATGAGCTGTCCGTAGATTACCAACAGTTCATTCTCCAACGAAGCGAGAGTAGCGGAAGCATTCATGGTTCCATTACCGAGCGAGTGCCGGGAAAGCAAGGTGAGATACCCCGCCCTTTGGGGCGGAAAAGGAGGCAACGCCTCCTCTTTCCAGGGCTTGCCCTGGGGTATTGATACCTTTCATCCCAACACCGGGTAGTTTCAACAGCTCCTCACTTGTGCAAGGGACTTTCCCCCCATACTCAGAAAGCAGTATCTCGCTGATGGCGTGTATGGTCTTTGCCTTGGTCCTGTAGAATCCTGCAGAATCCTGCAGGATAGATAGCTGTCTCAATTTCCTCCAGAGATAATTCAAGTATGGAGGAGGGTGTATCGGCAAGGGAAAAGAGTCTGTTGCTTGAGGCAAGAGTCACCTCATCTCATGTCCTTAATGAAAGTATGGTGGCGATAAGCACACGGTAGGGATCTTTATTCTGTCCAGCGATGATGGATAGGGAGGGCATTGTCCGACCTTCGTCCTCTATTGCCTTTCTGAATGAGGAGAATATCTCGTCCCAGTAATGTTCTTCCATGCCAGTTTTCATACCATGACAGAGGGAAAAAGACAATGCTCACTTGACCTTTTGAAGGATACATTCTAGCGTGTTTGCATGATAATCGTACTGAAGAAAAACATAACCGAGGTGCAACAAGAGCACATCAGGTCCTTCTTGGTTGGCAAGGGTTACACTGTCAAGGAAATCATTGGAGAGGAAGAGACTGTCTTTGGTGCAGTGGGCCAGAGTTCGCTCGATCTTCGTGAGGTTGAGTTACTCGAAGGGGTGACAAAAGTCATTCCAATCAGCAAGCCCTACAAGCTCGCTTCACGCGAGCTGAAGAAAGAGGACACCATTGTTACTGTGGGAAAGGTAAAGATTGGAGGCAATCGTGTCGCCATCATCGCCGGTCCCTGTGCTGTTGAGAGCCAAAAGCAGATCATGGAGATTGCCCAGGCAGTCCGTGATGCCGGCGCCGTCATGCTGCGTGGTGGGGCTTTCAAACCTAGGACCTCTCCCTATGCCTTCCAAGGCATGGGTGAGGAGGGGTTGAAGTACCTCAAGGAGGCAGGGGAGAAGTATGGCCTGCCTATCACGAGCGAGATTGTCAATCCTGGTGATGTCGATATGATGGCCAAGTATATAGACATGTTCCAGATAGGTGCTAGAAATATGCAGAACTTCGAGCTCCTGAAGGCTGTAGGGAAGACCGGAATGCCGGTAATGCTCAAGCGGGGGCTCAGTGCCACCATTGAGGAGTGGCTTATGGCCGCCGAATACCTTATGGCTAGTGGGACCGACCAGATTGTTTTATGTGAGAGGGGCATCCGCACATACGAACGTGCAACGCGCAATACCCTCGACTGCAGTGCCATACCTGTTATCCAGAAAATGACCCACCTGCCGATTATCGGCGACCCCAGCCATGCTACAGGTATCAGGGATATGGTCAGTCCGATGGCCCTTGCCTTGGTTGCCAGTGGATCCTCTGGTCTTATGGTCGAGGTGCACAACCACCCTGAGTTGGCCTTGAGTGATGGCCCGCAATCTCTCTATCCCTCCCAGTTTGAGAAGCTGATGCGTGATTTGCACGCTCTTTGTCCTGTGGTAGGCAAATCTTTGGAAAGGATTCCCCTCTCCCTTCCCTCAGTAAAGAAAGGGGATGCAAAAGGAAAGAAAGCTTCCTCCCTTACTGTTGCCTTCCAGGGTGAACGGGGTGCTTTCAGCGAGATCGCCATCAGGCGTTCCTTTGATGAGAGTGCCACGACTCTTCCCTGCAAGCAGTTTGGTGATATCTTCGAAGCCCTGATGCAGGGAGAGGCTACCTATGGGATGATCCCCTTGGAGAATACCCTTGGGGGAACCATCTTCGATACGCTGGACCTTTTGGACCGCTACCCCGATATTCAGGTGGTAGGGGAACAACAGATCAGGATTGTACATAACCTCATTACCCTACCCGGGGCCAAGCTTGAGGATATCAGGAAAGTCTATTCCCATCCACAGGGACTTGCCCAGTGTGTGGACTACCTCCGTGGGGAGCTTAGCCATGCTGAGGCAATACCCTTCTTCGATACTGCAGGTGCCGTAAACTTTGTGAAGACCTCCAATGACAAGACGCTCGCTGCCATTGCAGGATCTCCTGCTGCCCTTGCCCATGACATGGAGATCCTTGCAGAAGGAATAGAGAGCAACCCCCGCAACTATACCCGATTCTATATCATCTGCAATGAGGAGATGGCCCAAGCGTTCCGATCCATCTCCCCTGTTAACCGTGCCTCGCTCAGGTTTACCGTCCAAGACCGTCCAGGTTCTCTGTTTGAAGCCTTGTTTGTCCTTACCAAGCATGGGCTCAATATGAAGAAGCTGGAATCCCGTCCCATACCAGGGAAACCCTGGGAGTACTCTTTCTTTGTGGAGACCGAACTTGGACAGGCTGAAGGTTCCTTTGAGCATGCCTTGGATGAACTGAAGAGTTGTTGTGCTTCAGTCCGCGTACTGGGAACGTATACGGCAGGCATCTAGGATGGGTAAAATTCTGAGCTTTGTACCCTCGAGGTTGGTAATGGGTGTGCTCTCTTCTGACGAAGGAGCCCACCCAGAACTATTTTCCCTCCTTGAAGGGAAGTTCGGGCCCATCTTGGAGTCTAGCGAGGCTGTTCCCTTTACCTTTACCGATTATTACAATACTGAAATGGGATCAGAACCCAAAAGATTCTTTCTGGTGTTTGAAAGGTTGTATGACCCCTCACTGCTTGCAGAGGCGAAGCTCATCACCAATGAAGTCGAAGAGCAATTCAAGAAAGAGGGGGGGCGTACCATCAATTTGGACCCCGGCTTGCTCAGTGCAGCCAGCCTTATCCTTGCTACCACCAAAAACCGCTCCCATCGTATTCCCTTGCAGAAAGGGATTTATGCAGAGGTGACTCTCATCTATGGAAAGGGAGAGTTCAACGCCCTTCCATGGACCTATGCCGACTATAGGAGCAAGGATTTTTGCCTCTTATTCAAGCGCTATCGAAGCGAGTATATGGAAGCTATCAAGGGCCTATAAAGCAAAATCAGAGCAATTGTACTACCTAATAGCTAGGTATAAGCCATCATTAAAAGAGAGAGGCTAATTTGGTGCATGTCGTGAGCAGTGCCCTTCATAGGGAATGAGTTACTATCCAGTTCCTGTGTTGTTATCTTATTAGTATCGCTTTAGGATCCTGCATATGCAGGCACTTCTTCTCTTCTCCCAAGAAAACAGATGCAAAAGTCTAGACGAGGTTGTCGTTGTCAAGATTAGATAATTCAGTACGGAACATAAAGGCGGGGACCCTTGGTCTCATCCTCAGCTATATCAGCGGCTTCATCGCCCGCAAGGTCTTTGTGATGTTCCTCTCACTGGAGTATCTGGGTCTGTCCGGATTGTTTTCCAATGTCCTTACGATGCTCTCTCTTGCTGAGCTGGGCTTTGGGGCCGCAATAAGCTATAGCCTTTACAAACCTCTGGCCTTTGGAGAAACCTATACGATACAGGCCCTAATGAAGCTCTATAGGAAAGCCTATAGGATAATCGGGGCACTGGTGTTGTTTCTTGGGTTTGCCTTTACTCCATTTCTCCATCTACTCATGAAAGAGGTTCCAGACATTCCTCACCTGTACAGCATATATTGGCTGTTTGTCATCAACTCAGGGTCCAGTTATTTCTTAGGGTATAAGCGAACGGTCATTATTGCTGATCAGAAGTCTTATATCAACTCGCTCTACATGTATGGGTTTCAGATACTCAAGCATGCCCTACAGATTTTGGTATTGGTCCTGACACACAACTATATTCTCTTTTTGATGGTCCTGCTCGCCTGCACCATCAGTGAAAACCTGGCTATAACAAAGCGGGTAAACGCTCTCTATCCTTACCTGAAAGAAAAAACAGATGCATCCCTTACAAGGGATGAGAAGGGAAAGATCAGGAGAAATATCTTTGCCCTGACATTTCATAAGGTCGGAGGTGTTCTGGTCAATGGAACCGACAATATCATCCTGGTCCGTTTTGTGAATCTAGCGAGTGCCGGCTTATATGCAAACTATATCCTGCTGCAAGGCTCCGTTGGAGGTATCGTTGGCCTTATATACTCTTCCATTACCGCAAGTATCGGTAACCTTTCAGCTGAGAGAGGGACTGAAGGGAGCAAGGCGCTGTTTGACGAGCTGAATTTCATCTCAGCCTGGGTATATGGCTTCACCGCCCTCTGCCTATACTTCCTGTGCAACCCTTTCATCTCCTTGTGGTTAGGGAGGGCATACTTGTTTCCCAAGAGTGTGGTGTTTGTGATTGTTCTTAACTACTACCTCACCGGTATGAGAAGACCAGTTCTTGCGTTCAAGGACTCGTTGGGCTTGTTCTGGTATGACCGTCACAAGTCATTGCTGCAAGCAGGGATCAATTTGGTGGTATCGATAGTGCTTGCAAAAAAGTATGGTGTAATTGGGGTTCTCATCGGTTCGTCAGCGAGCACTTTGGCTACGTGTTTCTGGATTGAGCCGTATGTGGTCTTCCGCTTTGGCTTTGATAAGCCACTTGCCCAGTATTTTTTCCAGTACCTAGGTTATACGGCTGTGACTCTCCTTGCGGGATGGGCAACCTTTGCTTGCCTTTCGTTGATAACCCTATCCAATACAATTCTTCGGTTTACCGTTTCTTTTCTTGCTGTAATCGTTATCCCCAATCTGGTGTATCTACTTTGTTTCCACCGCTTGTCCTTGTTCAAGGAGGTTGTTGCCATCTTCAGACGCATTGCTAAGAAGGCAAGGTGAGATACGTGAGCCCCTTGGGGCGGAAAAGGAGGCAACGCCTCCTCTTTCCAGGGCTTGCCCTGGGGTATTGATACCTTTCATTTTCTGGATTTGTATTGCAGGATTACGTTACACAATACCAAAGCTACCACCAAACCAAAAGGGCAAATCATACCCTATTCAAAAGCCAACTCTTTCTCTCTTCTCTGTAGTATTACCTTCTTTCTGAAGAGATAGCCGATGCTTTACCTCTTCATGTATGTGAACAAGCATACTGCCTGCCTACTCCTTGTGAGTTTAGCACTGGTTTCCCTCTCTGTCAGCTGTACCTACGACCCCCTTTCCATGAGGTCTGTAACGGTGGTCATTCCTATGCAACACCGGTGGGAGGTGATGCAGAACCAGAGTTTCTGGTATACCCTCGTCTGGACAGAAAAGGGGGAACGTAAGCAGCAACATATCAATGCAGGGGAAAGGCGGGTGACTCTCTGGATAAGGAGGGGTGAGACGGTTGTCTTCTGTGCCTATCCCTTGGGGGTGTTCTCGCCTATAGGAGGTGCTTTGGTCCCTGATGGAGGACATGAGATCCTGTTGAATGAGCAGGAAGGGGTGCTCTGTCATCTGCTACTCGAGAGTACCAAGCTTACTACAGGAGCCTTAGGTGGTTTGGTTTACCCCCATCTGTTGCAGGAGATTCGCTCCAAGGTTGATGACTTCACGCTCCTCGATGCCAATCGTCTGCAAAAGGATTTGGTAAATGGGGAGCTCAGTTCCTCCTCGATTCAAGTTCAAGAGCCTTTGGCTGTAGTGGTCTCCACCATCCCCCAAGGGTATTGGGTTGGTGAAAGGGCAAGCGAGACTTCGTTCTGGAGCTATTGGGGTAGCGAAGGGGTAGTCCTTAGCCTAGGGGAAGGGCTGCACTGTTTCTGGAACAGGGAGGATGCCTTGTTGCTCAGGGTGTTTGTCGACCTCAAGGAGCAAGCCTTTTTTTTCTCAGTGCAAAGAGGCCCTTTGTGGTAGTTGGCTATCTTTCCTTTTATCGGGTAAAAAGGTAAGGTTCATGTATGGAATCATTGCGTGAACTGTATAGGATAGGGTATGGCCCTTCAAGTAGCCATACCATGGGCCCTCGTTTTGCGACCCAACATTTTCTTGGGATTTGCCCCGATGCTGCACGCTATGAGGCGTTTCTCTATGGTAGCCTTGCAGCTACTGGCAAGGGGCACCTTACCGACAGGGCTATACGGGAAGTCTTTGCTGAGACAGAAAAGCAGGTTGATATCAGCTGGTATCCTGACGAGGAGAAGCCTTTCCATCCAAATGCCCTCACGCTTTTAGGCTATGGCGAAGAAGGTTCTATCCTAGCCCAACAGACCTACTACAGTGTAGGTGGCGGGCGTGTTGTCATCGAAGGTGAGGCCCAAGACGAGAATAAGCATATCTATCCCAAGGAGTATGGGACCATGTCCAAAATCCTTGCCTATTGCTCTGAGGAGGGCTTGCAGCTGTGGGAGTTTGTCCTGCAGTTCGAGGGCAATGAGATTCTGGAGTATATGAATGAGGTCTGGAGTGTGATGTGTGATGCTGTTGAGGCGGGCATCAATGCTGAGGGTGTCCTTCCAGGGGGGCTGAAGCTTGCAAGAAAGGCAAGCCAGTACAACTCCAAGGCTGGAGAATTCACCGGACCTTTGGGCAATACAGCCATAGCAATCAGCTATGCCCTTGCGGTCTCAGAAGAGAATGCCGGGGGCGGGAAGATTGTCACAGCCCCTACGTGTGGCAGTTGCGGAGTCCTTCCCGGGGTACTCTACTACCTGTCAAAGCACTATAAGATTTCCAAGGTTAAGATATTGCGCGCTTTGCTAACTGCAGGCCTGATAGGCAACCTGGTCAAGACCAACGGTTCGATCAGCGGAGCCGAGGTAGGTTGCCAAGGTGAGGTTGGTGTTGCCTGTGCTATGGCAAGTGGGGCTGCGACCCAACTGCTGGGGGGAACTATCCACCAGATTGAATATGCGGCAGAGATGGGTTTGGAACACCACTTGGGCCTTACTTGCGATCCTATGCGGGGCTTGGTGCAGATTCCCTGCATCGAACGAAATGCCTTGGGTGCGATGCGTTCTATAGACCACTGCTCTTTTGCCTTGCTTGGTGATGGCAGGCATAAGGTATCGTTCGACAATGTGGTGGAGGTTATGATGGAGACCGGTCAGGCTCTTCCCTCCCTCTACCGCGAAACCTCTAAAGGTGGGCTGGCAAAAGTACTGGCATAAGCCTACGAACCTGTATAAATACTGCATAGCAAAATACATATTCTTGAAAACCATTGTTTCATACTTTGAAGAATGTATGGTACTATGGATAAAATAGATATGATATAAGGAATCATGTGTGGGTAAAAATAACCAGGCAAGAAGGAGATGTAACAAGATATGTATCTTTTTTGTGTTGTGCCTTTTTGCTTGGAAACCGATTTTTGCTGTCATTGTTTTGGAAACCCCACAAACAGAGGTCAAGATTTTTGTAACTGATAGGAAGGAGGAACGAGATATCACTCCCCCTACCGCACTACAGCTTCCCTTGTGTTCGATAGTCGTCAAGGCAAAACATTATGGGAAAGGGTATCTACAGATCTTTCATACTCCTTTGGTAAATGAAGTTGAAGAGGTTTCCTATCAGTTGTTCTGTGACAATCTTCAGAAAAACCTTCCCGATATCCTTTCCTACAGTTGTAATCCTTATCTACCTTTGACTATCCCCGTGGCTGAGTTTTCTGCAGATCTAGCAAGGCCTTTACGAGGAGATCGAGCATCCTATAGCAGTAATGTCATTGTTCATCTGAAGCTGGATGTGTAGAAAGAAAAGAACAAGAAAAAGGGCTGGACATTAGGATGAAAGAAGAGGAGCCCTTGGACTCCTCTTCCTTGCTGATTGAACAGCATATTTTTTCGTTTGCAAAGAATTTTTTCTACTTCACCACCAGATTAACCAGCTTGTCAGGAACCACAATCTCCTTTACGATGGTCTTTCCTGCAATCCAGGCCTGTATCTTCTCATCATTTTTTGTCAGAGCGAGCATTTCTTCCTTGCTCAGGCCTTTTTTCTGGATACTCTTGGAACGGACCTTGCCATTTACCTGCATGATGATCTGAACCTCACTATCGATAGTGAGCTTCTCCTCATAGGTAGGCCAAGGGACATTTGCCAAGGTAGGCTCATGACCGGCAAGAGCCCAGAGCTCCTCTGCAATATGTGGAACATACGGGCCGAGTAGCTTGATCAGGGTCTCCCATACAACCCTTGGCAGGGTATCGGTCTTGTAGAGCTCGTTGACCAGAACCATCATCTGGCTTATTGCCGTGTTGAAGTTCAGGGTGTCGGTATCGTGGGTCACCTTCTTGATGGTCTTGTGCAGAAGCTTGAGTATCTCTTCAGAAGGTTCTTCATCGGTGACAACCCTGTCTTCCTGTAAGCGCCAGACACGGTCAAGGAAGCGGTATACTCCACTGAGGCCTGTCGTAGCCCAAGGTTTTGAGACTTCCAGAGGGCCCATGAACATTTCGTACATACGCATCGAGTCGGCGCCAAACTCAGTGATGATATCATCGGGGTTGATGACGTTCTTCAGGCTCTTGGACATCTTGGCAACAACACGTTCAAGGCTTTCTCCCGTCTCCTTTTCGATGAACTGGTCGGGAGTCGTCTCTTCCACCATATCGGTAGCAACCAGGCTCTTGTCCTTTCTCTGGAAAGCAAAGGAGGTTATCATCCCCTGGTTTACCAACCTTTGGAAGGGTTCCCTTGTGGAGACAAGGCCCAAATCATAGAGCACCTTGTGCCAGAATCGTGCATAGAGCAGGTGCAACACTGCATGTTCTGCTCCCCCCACATAGAGGTCTACCGGCATCCAGTACTGTTCCTTCTCCTCGGAGACAAAGCGTTCGGTGTTGTTGGGGTCGAGATAGCGCAGGTAGTACCAACACGATCCTGCCCACTGGGGCATGGTGTTGGTTTCTCTTTTTGCTGGTCCTCCACAGACAGGGCAGGTGGTGTTCACCCACTCGTCAATCTTGGCAAGGGGGCTCTCTCCTGTGCCGCTTGGCTCATAGGATGTCGTATCAGGCAATAGGAGGGGCAGCTGCTCCTCCTTGAGGGGTACGGTTCCACACGTTGGGCAGTGTACCAAGGGAATGGGCTCACCCCAGTAGCGTTGTCGGCTGAATACCCAGTCGCGAAGCTTGTAGTTGGTGGCCTTCGCACCGAGCTTTTTTTCTTCGAGCCAGATGAGCATCTTTTCAATGGCGTCATCCTTGTTCAGGCCGTCAAGAAATCCGCTGTTGACGTGGCTTCCATCTTCAGTCCAAGCCTGGGCCTGTACATCGACTTCACTTTTCAGAACTTCAACGATGGGGAGGTCAAACTTCTTGGCAAACTCCCAGTCGCGGGTATCATGGGCAGGTACTGCCATGATGGCCCCTGTACCGTAGCTACTGAGCACATAGTCTGCGATCCAGATGGGGATTCTCTTGTTGTTGACAGGATTTATAGCGTAGCTGCCGGTAAAGACTCCTGTCTTATCCTTTGCAAGGTCGGTCCTCTCTAGGTCGCTCTTATGTGCCGCTGCATCGATATAGGCTGCAACCTCAGCTTTCTTTTCTGCTGTGGTAAGGATGTCAACAAGGGAGTGTTCAGGGGAGACAACCATGTAGGTCGCCCCAAACAGAGTGTCTGCACGGGTTGTGTAGACTTCCAATTGTTCGTCACTCTTTTCCACTTTGAAGGATACGGAAGCCCCTTCACTGCGACCGATCCAGTTGCGCTGCATGTGCTTCACTGATTCCGGCCAGTCGAGGCTGTCGAGGTCAGCAAGCAACTTGTCCGCATACTCGGTGATCTTGAGCACCCACTGGCGGATGCTCTTGCGTACGACTGCAGTCCCACAGCGTTCGCATCTGCCGTCCTTGACCTCTTCATTGGCAAGGCCTGTTAGGCAGTTGTCGCACCAGTTGATGGGGGTGAAGGACTCGTAGGCGAGACCTTTTTTGAACAGCTGTATGAATATCCACTGGGTCCAGCGATAGTAGTCACTGCTGTGGGTCGATACTTCACGGTTCCAGTCGTAGCAGAAGCCCAGGCTCTTGATCTGCTTGCGGAAGTTCTCAATGTTTTTCTCAGTGGTGCCCAAGGGATGTTTTCCAGTCTTAATGGCATAGTTCTCTGCAGGAAGCCCAAAGGAGTCGAAGCCCATGGGGTGCAGGACGTTGAAACCATTCATCCTGAGGTACCTGCAATAGATATCCGTGGCGGTATACCCTTCAGGGTGCCCTACATGCAGACCTGCACCTGATGGATAAGGGAACATGTCCAAGACATATTTGCGCTTTTCAGGGGGAAAGGACTCATCTTCTGTAACGGCAAAAATCTGGTTCTCTTGCCAGTACTGTTGCCACTTGGTTTCTATTTCTTTGAAGGGGTATTTGCTCATAGGAGCAATAATACATTTGCAGCAATGTTAGGTCAACGCCAAACACCCACCATTTATAGGGTTGCGTCGTCGATGGAGGGTGAAAACTCCACTTCAGCAACTCTGTTGCCCTGCATGGTCATAATCCTGAAGGTCCCTATGGGGGTCTGCAGTACATCACCTGATTCTGGGATGTCCCCTGTAAGGTTCATCAGGTAAGCAGCCACTGTACTGGTCTTGGAGCCCTCGCTCTCATAATGCAGGGACAGCTCGTCGACTAGCTGAAGGAATGGTGTATCGGCCATGACCAGATAGGTTCCGGGCCTCAGCTCCTGTTCCACAATCCTATCAGGATAGCGTCGTTCGTGCTCGTCATACAGTTCGCCAAAGAGCTGCTCTGCCACATCCTCCATGGTGACGACTCCACTGAAGCCGCCATACTCATCAAGGACAATGGCGAGTTGCAACCGGTCCTTCTTGAAAAGGAAGAATACATTGTCGAGATGCATCTGCTCAGGGACAAAAAGGGGTTTGAGCATGATTGATGTTATGTTTTTGTCCTGTTTCTTGGCTAGCTGGGCGCGCAGGATGTCCCGTATCAGTACGATGCCTATGATATTCTCTATATTCTGGTGGTAGACAGGGATGCGTGAGAACCCTGATCGTACGATGGAGGGAAACGCCTCTCCAATGGAGAGTTCGTCATTGACACAGAAGACACTGGTCCGGTGGCTCATGATGGTCTTCACTTGGGTGTCACTGAATTGAATTGCCCTGTGCATAAGGTCTGACTCATACTGGTCTACCAGCCCATAGTCCTCGGCGGCCCCTACCATGTGTCGGACACCTTCTGCTGTGATGGCAGGTTCAGTGTTTTTTGCAAAGATTCGGGTTATGAGGTGGGAGAGGTGAATCAACAGCCAGATAAGGGGATAGAGGATGATGGTCAGAACCTTGATGGGATAGGCCATGAAGGAGGCGATTTTCATGTTATGGCTCATTGCTATCTGCTTGGGGGTTATCTCGCCAAAGATGAGGATGACAATGGTAAGCAGTCCTGTTGCATACCCTACAGCGCTGTTGGAAAACAGGCGGATGGCATAGGTGGTCACCAAGGCAGAGACTGAGATGTTAACTACATTATTACCCACCAGGACGGTGGTAATGAGTACATCATGCTTCTGACTCAGTTTGTAGGCCATGCGAGCACTGCGGCTTCGTTTGTTTTGAAGTGTCCTGTGTTGTATGAACGAAAGGGAAGTAAAGGCAGTTTCCGTTGCAGAAAACATGGCCGAGAGAATGAGCAACACAAAAATGGCTATCAGATGTGTATTCATACGCACATCCGAAGCATTCTGAAAAGAGGTGGGTGTTCACTCGAGCACCCCAGACTAGGTAACGGATCTTCCATAATGGGCCTAGTATACCAATAGCGGTAGCATTACCGCAAGCGTAATCGCCAAGCAAAGACCATATGTTTTTGTTCCCAAGCGTTTTATCCTGCTGGCATTGAAACCACAGAAGGGGTAGAAGAAGAAAAACCCATCAAGAGCGAGTAAGGTCAGGCCAAACAGGAGGGGTATCCCCTTAGGTGCAAAGAGACAGAAAAGGGCAACGGCTACTTCTCCTGCTATGGCCATCCTTGCCAGAAGATGTTTTTTTTCTTGTAGGTTCCACTCTGTTCCCTTGATATAGAGATTTCCCGGAACAGGGAAGGGAAAGCCTATGGTTACAGTGAGTAGGATCGCCAGGATCCATGCAGTGTCCCAACCACGGAAAATGATCTTTCTTTCTCAGCTTTTGCAAGGAAGGCCATTGCCCCTGTCCTTGCAAGCAGGAAGAGGGAAGGAAAGGCAATCAGTGGTAGTAGCTGTATTGTTGTGAGGGAAGAAAAGGTCGGCGCAAGGGGATGGAAGCCGGTAAGGTTGAGCAGATTCCATCCCTTCAGGCAGAAAAAGAAGAGAAGCGTATTGCCAAACAGGGTAAGCACAAGTGGTTTCATTCCCCCTTCTGATTCTCTGATGTCTTTTTCAGTAAGGCTTCTGTGCCAGAGAAAATATCCCATGTCAAAGAAGCGGGAGGCCCGGCGGTAGACTTTCAACGTCCCAAGCCTGAACAGTTTCAGCTGTTGCCAAAGGGATACGATTGAGAACCCTTGGTTTGCAAGTTGCTTGAAGGAGGCCGGATTGTCCCCTTCCACACAGCCGGAGAGAGAGGTGCACCCCTGTTCCTTCAGAAAGGTGATAGCCTCTTTGAGCAGTCTTCCGGCCAGGGCCTTCCCTCGGTGATCCTTATCAGTATAGAGCCCTCCTATATAGCCCATCCTCACCTGGCTATTCACCTGATAGACGTCCAAGTTGATGCCGGCAACAACTTTGTTTTGGTAGGTGGCTACCAAAGTCGACTCTGGATGGAGATAGAAGATTGAGGCAAGCTTCGCTTCAAAGCATTGGCTCATCAAGGCCTGTGTCTCTGCTATCTGCTCTTCACGTATAAGGGCGATTGAATATTCACTCATGCCCTTCCCCTGATGGTGTTGACCATTTCAATTTGGGTGGTAAAGCAGGAAAAACCCATGGTCACTAAAAGGTTGTTTAAGGGTTGGTAGTAATCATCGATATTGATGAAGCGCAGGTGTTCTGTCTTGCAAAGCTTACCTGCCTCGATGATAGCCTCTTTTGCATATCCTTTACGCCTATCTTTGTTTTGTATGTGTATTTGGGATATCGTTCCAGTTTCAGGATCATAGCAAAGGGTGCCTACTTTTCTTGCCTCTGCCTTGATATCCCAGGTTGGGACACCTCCGATAATGATAGCTTCCTCTTCATTCTGCCAGCTAGGCAGGCACTCTCCCTTGGGTATGGTTATGCTTTGCTGTCTTGTAAGGTCGATCGTTGTCTTTTTCTCTCTCATCGATTCAGCTGTGATACGGTAACAGTTGAACCCTCGCTGTTGGGTAAAGCCTATGCTCTTGTAGAGATTGATCGCCTTTGTATTGTTGGTGATCACTTCCAGTACCCAGGTATGTATGTCTTGGCTATTGAGAAGCGAGAGGGCCTTTTCCAAAAGCAAGTGGGCATACCCCTTGCCCCTGTGACTGGGGATGATGGCAGTACCTGAGTCATAGCAGTAATTGCCCCGCACCCCATTGAGCACAAAGCCTACTAACCTATTCTCATCAAAAAGCCCGACTGAACTATCGGCTCGGTATCCGTTTCTTTCGAGTGTTCTCTGTAGTTTTTTTTCGCTTATGGAGAGCGTAATCTGGTAATCACTGAAGCCCAGGTTGTAGGCAAGGGCGAGCTCTTTGATATCCACGTTCTCTAATGTATCTGTCACCACCATCGCTTTTTCTTAAACCATCCTGCCATGAAGATTACTACCAGAATACAACATAGGAGCATTGCATAGAACCCCCAATAATGGGTGGAAAGGGGCATATAGGAGAAATTCATCCCGTACAGACCTGTCAGGAAGGTAAGGGGGATGAAGGTGGTACTGATGATGGTGAGCACCTTCATTATTGTGTTCATTTTCACATCGAGGCTGGAGAGGTAAACTTCCATCAGCCCGCTTACCGTATCACGCAGCATTTCACACTCCTCATTGAGCCAGAGGGCATGGTCTGAGGTGTCTCCAAAGAGATGGATGGTGGGCTTGCCCAGTTCGACCTGCTCGGATCGGATAAGGTTGGCCAGGAGGTCTTTCAAGGGTAAGGTGATCCTTCTCAGGTGAAGGATTCTACGCTTGAGCTTATGGATTTCTGAGGCTGTGACCTTCTCGGGGGAGTTGATGACCAGAGTCTCCATATCCTCAGTCTGCTGGTCAAGCTCATCAGCACGTACCAGGTACTGGTCGACTACCCTGTCAACCAGGGCATGGAAGAGCAGATGGGCATTTGCCTTTCTTTTTGTTGTCTGGGTATCCTTGAGGTAGGTCACTACCGGCCCAAAGATGTCACTTGCATGCTCAACGATGCTGATGACCCAGTTGTCACCTACAAAAAGACTGAGCTGCTCTTCTGCCTTCTGGGGGGTATCAAGTATTCTGAGGGTGAAAGAGAAATAGTTTTCGTAGTAGTCGAGCTTCATTCTCTGGTCAGTGGAGAATACGTCCTCAAGGCTGAGGTTGGAGAGTGTGAACTCTTTGGCAACACCTACTACGTCCTTTATGTCTGACAGACCTGAGATTTCTATCCACCGTTGCTTTTCAGGATGTTCCATAGAGAATCCCTCAAAGGTTTCTGAAGTATCAGAATCGTAGATATGGGTTAGAATCCTGGTCTTTTCGCATTCGGTGTCTCCGACATAGACTAACGATCCTGGCCTCATTCCTTCTTTTCTTTTATGCAGGAGAGGCATAGTTTTTTTATTTAGCATCTAGAAGGCCCCCTGTAGGGATAACAATCCCATGATTAACAACAATTGTGCAAGAGTATAGGTTCCCATGATAGCCGTTTCGCTGAAAGTACGTTTCCCTACGACATCCATCGCAATGAGGTAGTCTGAGGTGGCGAATAATAGGGCTCCTACCATTGCCGCGAGGGAGAGAGCGGATGCACAGAAAGCAGTCAATATACAAAGAATAATAGCATAGATGCTCAAAAGGTGAGCATCTTTTGAGGGAAAAAAGGAGAGAGTGACTTTGTAGAGGGGAAAGGCCAGGACCAGAATGGCAAATAGGAAATAGAGCCAGCTTTGCAGATGGAGTACTACATAGGTTATGTAGGAGAGGTGCCCTACAAAGAAGCAGAGCATGCCTGCATAGAACAGTTTGCCCTTGTGCCCTGAAAGAAGGAAGGCATCGCCTGCTGTTCCCAGCAGCAAAGCCAGAGCTATGAGCAGGGTAAGGAAACCTGTATCTGTTGTCATGGTAAGGTAATATATAAGCAGTGAGGGCATGAGCATGACTTTGCTTATGGCCGATGGCCACTTCATGTTTTCTGATTGGAAGCTCATATGTCCTATACAGAGGATGAGATAGGTCAATAGGAACATGTTCATGATTAAAGCTTAACGCACGTAAAGGGCGATGACAACACGTTTTTCTTTCGTTTTGCCATAGATGGGTAAATCTGCTATACTTTCATCCATGGTAAAGTCAACATATGATGAATCGAAAATCCAGACGCTCAGTGCGTTGGAACATATACGCAAGCGACCGGGCATGTACATTGGACGCTTGGGAAATGGTACCCATCTCGATGATGGGATCTATATCCTTATCAAGGAGATCATCGACAACAGCATTGACGAGTTCATCATGGGCTTTGGCAACAAGGTTGTCGTCCGGGTGAAGGACAAGAGTGTCTCTGTACGGGACTATGGCCGGGGTATCCCCTTGGGCAAGGTCGTCGATTGTGTCTCGGTCATCAATACCGGGGCAAAGTACAGCTCTGATGTCTTCCAGTTCTCCGTTGGGTTGAACGGGGTGGGTACCAAGGCGGTCAACGCCCTTTCCTCCCAGTTTACCGTGACGGCGTTTCGTGATGGCAAGTACGCCTCTGCTACGTTCAGCAAAGGGGCCTTGGTCTCCGAAAGGACAGGCAAGGGTCCTGAGGAAGACGGCACTATGGTGAGCTTCACCCCCGATGCCGAGTTGTTTGGCGACTACGCCTTTAACGAGGATTTTCTGGTGACCCGCATCTGGAGTTATGCGTATCTGAATACAGGGCTCTCCATCAACTTCAACAACAAGGCCTTCAAGTCTGCCCATGGTCTTCTTGACCTTCTGGACAAGGAGGTGGGCAACGAGGGGCTGTACGCAACCATCCACCACCAGAGCAAGCAACTTGAGTTTGCCTTTACCCACGTGGTGGGGTCCTATGGGGAGAACTACTTCAGTTATGTGAATGGTCAGCACACCACCGATGGAGGTACCCACCAGGCTGCGTACAAGGAGGGGATCCTCAAGGGTATCAACGAGTTCTTCAAGAAGAACTGGGCACCCCAGGATGTGCGTGACGGCATTATCGGGACCATTGCCATCAAGGTGCAGGAGCCTGTCTTCGAGTCACAGACAAAGAACAAGCTGAGCAATACGGAGATCCGCTCCTGGATTGTAGCAGAGGTTAAGGATGCCATCGTCGACTTCTTGCTGAAGAACTCTGATGAAGCTGCAAAGCTGAATGAGAAGATCATAAACAACGAGACGCTCCGTAAGGAGCTTAATGAGGTTAAGAAGGGGGCGCGTGCATCAGCAAAGAAAGTCTCGCTGAATATCCCCAAGCTAAAGGATTGCAAGTATCATCTTGGCCAGAGTGCATCCCATCGTGATGAGTGTGACCGTTCGGTTATTTTCCTCACCGAGGGAGACTCCGCTTCGGGTACCATCACCAAGACTCGGGATGTGATGACCCAGGCGGTTTTTAGCCTTCGGGGGAAAATCCTCAATGTGTATGGAAAGAAACGCACTGAGATATATAAGAATGCCGAGCTATACAATATGATGGTTGCCTTGGGTATAGAAAACGGTGTTGAGGGCTTGCGCTACGGCAAGGTCATCATCGCCACCGATGCTGATACCGATGGGTTTCATATCCGTAACCTCCTGATGACCTACTTCCTTACGTACTTTGAGGACTTGGTGCTTGCAGGTAGGCTCTATATCCTAGAAACCCCCTTGTTCAGGGTGCGAAACAAGAAGCAGACAGCCTACTGCTATAACGAGCAGCAGCGTGATGTTGCTGTTTCTCAGATCAAGGGGAGCGAGATAACTCGGTTCAAGGGTCTTGGGGAGATAGACCCCAAGGAGTTTGGGCAGTTCATCGGTGAAGATATTCGCCTAGTTCCCGTTTCGATCGTAGGAATGCAGTCGATGCACAAGACCCTGGAGTTCTACATGGGCAGCAACACTCCCCAAAGAAGGGAGTTTATTATGGAGAATCTTATCTGATGACGCAGGCACAATCCGTTTTTCGACAAAATTTCCTTGAGTATGCGTCGTATGTTATCAAGGAGCGGGCCATCCCCGATCTTTCTGACGGCTTTAAGCCGGTACAGAGGCGCATCATCCATACGCTCTTTGAGATGGATGACGGCAAGTTTCATAAGGTGGCCAATGTAGTCGGTTGGGCGATGCGCTACCACCCCCATGGAGACTCCTCCATATATGAGGCTCTGGTAAACATGGCCAACTTTGATCTGTTCATTGAGAAGCAGGGGAACTTCGGTAACTTCATGACCGGTGATAGCGCGGCTGCCGCTAGGTATATCGAGTGCCGTCTGCTCCCTTTTGCCAAGAGGGTCCTCTACAATCCTGAACTCACAGCCTTTACTGATTCCTATGACGGACGCAGCCGCGAGCCTGTCTCCTTTCCTGCCAAGATTCCTGTGGTCATCATCCAAGGGGTCATGGGTATTGCGGTAGGGATGAGTACCACTATCCTACCGCACAATGCTCTGGAAGTGCTCGATGCCATGGCTGCAAAGCTGAATGGTGAGAGCCATATCCTCTACCCTGATTTCCCCGGGGGAGGCATCGTTGATGTGGCGGAGTATAATGACGGAAGGGGCTCTGTATCCATCCGTGCTAAGCTCAATGCTTCCGATCCCAAGAAGATTATTATCGAGGAACTGCCCTTTGGTGTTACCAGCGAGGCGATGATTCACTCGGTTGAGGAAGCGGCGAAGAAGGGTCGTCTGAAGATCAGTTCGATCAACGACTACACCTCAGACAAGGTCAATATTGAGATCAATCTTGCACGCAATACGTACTCTGAGGAGATTGTCGATGCCCTCTATGCCTTCACTTTCTGTGAGACTAGACTCTCGGTAAACCCACTGGTGATTAGGGATAACATGCCCACGATCATGGGTATTGGAGAGATCCTGGACTACCATGCACTGAACCTTCTTGATGTCCTAAAGGCTGAGCTGGAGCTGGAGAAGGGGCACCTATTGGACAAGTTGCATGCCCGCACCCTTGAGCGTATTTTCATCGAGGAGCGTATCTATAAGAGAATTGAACAGAAGAAGAGTGCACAGGAGGTCATCAAGGCGGTATTCTCCGGGTTCAAGCCTTTTGGGGAACAACTCTTGCGACCTCTTGTCGATGATGATGTCGATCGTCTTCTGAAGATTCCCATCAGACGTATATCGCTGTTTGACATCGAGAAGAACCGTCACGAGATGGATGAGATCAACGCCCTGTTGGAGGATATTGCATACAAGCTTGCCAATCTGGTAGAGTACGCTCTCTCCTATCTTGGGGAACTGAAGGGTATGCTTGGCACCGAAGAGCATACGAGAAAGACTAGGATAAAGACGTTTGAGACTATTGATGTCAAGAAAGTTGCCGAAAGAAACCTAGCAATAAAATACGATACATCCAACGGGTATTTGGGCTATGGGGTAAAGACCGGCGCAACTCAGCTTGAGGTGAATGCGTTTGACCGGGTTCTTATCATCCGTAAGGACGGCACCTACCAGGTCATCGATGCTCCTGAAAAGGAGTTTGTAGGCAAGGGGATGCTCTACTGCAGTTTTGCTGACAAAGCCGAACTTGAGAAGATAGTGTTTACCGTGCTCTATCAGGAGACGACCTACAAGTATCTTTTCCTCAAGAGGTTCCAGATTCTTTCCTTTATGTTGAAGAAGGCCTATTCTCTTATACCTGAGGGGAACTACAAGATGGTGAAGCTCTCAACGCATCCCAATGCTGAGCTCACGGTCAAATACAAGCCCAAGCCTGGTTTGAGGATACTGGAAGAACAGTTCTACTTTTCTGACTATCTCATCAAGAATGTGAAGGCAAACGGGGTGCGTATTGTTGTGAAGGATATTGCCTCCCTCAAGCTGCGGGCGGTGAAAGAAATTGTGCATGAAAACCAAGAAGAGCCTACACTCTTCGATGAAATTGAGGAGTGATGATGACGTTTGAAGAGAGAATTCTCTACGAGGATAATCATCTCATCATAGTGAACAAGCTGTGTGGTGAGTTGGTTCAAGGGGACCGCACCGGTGATGAGACACTCGCTGATATTGTGAAGCAATATCTGAGGGTAACCTATAAGAAGGAAGGGAATGTCTATCTGGGTATTCCCCATCGACTCGATCGGCCTACTAGCGGGATCGTGGTCTATACAAAGACAGAAAAGGCCCTTATCAGGCTTAATGAGCTGTTCCGGGGCAGTTCTGTCAAGAAAATCTACTGGGCTGTTGTTGATAATCTTCCCTCCCAGTTGGAGGGGACTCTCACCCATCATATGGTGAGAAACACCACTCAGAACAAGAGCATTGCAAACCCCATCGAACGCAAGGGAAGCAAGGTTGCCAAGCTCGACTACAGGGTTATCTCCTCTTCGAAGAACTATCATCTGCTGGAGGTCGAGCTGCATACCGGACGCCATCACCAGATACGGGCCCAGCTTGCTGCCATAGGGCTCCACATCAAGGGCGACCTCAAGTATGGCTCTCCCCGTTCCAATCCTGATGGTGGCATCTGCCTCCATGCTCGTTCCATTAGCTTTATCCATCCTGTGAAGAAGGAAGATATCTTCATTGTTGCCAACCCTCCCCGGGAACCCCTCTGGGATGCGTTTCTGGAGCAGGTGGGGGAGTAGGGCTGTTTCCTGTGCATATTTTTCAGGACAATCCCACAGCAAGGTGGGATTGGTTGTTATTTGACTTTCACACGTAACAAGTTTAGTAGTATCTCTGTTTTACGCGTTATCCGTCCAATCAAAGGTCTGTGTCAGATCTGTGAAATACGTCCACCTTTGAGTCAGGTGTCTGTACCGGTCTGCGACGATACCTGGGCAGATAATAAGAGCTTGCGCCAATTTGATTATTTCTTGCTTTGAGGTACACGATGCAATGTGTTCATTGAACCTTGCTGGGATCAGTATTTCGGCTGCAAAATGATCGGCCTTTTGTTCTTCTGTATCCGTACTATTTTTTTCTGCAATATACAACCGTTGTTTTTCACCATGCAGTATATGATAGGCTTCATGAAAGAATGAAGACCAAAACAAATCCTCACCCTTACCTCTTAAACTCAAGAGGATCATTGCCTTATCAGGGGAAAGCCATTTTGATGCTCCATTCCAAGGGACTTCTTTTACTTCTTTGACTAAGGAAAGCGCTACTCCTGAGTCAGAACAAAGCGTGCGCATCTCATCAATGAAAACGCTGGGACTTCTTGTAGTGAGTTCTCGAATATGCAGAAGAGCATCTTTGAACTTCTCTTTCCTGTAGGATGAGGTTGTAATACCTTGGGCCTGTACTTCTCCTAAGCGAATCCAGGCAGAAGCAGGGCCTGGTTGTGTGTCAAAGCAATCAGAGCGACGAGCAGCAACTTTGGGTTCATTCCAAATGGCATTCCAAGAATCGACACTTGAGACTCCATAAAATTTCAGTGTTTCGTGCACAAGATCAGCCCCACTGCTCTCTTTTGAGATATATCCATGCATCATGAGCTCTTTGACAGGAACTTCTTTCAACCAATCAATTCCGTGTTCAAGAGTTTTTGCTTGCTTAAGTTTGCTCAATTGCTGGCGATAGTTCATTTCCATAGTATTCCACAGTCTTGCTGGAACATTTGTAACCATCTCAAGTTTGTTGGCAGTCTCAAAGGTGATGGGTTGTTCGCTCTTTAGGATACGTACAATTGTTTGTTCTGTAAGCCCTGTACGGATAGCAAGCTCCTTTTGAGTCATTTTCAAGGTCTCTAATGTCTCGAGCAAGGTTTTCGCAGGAGAAACCGCATAATCTGGTTCAAATCCATACAGTCGTTTAGCTTTTTTTTGTGTGCTCATCTTGAACCCCTCCGTTGGTTTTTCTGGTCGTGGGTGTCTTCTATATTGAGTATTTCAATCCCGCCTTGTCAATAATACCATTAACATAGTATGTTAATATTGATGTAAAATCAAATATATTCTTCTAAGTTTTTTTGCACAGAGGCACCCCTGATGTGAATCTTTATTTACAGAGTTCTCTTATGGCACGAGATTCAGAAGCTGCTGTGCAAGCGGTCAGAGACCATATCCAGATATGGATTTCTGGATACAAAGCCCATCAGGAGAGTCAGTAACAGCTACAGGCAGAGCACGCCCTCTCCCTTGAAGCCATTTACCTTTATGGTAAGTGGCTTTTCGCTTCTTGCATGGATAAAGTGATCGGTCTCATCAAATACAGGAAGAGAGTTGAATTTTTTCATATCCAACCTTCCTGACTTGTAGAAGGGGTTGACCGTCATATAGATGCATCCTAGGCTTGTCATGTTCTGGAAGAAATGGGTGCCTTGGCTTGGTTCCACCTGGAAGCCTTCGAAGCCGGTCTCAATGATGACCTTCGATCGGGATATCTGTGACCAGGAGACTGGGATTCCCAGCCATGGGTCACACGAGCCAAGCCTGCCGGCAACAATAAGCACATAATCCTTTTCCTCAAGCACCATAGAGGCATTGAGCTTGTCCAGTTCCCTTGCCATCACCTGCATCCTGGAGGGGTCAAACTTGTCCTGCCTGATGTAGATGATGTCATGAATGTCATTGATCTTGCCGTTGCCCATGATGACATTCGAGAGGACAACAGAGCTTTCTCGTTCCTCTTGGGTTATCTCCACGTCACTTTCCTCGTTACCGAGGGCAATGGGGCGTATCTGCAACAGGCTGAACTCGGGCTTTTTAGGGAGCTTTCGGTTAAGATTGATGGCAAATTCTATCTCTATGGGCGCTTTCATGGCTTCCGTCCCCAGTTTGAGGATATCTTGTACGATGGAGGCCAAGGGGAATGCGTCATACTTGAGGATGCCGTTGAAGGTGATGACCTTGTGGCCTTCTGCTCTGGAGCTTTCGCTTATCATACCGGTGGACATGTCAAAGGTGCTTGCGATGTAGCGTAGTGATTCCGGATGTTTTTCCGCCTCTTCCATATCAAGAAGCTCCAGATTCTCTAAGCCACCCTTCTTAAGTGGGAAGTACCCGCCTTCAAGATTGAGTGCATAGAAGTTGCTCTGAGTGCTTGACTGGTTGCCCCCAAGGTGCTGCACAGGCCTTCTGGGGTGGCTGGGGGAGAAACGGAAGACAGAGCCGTTGTCCACCACTGACTTGCCAAATCCAAAGCAGAGAAGACCTACCCCATCCTCGGGCTTCTCTCCACCGATGGGGTAGTAGTTCAACGACCTGGCGACTCCACTGATGTTGGGATACCAGTAGGAGCCGTGCTCACTGCCGATTACCTGTTGGATGACCACTGCCATCTTTTCATCCTCAAGCATGTGGTCTGTTGCCTTGAGGTACTCCTTGGCCTGTTTGAAGTAGGTCGATGCCCAGACACACCTCAGTGCGTCGCACAGCTCATTGAGGCGTTGCTCCTCACTGCCTTGGTTGGGGATCATGCAGGTCTCGTAGACACCTGCAAAAGGCTGGAAGTGGGAGTCTTCAAGAAGAGAAGAGGAACGTACCGAGATGGGCTGGTGGATAACCTTGACAATTTCGGCAAGGTTGAGCTTGAGCTCGGCCTTCAACGGCTTGGAAAGGAACACCTTCAGCAAGGTCTCATCAGGAATATCTGCAGTAATTAGGCCCTTCAGGTCATTCTCTTCAATGAACTGGGTAAACTGGTCTGTGGTTACAATAACAGAACGCGGAATGGAGAGATAGATATCAGGGTACTTCTCAAGGATGCCACTCGCCCTGAGCTCCATATCGATGAAGGCAAGGCCGCGGCCTTTGCCTCCAAGGGAACCGTTTCCGATCCTGCTGAAGAAGAGTGTCTCATCATAGTTATTCCTACTGAACTGAGCTATGACGCCCTTGGTCCGCTCAGCTCTGTAGTTTCGTATGATGTCAGTGAGCTCCCGCTGCACTGCACCAGCATCACCATGCTCTGGTATCTGTAGGCTCTTGATCTTGGCTGCGAGCACGTAGAGGCTCTGGGCGCGAAGCCATCGGGAGAACTCATTTCTCCTGCAATGGTAGTCAAAGCTCTCGGAAGGGATGGATGGAAGCATCCTTTGCAGGTCCCTCATGGTCTCTGCCCTGGCAAGTTCTTTCCAAGTAATGGGGTCACGGAAGATAAAGGGGCCGAAGCCAAAGTGTGAATTCATGAACTTGGTAAGGTCACTGAGCAGCGAAGAGCTCAGTTTCCAGGTAAAGCAAGCCCCAGCTTCCTGTGCTTTTTCCTTGTAGTCGTTGTTGGTGCTTTGGATGAGGATCGGCACTTCCTGGTCTTTTCTAAGGATCATCTCAGTGAGTCTGAGTCCCGCTTCCTTATCGTGGATCCCCTCCCTCAGATAAGAGAGGTCGGTGATGATGCCCAATATGTTTCGGCGATAGGTGTTGTAGAGCGTTTCAGCTTCTTCGTATGTTCGTGCTAGGACAATCTTGGGACGGCCTCGCATCCTGAGGGTTTTTCCCCAGTTGTTCAAAGCTTCGAGGATGCTAGATCTGTTCTGTTCGATAAGGCAGGTATACATCATGGGAAGATAAGAGGAGTAGAAGCGTACAGAGTCTTCCACAAGGATGATGACCTGCACATCCGCTTCCTGTGTATCGTGGTCGAGGTTCATACGGTCCTCGACAAGTTTGATCATAGCAAGGAAGATTGTGGACTCTCCCTGCCAATAGAAGAAATAGTCTATTGCCTCGCACTCGGAATCCTTGATCAGCTTGTTCCGTCTGTGACTTGATGATGGGGAGAGTACGATGACCGGCATGTCTGCATTAATCTCTTTTATGTCAGTGGCCAGCTGCTCAACAGGATCCTCGGAACCTAGGTCGAGCATGGTGATGACCAGATCGAAGGAGCGTTTCCTAAGGAGGTCTAAGGCCTCTTCTGCTGTATTGGTATGGGTAATCTTAGGTGGGTTGTTCAGACCTAATTGGGTATATTCAAGGAAGAGTTCCTCTTCCACCCTCCCATCCTCTTCCAATTGGAATCGGTCGTAGTCACTGCAGATGAGCAGAACGTTATAAATGTGTTTCAGCATCAGGTTGCTGAACGGAAGCCAGGTGGGGTCAAGATTATACATGCCTAGCATTTTACCATGAGCTTAGCCATATTGGATAGTAGTAACGAATTTATTACAAATTGTTGGAAATCGAGGTATTATGGTGCTATAATGCCGGATAAGGTAATAAATTGAATTATACTGATGTTTAGATAAAAATATCAATCTTACTTGAGATGTTTTGATTGACAGGAGCTACCGCCGGGTTTACTCTTCGTTGGTAAGTATTTGACTATATATGTGATTCTAAGGGAGAAACCGTTATATGTACAAGCTTGAATCGTTTATGGCAGAATTGGAAAAGCATAACCCCGCTCAGCCGGAGTTCATACAGGCCACCAGGGAAGTGCTGGAAAGTATAATAGATATGGTAAATGAAAACCCTGTCTATGAGAAAAACCGAATTCTGGAACGTATTACTGAACCTGACAGGACCTTTATGTTTCGTGTCGAATGGGAAGACGACTTGGGAAACATACAGGTGAACCGTGGTTATCGTGTCCAATTCAACAATGCCCTCGGTCCGTATAAGGGGGGGCTTAGGTTCCATGCTAGTGTAACCCTTGGAGGCCTAAAGTTCCTTGGATTTGAGCAGACCCTGAAGAACAGCCTTACGACCCTTCCCATGGGTGGAGCCAAGGGTGGAAGTGACTTCAATCCCCGTGGCAAGAGTGATTCTGAGATCCAGCGTTTCTGCAGGTCCTTCATGACCGAGTTGCAGAAATATATTGGCCCGAATACTGACGTCCCAGCCGGGGATATCGGGGTTGGGGCCCGTGAAATCGGGTTTCTCTATGGCCAGTACAAGAGGATTCGAGACGAAAATACCGGCGTTCTTACTGGAAAGGGGCTCAGTTTTGGAGGCTCTCTGATCAGGCCTGAAGCCACAGGGTATGGTGCGATGTATTTTGCCCACCAGATGCTTCTCGCCAATAATGACACGTTCGCAGGAAAGACCATATCCGTTAGTGGATTCGGTAATGTCGCCTGGGGTGCTGTCATGAAAGCAACCGAACTAGGGGCCAAGGTTGTCACTATCAGCGGACCTGATGGCTACATCTATGACGAAGAGGGAGTGGGCACCCCCGAGAAGTGGGCTTACATGTCCTACCTTCGTGCTTCCAACAATGATGAGGTGGAACCCTATGCCAAGAAGTTCGGGGCCAAGTTTGTCTCTGGTAGGAAGCCTTGGGAGGTTCCTGTCGATATGGCTTTCCCCTGTGCCATACAGAACGAGCTGTCTTTGGAGGATGCGAAGGCCTTAGTGGCCAATGGGGTAAAGTATGTGGTGGAGACCTCAAACATGGGTTGCTCTGCCGATGCCGCTACCTACTTAATCAATGAGAAGATTCCATTCGGTCCTGGAAAGGCTGTCAATGCCGGTGGTGTTGCAGTCTCTGGTCTTGAAATGAGTCAGAACGCCATGCATCTCTCCTGGAATGCTGAGGAAGTTGATGTAAAATTGCATGCGATCATGGTGAACATCCACACCAGTTGTGTCAGGGAAGGCACACAGGAAGATGGGTATATCAACTACCCCAAGGGAGCCAACATTGCAGGCTTCAAAAAGGTGGCCGATGCCATGGTGCAGATGGGGTATTAGAAGATTTCCCCATACATCAATCTATGGTATGTATGGTTTTCTTGATAGGTAAGCATGAACAGGGAGTCCTCAAGGGGGCTCCCTTTCCTTTTCTATGACGCTTTTGCTGAGAGAACCCAGTCCTCTTGAGGCTCTGGGATGAATCAGCCTTGACTTTCACTATACTTGCTCATTGTATTCGTAGAGGCATCTCCAACAGGGCATGCAAAGGGCCTGTCTGACCAGAAAGGGAGTTCTCTCCAAAAGGTCTGTTTTAGAGGTAAATCGAAGTTCTTCCAGACAGTAACCGAGGTCTGTGTCTTTACCCTACGAACCATCATGGAGGGGGGGGTGTAGGTTCGTAATTCAGTAGGATGTACATATGATCCTTATCTGATTCCATGCTCTCAATCTCAAACTTGGAGATAGGTGCAAGGCAGTGGTTTTCTTCCTGCATCCAGGGCTGTATCTCTCCTCGAAGCAGATGCTTCCGTTCTTTGCATATGAAGATGAGATGTACATGTAAAGAATATTTGCAGTGTGACGCAGCAGTGCAATGACCCATTCCTGCAAAGGTACTATCTTGGCTACGGTGCGAAAACGTTGTAATTGTGCATGAGACGATAGACAATTCCCGTGCCGATTTCAACAGAAAGCTCGTAACCGAACTTGTAACTAACTATGATGCGATTTGCATCGAGACCCTTTCGTTGAAAGGGATATCACGAGCATTGAGACTGGGTAAGTCAGTTCATGATCTTGGATATGCTGAATTTGTAGCAAAACTTACACAAAAAGCTCAAGAAATTAGGAACGCATATAATCCAAGCGGATCAATGGTTTGCCAGTTCCAAGCTCTGCAACATGTGTGGGTACAAGAACAGTGCGCTCCGACTTCTTCATGAGCGCACATGGACATGTCCTCATTGTAATGCAGAACATTCTCGTGATGAAAACGCTGGAAAAAACCTGCGTACTGTAGGTTTGGATATTTTGGGGCTGGGCAAGCCCTCTGAGCCTGTGGAGAAGATAATTAGCCGTAGAGACTTCGGTTCCTACGCAGTCTTCTGTGAAGCAGGAAGCCCATCGGTCTTTACTGATGGGTAAGTCACGACGCTAGGCACTACAAAAAAATAGGTTCGAAGGTAGAGTATTTATGGAAAGGCTTTCCTTTCGCAGGAGAAAAATGCAACAACCTGATTTCATATTTCCTGTAGTAAGGGCAAAGAGTTGTGTTTCTTGGAAAAGAAAAGTGTTGCAGTTTCTTATAGAAATTACTACTAATTTCGTGTGCTCATAGCAGAATGGTATGAAACCTATATAACACTACATATAGCGTTGTGTAGGTTTAATACCCCCCATATGTTTTGTTTTCAGCTTGTAATCCTTTGCTCTCCATGGTATGTTAGAACGTGCGAAATGCTTGGTTTTGCACTGTTCGTATACAAAAATTCGAAAAGAAGTTTATATAGGATGAGGGATTGTATGAGTGCTGTTAAGAATGAGTTGAGCCCCCTGGGCCGGAAGATTTTTCTCGACCGTTATGCGTTGAAAGACGTACAGAAAGAAACCCTGAAAGTGGGTGATATTGTCGTTGCTGTAAGCAACGCTGCTACTGGTCAGAGAGAGATTGGGGTGGTTACCTCCCTTGGCAAGGATGATGCCATTACTGTCAAGCTTGATGATGGTATTGTATTGAACGTCAATCGTGAGGATATCGACAAGCCTCTGGAGACCGATCCTGCACAGATGCTCGCTCGTGTGGCAAAGGGTATTGCATCACAAGAGAAGGAGGAGGTTCGAAGCAAATGGGAAAAAGAGTTCAATTGGCTATTGGAGGACTGGAAGTTCGTCCCTGGCGGCAGGATTCTCACTGGAGCAGGCACCTCGCAGAACCTGACCTATTTCAACTGCTATGTGATCCCCTCTCCGAAGGACAGCCGTGGAGGTATTATTGCCTCCTTGGGTCAGATGACGGAGATAATGAGTCGTGGAGGTGGGGTAGGTATGAACATATCCTCCCTCAGACCCAGACACAGCTATGTGAAGGGCGTAAACGGAAGGTCCAGTGGTTCGGTAAGCTGGGGCGGGCTTTACAGCTTCGTAACCGGACTCATTGAACAGGGTGGTTCCCGTCGTGGGGCCCTGATGCTTATCCTCAATGACTGGCATCCCGACATCATGGACTTCATCAACAGCAAGCGCGAGATGGGCAAGATTACCAATGCAAACATCAGCGTAGGCATCAGTGATGCTTTCATGGATGCTGTCAAACATGACAGAGACTGGGAGACCTTGTTTCCTGACACCACCGACCCTGAATACAACAAGATATGGGATGGAAATATTGATACCTGGAAGGCTGCAGGACATAAGGTCAATGTCTACCACCGTATGAAGGCCCGCGTAATCTGGGATGCCATCATTGAGAGTGCCTGGGCTTCTGCAGAGCCAGGGGTCTTTTTCGTTGACCGCTACAACAAGATGTCCAACTCCTGGTACTATAGCAGTATCCAGTGCACCAACCCCTGTGGCGAACAGGGCCTTCCCCCCTGGGGTGTGTGTAACCTTGGGTCCTTGAATTTGAGCAAGTTTGTGAAGGACAAGAAGGTACAGTATAAGGAACTTGGAAGGGCTGTCCGTGGTTCGGTCAGGTTTTTGGATAATGTCATCGATGATACTCCCTACTTCTTTGACGAGAACAAGGAGCAGCAGCAGTCTGAGAGGCGTATAGGTCTTGGTACAATGGGTCTTGCCGACATGCTCATCAAGATGGAGCTTGCCTACGGAAGCGATGATTCGCTCTCTTTCATTGACGAGCTTTTCCAGTTTATCTGCGTCGAGGCGTATGGCGAGAGTGCGGACCTTGCCAAGGAGAAGGGAAGCTTCCCCCGCTTCGATGCCGAAAAGCTTCTGCAAAGTGGTTTTATGATGCAGATGCCAGCTTCCGTACGCGACGAGGTTCGCACTAAAGGCCTGCGTAATGTCACTCTTATCACTCAGGCCCCTACGGGAACGACCGGTACTATGGTCAATACCAGCACAGGCATTGAACCCTACTACTTCTGGGAGTGGGAACGTACAGGTCGTATGGGCTCTAACATTGAGCGTGTGAAGGTCTATGGTGATTGGGTGAAGGAAAATCCAGGCAAGAAAATACCTCATTACTTCGTCTCTGCAATGGATCTTGCTCCTGAAGGCCATGTGAAGGTACAGGCAGCAATTCAGAAATGGGTGGATTCCTCCATCTCCAAGACAGGCAATACTCCCCGTGAGTATACTGTCGAGCAGACAGCCAAGCTCTATGAGCTGTTGTATGATTTGGGATGCAAGGGGGGGACCACCTACCGTGATGGCTCGCGTGATACCCAGGTGCTCACTGCAAAGCAAGAGAAAAAGAAGGAAGAGCCAAAGGATGTGATCACCACCTTTGCCGAACCTAAGGCTCGTGTACGGTCGACAGTGTTGCGAGGGACTACCTACCGTAAGGCGACTCCCATCGGCACTGCCTATATCACGGTAAACTGTGACGGACCCAACCCCACTGACCTTTTTGAGGTGTTTATCAACGTGGCAAAGGTCGGATCCGATGTTGCAGCTGATGCAGAGGGCTTGGGCAGGCTCATCAGCCTGATGCTGAGGATGCCTTCGGCTCTCTCTCCTGAACAGCGAGCTCAGGCGATCATAGGACAACTGATCGGGATTGGCAGTGGCAGGTCATTGGGTTTCGGCAAGAACCGGGTTATGAGTCTTCCTGATGCTGTTGCGCAGGTATTGCAGCAGCATATCGGCACTCTCATGTCAGAGACACAGATTACAAACCTTCCTGATGAGGAGGATGAGATTGAAGAGGCTGGTCAGCTGGACCTTGGGCTTGCCCCCTCGGTTAATAGTGTGAAACCTGATATCTGTCCTGTTTGCGGGAATGTGACATTTGTAAACATCGAAGGGTGTAAAAAGTGTTTTTCCTGCGGCTATAGTGAGTGTTGAGTATATTTGAAATGAAGCATATTCTCTTTCTCTAGGAGATATGGGATGGTGAATACAAAGAACCTGATGCCCCGTCTTTTTGCCAAGACGGGGTTTTCCTTGTACAGCGGACTCAATTCGAGCATATACCTGCTCTTTGCCGTCAGGATCATCAATCGTTTTGGTGATTTTGTACAGCTTCTTCTGGTGCTTATCCTAACCGGAAAGTTAGGGATGGATAGTCATGAGGCTGGGTTTTTCATCTCCCTTACCCTGGTTGCAACCATGGTCGGACAGCTGACCGCCGGTGTTATTGCTGACAAGCTGGCACGAAAACAGGTCCTTGTCTTCTGCCAGATGATGGTAAGCGTGTGTTATCTGGTGTGCGCTTTTCTCATGGGTAGTCAGTACGCTTCCCTGGTTCCTCTCATCATTTTAGTGGGTTCTCCCTTCCGTGGGGCTACTGCCCCTGTTACCAATGCAATGGTTGCTGACTTCTCCGATGATAAGGATCGTGGAAGGGCCTTCTCCTTGCTCTATCTGGGGACTAACATCGGCGTTGCCGTAGGGCCTGTTGCAGCAGCCTTTCTCTATGGGTATTCGATCCCCCTGCTGTTCGGAGGCTCTTCGTTGCTGTTGCTTTTCTCTACTGTCTTGCTCTTGGCAAAGTTGCCTTTGGTCAAGGTTGAGGTGTATAGCGATGCTTCACAGAAGATTCCTGGTGGGTTTCTGCTCTCTCTTCTAAGAAACAAGGTCCTGATGTTGTTCCTGCTATTTTTTGCCCTATACCACCTGACCTATCAGCAGAACACCTTTGCCTTGCCCTTACAGTTCTCGCATTTGTTTGGCGATGGTCTTGGAGCGAAGCGTTTTGGGCTGCTTATGACAGTCAATGCCCTAACCGTACTTGTAACGACCCCCATCATCACTAAAATTACAGCTTCGTGGGGCCAGTTGAAAAATATGGCTCTTGCGATGCTGTTTTATGTAGTGGGGTATGGAGCCTACGCCTTTTGCCTCCATCTTCCTGTCTTCCTAGTGGCAACCTTCATCTGGACGTTGGGAGAAATTCTGATGGCAACCAATGCAAATGTCTTTCTCAATGCGTATGCTCCCCCTCGCTACAGGACACGTTTCAATGCACTGTCCCATATTGCAGGAGGGTTGGGAAGCGCCCTAGCTCCAACCCTTGGTGGCTTGCTGTTGCTTGGCAGAAGCTTTTCCTTCCTATGGGTTCTCATGGCTTTGATTTGTCTTGCTCTTGCTGTGATGTATCTTGGTCTAGACCGACATTTACAAGGATAACTGTTGATGGGAACAGGAAAATCCTTAGGCTGTGGTTGCAAACGATGACGTATTCGTTTATCATTGTTTCTTGGGAAATCCTTGTAGGATTTTTTTATTTTGCATAGGGTGGCCTGATCGGGTCACATCAAATATTGTATTATGGAGTGTCAAAATGGGTAACAAAAAAATGGTTACTATTGACGGAAACACCGCTGCTGCGCATATTGCATATGCTTTCAGTGAGGTAGCCGCAATCTATCCAATAACCCCGTCTTCACCAATGGGTGAATATGCTGATTCTTGGGCCAGTACCGGTCGTGAGAATCTTTGGGGAAAGAAGGTAGAGATCATGGAAATGCAGTCAGAGGCAGGTGCAGCAGGTGCTGTTCACGGTGCTCTGGCAGCCGGTGCACTTACCACCACATTCACTGCAAGTCAGGGATTATTGTTGATGATTCCAAACATGCATAAGATTGCAGGAGAGATGATCCCAACGGTGTTTCACGTGTCTGCACGATCATTGGCAGCTCAGTCATTGTCAATATTTGGCGATCACTCCGATGTAATGTCCTGCCGCAACACCGGATTTGCAATGACTTGTGCATCCAGTGTACAGGAAACTATGGACATGTCTTTGGTTGCTCACCTTGCAACCTTGGAAGCACAGGTCCCCTTCTTGAATTTCTTTGATGGTTTCAGAACTTCCCACGAGCTGCAGAAAGTCGAGGAGATTGCCTACGACGATATCAGACCGTTGGTGAATGAAGAGTATGTCCGTCGTTTCCGTAACCGTGCACAGAGACCTGAGAAGCCAATGCTCAAGGTCGCAGCACAGAATGAAGACGTATACTTCCAGGGCCGCGAGACAGTCAACTCCTACTACGATGCTATCCCCGAGATGGTGCAGAAGTACATGGACCAGGTTGCACAAGTCACCGGTCGCGCTTACCACCTCTTTGACTATGTCGGCGATCCTGAAGCAACTGACATTGTTATCGTTATGGGCAGTGGTGCTGACACCATGCAGTGGGCAACTGAGTACATCAACAAGAAGGGCGGCAAGACCGGTCTTCTGAAAGTCCGTCTCTATCGCCCGTTCAGTGCAAAGCATTTTATCGATGCCATTCCACAGTCCGTAAAGCGCATCGCAGTGCTTGACAGGACAAAGGAACCCGGTAGTCTTGGCGAACCTCTTTACCAGGATGTCATCACCGCCCTCTCACAGGTGGGTCGTTCTGACATTAAGGTTATTGGCGGACGCTTCGGTCTTTCCAGTAAGGATTTCACTCCTTCCCATGCAAAGGCTGTCTACGATCACCTCGCAGGAGCTGCTTTTACTAACTTCACCGTCGGTATCAACGACGACGTGACCAACCTTTCCATTCCGGTGAATGAAAATATCAACGTATCACCTGAGGACGTTGTTTCCTGCATGTTCTGGGGCCTTGGCTCTGACGGTACCGTCGGTGCAAACAAGAACTCCATTAAGATCATCGGGGATAACACTGAGCAGAATGCACAGGCCTACTTCTCCTATGACTCGAAGAAGTCCGGTGGTATCACCACCAGTCACCTTCGCTTTGGTAAAAGCTCCCTTGCTATGCCTTGGTTGATCGACCATGCCGACTTTGTCGCTTGTCACAACCCAGCGTATATTGGTCGCTATGATATGCTTGGTCCTCTAAAAGATGGCGGTGTGTTCCTTCTGAATAGCCAGATTCCTTCTGATGAAGTGTTTGAGCACCTGACTCGTGAGATGCAGGAAGAGATCATCGCAAAGAAGATTCGCTTCTACAACATCAACGCTCTTGAAATTGCAGAGGCTGCCGGTCTTGGTTCACGCATCAACACTGTCATGCAGGCTGCTTTCTTCAAGATTAGCAAGGTCCTTCCTGAAGATGAAGCTATTGACTTGATCAAGAAGTACATCCGCAAGACCTTCCTGCGCAAGGGTGAAGATATTGTCAAGAAGAACTGGGATGCTGTTGATGGTGCTAGCGCTGCCTTGCACCTTGTAAAGATTCCTTCCTCTATCACCAAGAGCTATGAACCAGCTCGCCTGATCCCAGAGGGTGCTTCTGACTTTGCGAAGAACATCATGGAGCCTATCATGCACCTCAAGGGCAATGATATTCCTGTTTCCCAGATGTCCTTCGATGGATTGCTACCTACTGGAACTGCAAAGTTCGAGAAGCGTGGTGTCGCTCCTTTCATCCCTCATTGGATTTCAGAAAACTGTATCCAGTGTAACCAGTGTGTTCAGGCTTGTCCTCATGCAGCAATCAGAGCTAAGCAGATTGATCCTGCTGACCTCGTTGGTGCCCCTGAGACTTTCAATGTCCTGAAATCCAGCACTAAAAACACTCGTAACCTTATGTACAAGATTCAGGTCTATACTGAAGACTGTGTTGGTTGTGGTGTCTGTGTCGAGACTTGTCCTGCAAAGACCAAGGCTCTTGAGTTCAGTCCCATTGCTGTTGAAAGAGCAGCTGGTCAGTCTGACAACTTCAAATTCTTTGAAGAGCTTCCTTACAATGTGCTCGATGGTGCTGCCGAATCAACAGTCAAGGGCCTGCAGTTCAAGCAGCCTCTGTTTGAGTTCTCCGGTGCTTGTGCTGGTTGTGGTGAGACTCCGTACGTCAAGATGGTTTCCCAGATTTGTGGGGACCGCATGATTGCGGCCAATGCAACTGGTTGTTCCTCTATCTATTCTGGTACCTTCCCTACCACCCCATACACCGTTCGTCAGAGCGATGGCCATGGTCCAGCTTGGGGCAATAGCCTCTTCGAGGACAATGCAGAGTATGGTCTTGGTATGAGACTTGCTGTTGATTCCAACAGAAACCAGCTTAAGATTTACATCAAGCAACTCTTTGAACTTGGCACAACCGATGCTTTCAAAGCTGCAATTGAGAAATCCCTTGAGCTGTGGGCTGAGTCAACTGATGCATCTGTAGATGCACAGAAGGCTGTTCAGGCTCTTCTTCCTGAAGCAATTGCTGCTGCAAAGACCTCTGAACAGAAAGCTGTGCTTGCAAAGATTGATGAGTTGAAGGACTACTTCTCTGATAAGGTTGTCTTCATCATCGGTGGTGATGGTTGGGCTTATGATATCGGCTACGGTGGTGTTGACCACGTCCTTGCCTCCGGGCGGAACGTAAACATCCTGGTGCTCGATACTGAGGTCTACTCCAACACTGGTGGACAGGCTTCCAAGGCTACTCCGATTGCAGCTGTTGCAAAGTTTGCAAACGCTGGTAAGGAGATTGGCAAGAAGAACATGGGCTTCATGAGTATGGTGTATGGCCATGCATATGTCGCGTCCATCTCTTTGGGAGCTAACAGGACTCACGCCCAGAAGGCTCTTCAGGAAGCAGTGGCATGGAACGGTCCTTCGATCGTCTTCTGTTACGCTCCTTGTATCAACCACGGTATTAACATGCGTTATAGCCAGGTTGTCATGAAGGAAGCTGTAGAGAGCGGTTACTGGCCTCTGTATCGCTTTAACCCTGCTTTGGAAGAAGGTAAGAGATTCTCATGGGATACCAAACCCGCGACTGGATCGTATCAGGACTTCATTAAGGGCGAAGTGCGTTATACTTCACTGTACAAGACCAACCCAGACAATGCTGAGGCGTTATTTGCCAAGGCAGAAGCTGATGCGAAGCATCGCATGAGCTTCTACGAGAAGCTTGGTCCATTGATGTAAGAACGTACGTTCTTATAGAGTATTGTATTAACAAAGGGTCTTTCCGAGAGGAAAGACCCTTTTTAGAGCAAAAAGAAAAGAAATTCTTTTCTAGCTGCCTATTCGGCAGGTACGCTTTATCAAATTCAAGAAACGGCTTATGCCTTTTCTAAGCTGCCTATTCGGCAGGTAACTGTGCGTTCTCGAAATCTTCCGTTGCTACTTGTTTCTAAGCTGCCTATTCGGCAGGTAACAGTTGAGAAAGCCATATAAATATTGATATTATAATAAGTTATTCGATATCTGATAAAAATATCTATATTTAAAACTCTGGTAATGAACCTCCTTTTGATAGATTATATGAATTAAATAAAAATCGTTCCATTGTATGAGCTTGTTCTTTATATATATATAGAGAATTCTTTGTTAGTACTCTTACTCTTTACTATAACATAGGGAAGGGTAATTTGTGCAGGAGCCTAGTCTGAAATCATTACTGTAGCCTCCTCGTACCTTATATTCATATGTTCTTGCTTCCTTTCCAGCTCAGCAATGAATTGAGTGTTGTACTGTGATACAGGGGCACAATGTCACTGATGAGAAGCCAGTCTAGGCTTCCGATATCATCTCTCTCTAATCTCAAATCCTCAAACAACAAGTCATCAATAGCTTTCTTGCCCTTGATCCCTCGTATCTTATACAACGTATCGCACAGGGCCTTTTCTTTTGTTGCAAGCCTGAACCCATAGCCAGACTCCTCTGCTGGTTCTAGCGCTAAGGGAAAAACAGCATCGGGGAGATAATGGAAACTGTATCTTCCAAATGGGGTATCGAAGCGCTTGTTTTTGGTAAGACGGAATCCTGCACATTTCACTTCATACGTTCTTTCGGGAATCATCTGATGATAATCAAGTGCAGTCTCAAAAGAAATATAACATGGGCTGTATATCATAGAAGCAATAGGAAGGCGAGGGTCATCTTGTGCTGTGCTGTATACTCCACGCACTATATGTATGACTTCGCCCTTTTTTATCATCTGGGTAAGCTTAGACTTTGGGGAAGCATACTCTCTTAGTTCATACATGATGAGATCACGAGTCTTTAACATATTACCTCCTATAAGTATGATTATATCATACTTATAGGAGCAAACAAGACAATAAAGCGTTGCCTAGCTAAAATAGTAGCTTGATGCTGTTTTTTGTGAGAGCAATGTCTGGTTGCGAAGCCATTTCTAGCAGTGTGGTCATATTTTTGGCTTCTTAACGCCAAATCTATATCACCACCAGAGTCAAGAAAAGTATGTTGGTTTATAATTGTATTTGCAGATATAGTACAATTTATAATCATTTTTGCAGATAAACCGCACATTGTAATCATTTTAACCAATCAATAAAGTATTTGGTTCTTCCGCATTCTTGGTGGTCAAGTAGGTAATTTTATTAATTTTTCAAAGTGCATAGAATAGGAAAGGCAG
>JAEINL010000026.1 GCA_016342655.1 Sphaerochaeta sp. | reverse complement strand
TGATCCAGTCTCGGGTTGCTCTTAAGACAAAGTCCCTTCCGCTTACCTATGACAATATCACTTCCCATTGAGGCAAAACCAAAAGAATTTGTTGCAGGATTCTTGTACAAAACCAAATAAAGGTGCAGTATTGGGTGTCATAACCTGAAAGGAGACCTTTTAGCATGGCATATTTCTTTGATGAACCTTCACACACCTTTAGTGAGTACCTTCTGGTACCCGGCTACTCTGACGAACACTGTATTCCCTCAGAAGTAAGTTTACGCACACCCTTGGTAAAATATACCAAAGGGGAAGAGCCTGCGCTCTCTCTTAACATCCCCATGGTAAGTGCAATCATGCAGTCTGTCAGTGGTGAGTCCATGGCCAGGGCTCTCGCCCGTGAAGGGGGAGTGAGCTTCATCTATGGCTCGCAGAGCATTGAGGACGAATGTGCAATGGTTGCACGGGTAAAGGCCTTCAAGGCAGGCTTTGTCCCCAGTGACTCAAATCTTCGTGAAGACCAGACTCTCCAGGACCTGATAGAGCTGAAGAAGAAGTTCGGGCATAATACCATTGCCATAACCAGTGATGGAACTGAACATGGGGTCTTGCTGGGAGTGGTATCAAGCCGTGACTGGAGACCGAGCAGGATGGCCATGGATACCCCTATAGCTTCCTTCATGACTCCCTTCTCCCGTCTTATCTATGCAAAGGAAGGGGTCACCCTCAGTGAAGCGAATGACGTCATATGGGAGCACAAACTAAACTCCCTGCCAATCGTTGATGAAGAGAACCGCCTCTGCTCGTTTGTCTTCCGTAAGGACTATGAAAGTCATAAGGAATATCCGAACGAGGTCCTGGATAGTCGTAAGCGCTATCTGGTGGGGGCTGGGATCAATACCCGAGACTACCAACAGCGCATCCCGGCTTTATTGGACAGTGGTGCTGATGTGCTGTGCATCGATTCCTCCGAGGGGTTTACCGAATGGCAGAGAAAGACCTTGGCGTGGGTTCGCAAGGAGTATGGGGAAAAAGTGAAGGTCGGAGCCGGCAATGTCGTCGATAGGGAGGGCTTCCTTTTCCTTGCCGAAAGCGGAGCAGACTTCATCAAGGTCGGCATAGGTGGTGGCTCAATCTGCATAACGCGCGAGACCAAAGGTATCGGGCGTGGTCAGGCAACGGCTGTCATCGAGGTTGCCAAGGCTAGGGACGACTACTACAAGAGAACAGGCATCTATATTCCCATCTGTTCGGACGGTGGCATTGTCCTTGACTACCATATGACCCTGGCCCTTGCCATGGGAGCTGATTTCTTGATGTTGGGTCGCTATTTTGCCCGATTTGACGAAAGTCCGACAGAGAAGGTAAACGTCAAGGGCTCCTATATGAAGGAGTACTGGGGGGAAGGATCTGCAAGGGCACGCAACTGGCAGCGCTATGATATGGGTGGGGATGGCAAGCTCTCCTTTGTCGAGGGTGTAGACTCCTTTGTCCCCTATGCGGGGCCTCTTAAGGACAACGTACAGCTGTCCTTGAGCAAGGTACGTTCGACAATGTGCAATACAGGGGCAATGTGTATCAGTGCCCTGCAAGAAAAGGCTAAACTCACCTTGGTTTCTTCCACCTCAATTGTGGAAGGTGGCAGCCATGACGTCCTGCTCAAGGATACAAATGACTTGCCCAGAAAGTAGGGAAGAGGGTGGATGGGATTGATAAACACCAGACAGGATAGACCTGAATCCATGGGTTTTAGTAGGCACGTGCAAACTAATCTTCTTTTCAAGAGCACAATTATCCTCTTTATAGTTGACACCTCTGGCGCCTTCATGGTACTTTCTTTCAAGTCGGCCGGATAGCTCAGTGGGAGAGCGGTTGCTTTACACGCAACTGGTCGGGGGTTCAAATCCCTCTCCGGTCAAAAGCGCATCCAAGAGGGTGCGCTTTTTACTTGCAAGGATGGTTATGAAAGAAGAGAAGTCTGTTTGAAAGGGGTCAGTACACTTTTCTGTGGGATGCCAGCAGCGGTCCCTGGTCGATCTTCACATGACTTCATCAGAGAGTCTCTTCCCAAGCAGATAGCCTGACCTCAAATAGTTGCCTATATCGACGTTTCCCATACAACAGGAGTCGCCACCCTCTTCTCTTTCCTGTCTGCCTGTTATGCAGTTGTATTGGCACATTTTTTTCTTAAGGATGATAGGCTTACAATCCAAAAAGTGATTGGCTCGCTCGTATGTGTCCTTGTATCTTTATCTCGACACTTGGAGAGGACTCATGCATAGCAAGTATCCCATTTCCCTGATTTTGGTTACTCTTGGTATGTACACCATTCACACGAAAAAGAGAGCTCTGAGGAATTTGGTGGTGTTGCCCTGCTAAGAGCAAATGGGTATAGTTGAACAGACAGGGAGGGCATGATGCAGTTTGACCAGTACTTTCTCTACTTCCTCATCTACGCGATAATCGGCTACATCTGTGAAGTCAGCTACTGCACGATCCTTGACAAACGGCTGACGAACCGTGGATTCCTCCATGGCCCCTACTTGCCGATTTATGGCTTTGGGGCTCTGTTGGTGATAATTCCCCTTATGTTTTTCCATGCCAATCCAATTCTGGTATTTCTCCTTGCAGTGCTGTTGACCAGTATCTTGGAGTATATGACCAGCTTCTTCCTGGAGAAGATATTTAACACCAAACTATGGGACTACTCCAAGAATTTTGGCAATATCCATGGAAGGGTCTGTCTCCTTAACTCGACGCTCTTCGGAATGATGGGCTTTGCTGCCACGTATTATTTACATCCAGCCCTCGTACGGTCTGTATCACATATTCCTGAAGTTGTGTTGCATCCTTTGAGCAGTGTGTTGCTGTTTGGCATCTCTATCGATGCAACCTCGAGTATCATCAGAATGTCCGCTTTCCAGAAACAGCTTGCAGAATTTCGCATCAGAGTCAGGGAACTGGAAGAGAGAATTGAACTTCTTGCCAAACAGATGGCCACACCTTCGCTTGAAAGCCTGAGAGAACGCCTTGACAATGAACTTGAAGAGCTTAAGGTCAGGCTCAACAAACGTTCCAGAAGGATTATGGACGCATTCCCGTCCATTACAGCGAAGAACGAAGAGCAACGCCTGCAACTAGAGCTGCTGAAGATGAACATTCGTTCCTATCGGGAAACAAAGAGAGAGCAGAGGAACCGCAAATGACAGTGCATACACGCCTTGAGAGAATACTCATGGAGATGGAAAAGGCAGCAATGGAGAGTGGGAGAAGGCTTGCCGATGTTAAGCTTATGGCTGTCAGCAAGACGCACTCCTATGAGGAGATCCTTGAGCTGTTCGCTTGCTCCCAGATGCTGTTTGGAGAGAATAGGGTCCAGGAAGTGGAAGAGAAGTTTTCCCTCTCAAGGCCTGAAGGGATGAGACTACACCTTATAGGGCACCTGCAGTCCAACAAGGTGAAAAAGATTGTACCTCTAGTCGATGGCATAGACAGTGTCGATTCGCTCAAGCTTGCGAAAAGGATTAGCTCTGCTTGCTTGGAAATGGATACTCTGATGCCTATCCTCTTGCAGTATAATACCAGTGAAGAGGCTTCAAAGAGTGGCTTTGAACGTGAAGACGAACTGTTTCGTGCTCTTGATGAGATGGCTACCTTACAAGGCATCCGCATTGGAGGCCTGATGACCATAGGACCCCTCTCAGGAGGGGAGAAGGAAATCCGTTCTGCCTTTGCCTTGCTCAGGCGTTTGCAGCAACAGTGTATCGTGCGGTACCCCCATCTTGATTTTTCCACCCTAAGCATGGGGATGAGCTCTGACTTTCCCCTAGCGATACGTGAAGGTGCCACTATGGTAAGGGTCGGCACAGCCCTGTTTGGAGAGAGGCAGTACCGATGATGAGAAAGACGCTGCTTCTGACAGTGCTCCTGCTATTCTGCCTTTCACTTGTTCCCCTAGCTAGTGAGAGCCTTCCTGCGTATGAGCCATACCAGGAACATGAGTTCCCCCTGTGGACCTACAAGCTCAGAAGGGCCGAGATTCTTTTCTTCGGTTCCTTTGTCCTGACGATGGGTGTGGCAAGCCTGGGCTACTCCTTGGCGGTGAATGCTGGGTGGGCACCACCTGCCAAGGATGCCCTCACTGCACTTTTAATCCAGGGAGGAATAGCGGGTACCCTTGCCTTGGGGATATCCGTTGCCGATTACATCATCGGCGAAGTGGAGGCCAAGTAATGGCTATCATGGAACAGAAGGTAGAAATTATCGTAAGTAATCTTGAAGAAAAGATTCGCCTTGACCAATACCTTGCAAAACAGGGCATGAGGCGCGCTATTCTGAGTGCTCCGGGAACCATAATCCTACTTAATGGAAAGCCTGCCAAAAAGGGCAAGCCAGTCAAGGAGGGTGATACGGTTACTGTCACCTACACCGAAGATGTCTTTGAAGGGCTCACTGGACAAGACCTGCCTCTTAGGGTGTTGTATGAAGATACTGAGATGCTAGTTATCAACAAGGAACAGGGGATGGTTGTCCACCCGGCGGTCGGTAACCATGAGGGGACTGTGGTGAACGCCCTCCTTTCGCGGTATGGGATGGATTTCAGCAAGATATTTGTAGAAGGGGTCTCTGATAGTGTAGGAGAAGAGGAAAGCGAGGCTGAACTCTCTCTTGATTCTCCCTTGATAAGGCCGGGCATCGTTCATCGTCTTGACAAGGATACCAGTGGCACTCTTATCATTGCGCGGACTCTAGCCAGTTCCCAAGCCCTTTCGGCCCAGTTCAAGGCCCATACCACGACCAAGACCTATATAGCACTCGCAAAAGGGAATTTTACCAGAGTTGAGGGGAGCATCCAAACCAACATCAAGCGTGACGCTCGAAACCGCAAACGATTTGTCACCTGCAGTGGGGAAGAGGGGAGGACCGCCCTTACCCACTATAGGGTACTGCGCCAATTCTCCTCGTATGCCTTGGTTCGCATCAACATCCATACAGGAAGAACCCACCAGATACGGGTGCATCTCTCTTCATTGGGCCATCCTGTGGTTGGGGACCTTATCTACGGCAAAGAGGATGGCACCACCCTTATGCTGCATGCCCTTGAGCTAGAAGTCGATCATCCCGTTACCCATGAGCGTCTTACCATTCGTTCGCCCCTGCCATCACGTTTTTTAGCCTATGTTCAAGGGGCCCGAAAGTAATCACTCATCCTCTCGCCAGTTCTGTCTTTCCTTTGCAATTGCACCCAACTCCAGAAGCTGGTGATTAAACATCCTCTCTATACGTAGCTTGCTGGCGGTTCCATGGCCGGGGAAAAGCAGGATATTCTCATCAAGGGTCATCAGTCGCTTCCTGATGGACTGCAACAGCAGAGCCTGTTCGCGGTAGCCCTCAGTTGAGCCGACTCTGCCACACATCAGGGTGTCTCCAGTGAACAGGGCGTGGTCTATCTTAAATACCAGGCTGTCCAGACTATGCCCAGGGACATGTATGACCTCCACCTCAAGGTTACACAGGGAGAGCACCTGGTGGTCGCTTATAGTTTTGACAGGAAACTCATAGGTCGCGAAGGCAGAGGCGTAGATGGTCGGGTTGTATATCTTGACCAAGGTGCCAAGCCCTGCTGTATGCGCCTTGTGCCGGTGGGTAAGAAGCACATGCTTGAGTTTGAACTCGTTTGATTCGATGAGGTGTATCAGTTCAGTGTCCACATGACCGGGGTCAATGAGGATAGCATCACTGCCTTTCTTCGAACCTATGAGATAGGTGTTGCAAAACCCTACGACAGAGAAATGCTGGTATATCCTCAATGGTGTGCCTCCTCGTAGTTGGAGTACCGAAAGGATACCCTACGCTGGTTTGTATGGGCGAAGTCCGCTTTCTTGAGGTTGCAGTCGATAAAGTCCGTATCACGGAGAAAACTTGTGCCGAAATTGGAGTAATAGAGGTCACAGTCACTAAAATTGCAATGAAGCGTATCAATGCCGACAAAGTTGGTATGGGTGATGGAGGAACCGCTGAAGTCGCAGTTGAGCATCTTGCTTCCTGAGAAGATGGAGTACCTGCTGGTTATGCCATTGAACGTACATGTGTCGAACAGGCAGAAATCAAAGAAGCTTGTGATGAATGTACACTCGGAGAAATCGACATTCCTGAAGGTGCACCATGCCATATTGGAGGAGGTAAACTCTTTTTTGGGAATACTGAGGTCTTCAAACTCAGCTCCGGTGAGAGAGAGGTCTAGGATATCTTTTACCCCTAGGAGAGAGGTGACACAGTTGGCATGCAACTCATTCTTGTTCGGGCTGTGTCGAAAGCAGAAGGGGCCATCTCCACATATATAGGTATTGCATGTTGGTTGGGCGCAAGTCTGAAGGTTAAACATTGCTTAACAGTATCAAATCTGAGAGAGTTGTCAAGCAGGGCTCTTTGCTTGTACAGTAGAAACATGCAGCAACATACAGGTACAGTTACCAGGGGAATCAACAACATATACACTGTGGTGGAAGAAGATGCGAGCTATCTTTGTCGTATCAAGGGAAAACAGCTCACTTCCGTCACGAACGAATATAATCCCCTGGCTGTAGGGGACCGCGTCTCGTATGTGGTTACAGGGACAAGGGAAGGGCTTATCCTTGACCGCCTGGAAAGGCAAAACTGCTTTCAGCGGTGGAACGTCAAGGGCAACAGCAACCAGACAGTTGTAGCCAACATGGATATGATTGTCTGTGTCTGCAGTGCTGATTCACCTCCCTTCCGTCCCCGTTTCATAGACCGTGTCATCGCCTGCAGCATAGGCGTTGAGGTGATGCTAGTCATGAACAAGAGTGACATCCTTCTGACCGAGGATGAATTCGAACGCTTTGCCCTCTACAACAAGCTCGGCTATACCATACGCGGGGTTAGTGCCCTTACCGGTGATGGCCTTGATGAGTTTGTGGCCCTGTTGAAAGGCAAGACTGTTGCCTTCATCGGGCAGAGTGGGGTAGGCAAGTCCACCCTCATCAATAGGATACTCTCTGTTGAGCAGAAAATTGGTGAGATATCTGAGAAGTATAACCGTGGCAGACATACCACCAACTATTCGCTGATGATAGACGGCCCGGACTTTACCTTGGTCGATACCCCTGGGGTGCGGGAGATTCTGGTTCCTCATGGTGATCCCCAGAGGATTGCCGAATCATTTCCAGAATTTGTCGAACCATCAAAGAAGTGTGCCTTTGCTCACTGCCTGCACAACGAGGAGCCTGACTGTGAGGTCAAGCGACTCCTAGAAGAGGGCCTGATACACCCTGATCGCTACGACAGTTATTTGAGAATGCTCGCCTCCTTGGGTGTCAAAGGCCCTGAATGGATGGGAAAGAGCGACCAAAGTCGAGAACGATACAGAAATATGGATAAGCATGAACAAGAAGAGTATTGAGGATTTGGGGTTTCTTTCGGTTTTGCAGAAGATACAAAGCTGCGCCCTGAGCCCTGAAGGTGTCCAGCATTTGGCAGCCATGGGTTTCCTGGCATCCAAGGCTGCCTTGAAAGAACGCCAAGAGAAGGTTGCAGCATTTTACCGCTTGCTAGGGGTATCCGATGTACGTATGCCTTCTTCCTTTGTGGACATTACCCAGGCAATACAGGTCTTGAAAAATCCCCTGCTCGTTCTTGACGGGCAGGCTCTCATTGACATTGCTCACTACATAGGCAGTGCAGAGACCCTGTTGGATTATTGTAACCAGAGCGTGGAAAATAGCGGACCGTTACCAGCCATCGACGGCATGCTCGGCACTGCGATAGATTCATCCCTGCTACACCTGCAGACGAGCATCCACACAATCCTCGATGAATCGGGAGAGGTCAAGGAAAGTCATCCTGCAATACGAACGTTACGTAAACGAGTTGAGCAGGCCAAGGGCGAACGATCTCGGTTCTGCAACGACTATATGAAGACCAAAAGCATAGCGATGCAGAGCGACCAGAGTGCCTACCGTGATGGAAGGGTCGTCCTTCCCGTACGCAATGACCGTCGCAGTGAAGTCGATGGGTTTATCAGCGGTGCATCATCTTCGGGAAATACCGTCTTTATGGAGCCCTTCAAGCTGGTTGAGATGAACAACTCAGTGGTTATGGCGGAGAATCAGATTCTCGTTGAAATAGCCAAGTTGCTGGCCCAACTTGATGAGAAGGCCAGATCTTGTACAAACGAATTGCTTTCTCTTATGGAGAAGGTGGGTTTTGCTGATGCCCTCTTTGGAGCTGCACGGTACAGCTTTGATACCCAGGCAACCCAAGTGAACCTCGACAATGATGTCTGCACGCTTCTCGATGCACGCCATCCCCTGCTAGGGAAGAAGGCTGTTCCCATCACTGTCGCCCTTGAGGGCAACGTACACGCTGTTGTAATCTCAGGCCCTAATGCCGGAGGAAAGACCGTCACGATCAAGACCGTAGGCCTTTTGGCACTGATGAACCAGTTCTGCGGGTTCATTCCTGCCAAAGAGGGAAGTGCTCTTCCTCTCTTTGATGATGTATTTACCGATATAGGAGACGAACAGAGCATTGAGGAGGAGCTTTCCACCTTCAGTGGGCATATGAAGCAGATAGGGTACATCCTGCGAAACATGACAGCGTCTTCCTTGGTCATTATGGACGAACTGGGCAGTGGTACCGATCCTGTGGAGGGATCTGCCCTTGCCAGGGCTACCTTGGAGTATTGTATACAAAAGGCCAGGTTGACTTTTGTGACCAGTCATCACGGGGTGCTCAAGCAGTTCGCCTATGCGAAAGATACTGTGATAAACGCCTCTATGGAGTTTGATGAACAGAGTCATTTGCCCACCTTCAGGGTCATCAGTGGCATTCCCGGTGACAGTCATGCCCTCGACACTGCAAAGAAGATGCTTCTTCCCCCTGAGGTGTTGGACAAGGCAAAGCAGTACCTAGGCAGTGAAGCGGTCGAGATAGGGGAGATCATCAAAGGACTTGAGAAGCGCAGGCGTGAGGCTGACCTTCATGAGCAGAATCTGAAAGATCGTCACTACAAGCTGCAACAGCAGGTCAAGCAGGTCCAGCTCAAAGAGCTGAAGCTGAAGCAGGATGCACTCATCCTCAAGCAGGAGCAGAGCAGCGACCTCTATCGCTTTATGCGAGAAAAGAGCAGCGAGCTGGAGAACCTTGTCTCTGAGTTGCGTAGTGGTGAGATTACTCGTGAAAAGACTAAAAAGGTAAAAGCCTTTGTCTCTTCTGTGCAAGAGAAGCATGCGATGACAGACGCGCAAATACAGAGTCAGATTGAAGAGCTTGAACCAGAGAAAGAAAGCACAACGCCCATACAGTTCAAACCCAATATGGATGTGCTGTGCGGGACTGCCAGGCGTGAAGGGCATATTATCCGTAAAGCCACGAAAGGATCGTGGATTGTAGCCATAGGGACAATGAAGTTCACCCTCTCAGAGCGTGAACTCTCTCTCCCCAAAAAAATGCAAGAGACAAAGGTCCATGTGCAATACCACAGCAGCTCCCCCCCACCAAAGATGGTGCTCGATGTGCGGGGTATGACCTTGGAAGAGGCCCTCTCTAACCTGGATATCCAGATAGAGAGGGCATTGGTGCATGGATTTTCAACCTTTTCCATTATCCATGGATATGGGGACGGTATTCTCAGCCGGGGGATTGGGGAATACCTGAAACAGAGCGTGAGTGTCACCGATTACCGCTTTGCCCTTCCCGAGGATGGAGGTATGGGTAAGACGTATGTGTTTCTCTAAAACGAATCCAACACTGTGACAGGGGCATGGGCCCTTGCTTTTCTTTTTTTTGCCTTTGTAAATGGTGAGGCACATGACCCTTGATAAGAAGAAACTGAGACAGCAGTACAAAGACAGCAAACCTCCGATGGGGTGCTTTGCCATTCGCGGCACAGCAACCGATGATCTGTTTGGAGGGTGCTAAGGATTCATTGCTGTTCAGACTCTCAGTGGGGAGCTTGGAAAACGTAATTGAACTGCAACAACTGTACAACACCTATGGAAGTGAGCATTTCAGCTTTTCTGTACTTGAGGGGCTCCCCTATGACAAGGATGATGAGACTAAGGATTACAAGGAGGACCTTGCTATCCTTACCGCACTGTATCTGGAGAAAATTGCAGAAGCAAGGTCTGGCGTCATACAGGGGGATGCGATGACCGTTGAGGTTTGCACAAACAATGAGCTTGTCGACACTGATATCCGCCTGCTCGCAGATGCCGTGGGTAAGGGTGGAGAACTTCTGGGCGAACGTTTTAGTGTTCTCTCTTCCTTGCTTACTGATATGGGATAGTGAGGAATACTGTGGTTGTAGTAGTGTTTTCTTGCTAACTTGAGCTAAGCATGATACGCTTTTTTTTATAAGGAGTTACAAATGTCTGATTACATGAATGGAACTGGTGTCCAATACCATCTGCATATAAAGGAAGGTGATGTCGGTCGGTATGTCATCCTCCCCGGCGATCCCAAGCGTGTCCCCCTGATTGCAAAATATCTCGATGATGCCCACTTGGTTGCCGATAGTCGTGAGTTTATCACCTATACAGGGACACTCGAAGGGGAAAAGGTGTCGGTGACTTCCACAGGTATAGGAGGGCCTTCGGCCTCCATTGCCATGGAGGAGCTCTTCAAGTGTGGTAGTGATACCTTTATCCGTATGGGAACCTGCGGTGGTATTGCCCTTGATGTTATGGGATCTGATGTGGTCATTGCCACCGGAGCTGTCAGGATGGAGGGCACAAGCCGGGAGTACGCTCCTATTGAATTCCCTGCCGTTGCCAACTTTGAGGTTGTCTCGGCCCTTATGGATGCTGCTTCCCGCTTGGGCAACAGGTGCCATGCAGGGGTAGTCCAGTGCAAGGACTCCTTCTATGGTCAGCATTCACCCTCAGAGATGCCTGTCTCCTATGACCTTATCAACAAGTGGGAGGCCTGGAAACGCCTGGGTGTGCTTGCCAGCGAGATGGAAAGTGCCGCACTGTTTGTTGTTGCCTCCAAGCTGGGCGCACGTTGTGGTAGTGCCTTCTTTGTGGTGGGGAACCAGGAGCGGGAGCTGTTGGGTATGGAAAACCCCAAGTTTCACGATACTGATTCTGCCATCAAGGTGGCTGTTGAGGGAGTTCGGAACCTTATCCTTAAGGATAGGGCAAAAAGATCCTAAGTAAATTATGTACGCATCTCATGGCTCCCCGATGGGGAGCTTTTTTCTTGCAGGATGGTCTGTATGCTCAGGTCCTGGGGAAATGGTCCCATCTTGCCCAAGGAGCTGAGGCAGTTGCTGCCATGGTAGGCCTCATAGGTTCCGCACAGTGGGTAGTTCTTCCCGGAAAGGGGGAGTCGCCCACTGATGTTTTTGTAGTGATGGAGGAGGTCCTTGGTGTGGGGAATTGCTTCCAAGGTACATTGCTGTTCTAGGAAGCTGAACTGAGGCTCTCCTTTGGGTAGGTAGATGAGCAGGTCCAGTAGGGTGGGAAGCAAGGTGTAGTCTAGGATGGTTCCCCCTTGTGCTTCTATGTTCAGATAGGCACGCAAGAGCAACTGCTTTGCCTTCACCTGTGTCGTATAGATGGCTTGTTCACTGGAAAATCGCATCCTGTAGTACATTTCTATCCTCCATATGGATAGAGAACAGTACTGTTGAGGTTTGCTTCAATGTTTGTAGAAGGGAACCTCAAGTTCCTCGAGTTTTTCTTTCCCTTGCTGGAGGAGGCTTTCGAGATTTTCTTTCTTTTCTGCAATGAGCAGGGGGTCAATTGTGTAGATCTCCAGACCCTGCTCTTCGTATTCGTTTTGGAGTTCCTTGTTGGAAAAGTTTCCCAAGTCAAGGTCGAAACGAATCTTTTGGATGTCTTGGGTAAGGTTTTCACTTGTGAGCAAGAGCGTTTTTTCTGTCTGTAGGTTATAAATACGGATAATTCCCCTCATGATATGGGATCCGAATACGTGCAAATTTTTCATATCCCTTTACTATAATAAAAATGACGAGCTCTGTACACCGGATAAGAAATACCATAGGCCCTTGCAATTTTTTCGTCAAACGCTAATACTTTGCTTGTTTTTCGTATATACTGGGATTTTTCGTTTGTTGCTTAATTGTGAGGAATCCTTTATTATATTGCATTATTACAAGGTAGGAATTCAGATGGCTCAACAAATTCAGGATTTGGTTGCTTCCATCCGCAAGGATGGCATTGAAGTAGCCCAGAAAGAGGCGGCACAGATTATTTCTGATGCCAAAGCCCAGGCTGACGATATTGTCTTTCAGGGGCGCAAACGTGCCTCCCAACTCATTGAAGATGCACAGAAAGAGATTGATGTACGCGACCAGAGTGCCCGTGCAAGCCTTCAACAGGCAAGTAGGGATGTACAGCTCTCCTTGAAGAAGGCTATTCAGAAACAGCTTGATGCACTGCTTGTACAGAAGCTTGAGAAAGCCTTCAGTTCAGAGGCCTTGGTTGTTCTTGTCACATCTGTCGTCAAAGAACTCTCTCAGAGTGAAAAGACAGAAATCCAGCTCAACGAAAAGGATTTCAAGAGGCTTGCCTCTTCCCTGAAAAGTGAACTCAGCGAGAAGATCAAGGGTGGTTTGGAAATAAAGGCTGTTGACTCAGTTCAGGACGGTTTCCGCATCGCCGAAAAAGACGGCTCTGGGTTCTATGACTTCAGTGCAGAAGAGACTGCCAATCTCATGAAACCGTTTCTCTCTTCATCCATTGCCGAGATTGTCTTCGCGCAAGCGAAGTAAGGAGCAGAGATGGCTTCCTATTACTATCTGGTTGCGACACTGCCCTTATTGCGCTATGAGAGTCAGGGTCCGTTTGATACGGTCTCTTTCCTCGAGCAATGCAAGAGCCATGTACGTGAGCATGATTACCAGACGATCGTATCTGCCCTATCAGGCAGAAACTCTTCCCATCCTTTTCTCAAGAAGTGGCAACAGTTTGCTTCCATGGTAAAAAAGGAGTTGAACGACCAACGGAGCAAGAAGCTCGGTCTTTCCACACCTAAATACCGCAATGAGGGGGAAAAGGAATTTCGTATAGGTGAGGCGGTTCGCCAGGCCATCTCGAATGAGAATGCCCTGGAAGCAGAACTCTCCTTGCTCTCCCTCAAATGGAAGTATCTTGATGAGATTTCGGCCTTGCACTACTTCGATGTGGAGGCTTTGCTCGCTTATGCTGTTAAGCTGCAGCTTCTCAAGCGCAAGAGTCTCTTTACCAAGGAGGAGGGCAATGCTGAATTCAAGCGCCTCTTCTCCAATTTACAGTCTGAAATAGCTAATACGTAGTGGAGTTGGATATGGCAAATACAAGTGGACGTGTTATTGGCGTCAATGGCAATATGGTTTCTGTAGAGTTTGACAGTGCCATCTCAAAGAATGAAGTTGGGTACATCCTTCTAGGGGATGTCAAGCTCAAGGGCGAAGTCATCAAGATCAACAAGAATGTTGCATCATTGCAGGTTTTTGAGATGACTGAAGGCATCAGCGTGGGCGACCCTGTTGAGTTCTCAAACGAGATGCTCAGCGTCGAGTTGGGACCGGGGCTGTTGCAGCAGATTTATGATGGTCTGCAAAATCCCCTCCCTAAACTGGCAGAACAATGTGGCTTCTTCCTGCAAAGGGGAGTCTACCTCGATCCCATTCCCAATCTGGATTGGGAGTTTACCCCCACAGCTAAGGTCGGTGATGTGCTCAGGCCTGCCGATACCTTTGGTACGGTACCTGAAGGACTGTTTACCCATGAGATCATGCTTCCTTTCTCTTTTCCAGAAGTTGACTGGAAAATCATAGCCATCAAGGAGAAGGGTACCTACAATGTCCGGGGGAACATCGCCACTGTCGAGGATCCCAAGGGCAACAAGCGCGAGTTGAGTATGGTCTTCACCTGGCCTGTCAAACGCGCCATCATGAAGTATGAAGAGCGCCTGCGTCCCGATGAGACGCTGGTGACCAAAATCAGGATTATTGATACCTTTTTGCCTGTGGCAAAGGGTGGAACCTACTGCACCCCCGGACCCTTTGGGGCAGGCAAGACTGTGCTTCAACATATGACCAGTCGTAATGCTGATGTTGACATCGTCATCATCGCCGCATGTGGAGAGCGTGCAGGTGAGGTTGTCGAGGTACTCAAGGAGTTCCCTGAACTGACAGATCCCAAGACCGGACGCTCCCTTATGGAAAGAACTATCATTATCTGTAACACCTCTTCAATGCCAGTTGCAAGCCGTGAGGCTTCAGTATATACCGCAGTGACTATGGCCGAGTATTACCGCCAGATGGGTTTGAACATCCTCCTGCTTGCTGATTCCACCTCCCGTTGGGCCCAGGCAATGCGTGAGATGAGTGGCCGTCTTGAGGAAATTCCCGGTGAAGAAGCCTTTCCAGCCTACCTTGAAAGCCGCATTGCAGAGTTCTATGAACGTGCAGGAAAAGTTCGGCTTAAGGATGGACGGATCGGCTCTGTCACCATCGGCGGGACAGTCAGTCCCGCCGGAGGAAACTTCGAGGAGCCTGTAACCCAGGCAACCTTGAAGGTTGTCGGAGCTTTCCATGGTCTGAGCCGTGAACGTAGTGATGCACGTAAATATCCCGCCATCGACCCTCTCGGGTCTTGGTCCAAGTATGAGGGTATCATTGCAAGCAGCAAGGTGGATTATGCCCGCTCTATTCTCTTTAGGGGTGGTGAGGTCAACCAGATGATGAAGGTTGTCGGTGAGGAAGGTACTTCCATTGCAGACTATATCGTCTACCAGAAGAGTGAGCTCATAGATTCCTGTTATCTGCAGCAGAACTCCTTTGATCCTGTAGACGCATCTGTTCCGGTAGATAGGCAACGACATGTGTTTGAGCTCTTGTTCCTAGTCCTCGCAGCCAAGTATGAGCTTGAGAACAAGAAACAGGTTCGTTCCTTCTTCAATGCGGTCAGACAGAATTTCCTTGACTGGAATAACGTTGAGTTCAAGAGTGAGCGGTTCACCCAGATAGAGACTGAGATAAAGAAACTCTACAAGGGCAAGTTCGTGCAGTTTGACAGTGTTGCCGAGAAGTTGATGTAAGGGGTAGATGATGCAAAAAGTATATTCAAAGATAGAATCAATAGTAGGAAACGTCATAACTGTACGTGCAGAAGGGGTCAGCAATGGGGATCTTGCCTTAGTGACTTCATCCCATGGCGAAAGTTATGCCAACGTCATCAAACTTGACCACGACTTGGTTTCCCTGCAAATATTTGCAGGTGCACAGGGTGTTTCCACTGGAGACGAGATTCGCTTCCTAGGGGTTCCCATGCGGGTATCCTACAGCGAAAACCTGCTTGGACGTGTGTTTGATGGAACGGGTAAACCCCGTGACAAAGGCCCTTCCCTGACCGAGAATATGATTGATATCGGAGGTCCTGCAGTTAACCCTGCCAAGAGAATCATTCCCAGGAACATGATTCGTACCGGTATCCCGATGATTGATGTATTCAATACACTCGTTGAGAGCCAGAAGCTGCCGATTTTCTCTGTTAGCGGTGAACCCTACAATCCCTTGCTGGCTCGAATCGCCATGCAAGCTGAGGTTGACCTCATCATCCTTGGCGGTATGGGGCTGAAGTATGACGATTACCTCTTCTTCAAGGACACCTTGGAAAAGAGTGGTGCCATGAGCAGGACGATCATGTTTGTCCATACAGCGAGTGACCCGACTGTAGAATGTATGCTTGTCCCTGATATGGCCTTGGCTGTTGCAGAGCACTTTGCACTCGATGGCAAAAAGGTTCTGGTCCTGCTTACCGATATGACCAACTTTGCTGATTCAATGAAGGAAATGGCCATTACCATGGACCAGGTTCCCTCCAATCGTGGATACCCAGGGGACCTCTACAGCTCTTTAGCTTCACGCTATGAGAAGGCTGTTGACTTCGAAGGGGCAGGATCACTTACCATCCTAGCAGTAACAACCATGCCTGGTGATGACGTCACACACCCGGTTCCAGACAATACAGGGTATATCACCGAAGGTCAGTACTACCTCAAGGGTGGGAGGATCGAACCTTTTGGATCGCTGTCGCGTTTGAAACAGCAGGTCAACAAGGATACCCGTGATGACCACCGCTCCCTCATGGATGGTATGATCAAGTTGTTCGCTTCCTACAAGGAGTCAGTGGAAAAGAAATCCATGGGCTTCATGATGACCGAGTGGGATGAGAAGCTTCTGAAGTATGGCACCCTGTTTGAGAACAAGCTGATGGACCTTAGTGTCAACATCCCCCTTGAGCAAGCCCTGGATTTGGGCTGGGAGATTCTAGCCGAGTGTTTTGAACCGAATGAGACAGGATTGAAGAGCGATCTGATTCTCAACCGTTGGCCGAACAAGTCGGTTGACTAAGGGGGTACGATGGCAGTCAAATTGACGAAGAACGAGCAAAAGCTACAGAAGGATCGCCTCAAGCAGTTTCAGCGCTATCTGCCGACCTTACAACTGAAAAAACAACAGTTGCAGATGGTCATCCGACAGATAGAGACTGAAGTTGAGCAGATGAGACAACAGCAGAAGCAACTGGTCTTGGCGATGCAGGTGTGGATAGCCGTCTTCAATGAAAATACGGACTTTTCCGATGAGCTAGACCTTGATACTCTGATCAGGATTGATAGGGTGGAGCGCTCTGTAGGAAATATCGCAGGGGTATCCATTCCCATTTTCAAGAAACTTTCCTTCCAGAGCATTAGCTATGACCTGGATGACTATCCTCTTTGGGTTGACCAAGCTCTCAAGAGTCTGCGTGATGTATCTCGCTTTGATGCCCTGATAGCTACCCTTGAACAGCAGGTGAGACTGCTGAACAGGGAGTTGCGGACCACCAGCCAGAGGGTCAACCTTTTTGAGAAGGTAAAGATTCCTGAAGCCAAGGAGAATATCCGCAAAATTGCCATCTATTTGGGTGATCAGCAGACAGCAGCGGTAGTACGGGGAAAGATTGCCAAGAAAAAACTGGTAAAGGAGGCCTGATATGATTGTTCCGATGAAAAAAGTATCTGTCATTGTCCAGGCCCACAATAAGAACTCGATGCTGAAGACCCTACGCAAAGAAGGTGTGATGCACATCTTTACGCAGAGCGTCCACACAGAGAAGAGTGAAGTGCTCAAGAAGCAGTACGATGATCTGGTAAAGGTTCGTAGCAGCATCCTTGAGAAGGTAGACAGTAAGAAAACACCTAAGCAGAAGAATGTTTCTGAAGAGGTTTTTGTTGAGCTTCATGACCGGTATCAGCAGCTGCTCGATACCAAGGAAAAGCTCGAGGAAGAGGTGACCAAGGACAATGTACTCATTGAACAATTGAGACCCTGGGGTAATTTTGACCCCAAAGAGATTGACAACCTTGCCCGTGATGGGGTCAGCCTCTCTTTCTACACACTTACCAATAAAGATTTGAAGGCTCTTGATCCTTCCATCCCGTATATAGTGTTGGCTCCTATGGGACCGCTTCAGGCTATAGCTGTCATTGATGCAAATCTTGATAATATGGTTGGCGCTACACGCTTTTCCCTCCCAGAGCTGGGACTCTTTGAGCTCCAAGAGCGAAATGCCTATGACCGGCAACGCCTTGTTGAGATTGATGCCAGTCTCAAGGAAGCTGGGGCCTATCTTGATGCGTATCAGTATCGTATGGATCGTACGGAGCAGGAACTACGCTTTGACCAGGTCTATGCAAATTCTGACGGAGGGGAGGACCTAACTTGGGTCACCGGGTATCTTCCAGCCCCTGAAGAGAAGGCTTTCAGTAAGTTTGCCTCCCATCAAGGGTGGGCCTATCTGATCGAGGATCCGAGTGAAGAGGATAACCCTCCGACACAGGTCAAGTATGCAAAGGGTGTAGGTATCATCAAGCCGTTGTTCGATATCCTGGGTACAGTCCCAGGGTATAGGGAGAACGACATCAGCCTTTGGTTCTTGCTGTTCTTCAGCCTGTTCTTTGCCATGATCATAGGGGATGCAGGCTACGGTCTGATCTTCCTCTTATCTGCTGTTGGTTTGCATATCAAGGCAAGGAAGGCAACTACCATGGTATTGCTTCTCTATGTTTTGAGTATTGCCACCATCATCTGGGGGTCGTCGACAGGTACTTGGTTTGGTTCGAAGATGATCCTTGAATCCATTCCCTTCCTGCAGAGGTTGGTCATCCCTTCGATTTCCAACTATCCAGAGCTCTTTGGACTTGATGCTGTCACGGCACAAAACCACGTGATGAAGTTCTGTTTCATCATTGGAACGGTCCAACTGTCATTGGCCTGTGTGCTGAATATCGTGCATAAGATCCCCAAGAAGGATATGAGCTTGTTCTCTGATATCGGTTGGATGATTGACGTGTTGGCACTCTACTTTGTCGTATTGCAACTCGTAGTCGGTGAAAGTGTAAACTTTTCACTAGTTGGAGGAGCCGTTGGGCTTGGGTTTGTTCTGGTTGTAGTTTTTGGTGCCCAGGGTCCTGGCATTCGGTTTGCTAAGGGTCTGGTTGCCGGTCTGGGTGGTTTCTTCACTACGTTTCTGAATACCATCAGCTGTTTCTCAAACATCATGAGTTACATTCGTCTGTTTGCTGTTGGTATGGCATCTGTTGCGATAGCACAGAGCTTCAACAGTATGGCTGGTGGAATGCTCTCAGGTTTTGCAACAATTGCTGGTGTCCTGGTTCTGATAATCGGGCACTCCCTCAACCTTGTTATGGGGTTGCTCTCTGTCGTGGTACATGGTGTACGACTGAATCTTTTGGAATTTTCCGGACAACTCGGTATGGAGTGGACTGGAATCTCATATGAACCGTTCTCACAGACGGTACAAGAAAACTGAATCGTTGTTTAAGAACAACTAAGGAGAAAACATGGCTAATGTGGAATTTATCGGACTGGCTTGCGCCCTGTCCCTTTCAGCTCTAGGTTCCGGTCTTGGTGCAGGTGCTGCAGCTCAGGCAGCTGTCGGCGGCTGGAAGAAATGTTATGCAAACGGTAAGCCCGCTCCCTTTATCATGGTCGCTTTCGCTGGTGCTCCACTGACACAGACCATCTACGGGTTCCTGCTTATGAATTTCATCACTGCCGCAATTGCAGCAGGTGCTTCCTCCATGCTCGCCCTTGGCGTTGGTGTATTTGGTGGACTGGCCATCGGACTCTCCGCTTGGATGCAGGGTAAGACCAGTGCTTGTGCCTGTGATGCCTTGGCAGAGACTGGAAAGGGAACAGCCAACTACTTTATCGTCATTGGTATTGTTGAGACTGTAGCTCTCTTTACCTTGGTCTTTAGCTTGCTTGCTTTGCAATAAAAAGTTACAGAACAACGGTTCACATACAACAAAGGGCACTCCTGCAAGGGAGTGTCCTTTGTTGTATGGAAGAAACGAATTGTACATTCACAAAACCAAGAATTGTTTCCCTTGATTCTATCAAGTGCGTTTTACACTGCTAAAATTCTGAAAAGTTTCAAGAATACCTACTAGATATAATTAGCCTAGTATTTTACTAGGCTAATTGGTTGACAAATCGATGCAATAGTATGATGATGTTTGTATACCCCCTGGGGGTATAAGGAGCCACTTATGATGTTTATACCATTATTGCTTTTCATCATGGTAATTTACTTTCTATTTCGCAATTCTGATTTCTCCAGAAATCACAATCCCACTACCAATGATCGTTCGCCATTGGACATTCTCAAACAGAGATATGCCGAAGGTACACTTTCTCAAGACGAATTTCTACGCATGAGAGAAGAACTCAGCAAGAAGAACTAGGAGGTTTTTAGATGCATGGATATTATTGGGGGTATAGAGGAATACCCAGGACAGGGGCCTTCTCCTGGTTGAACTATAGTGATTCGCCTCTTGGTTTGTATCTGATGATAGGCTTTATGGCTCTGGTGACTTTAGCTGTTGTGCTTCTGATCGTTAGTACAAGGAAAAGGCATCGTCAGATATTCGAAGAAACAGAAGCCATGGTGATCATAAAGCGCCGGTATGCCAAGGGTGAACTAACTATTGAAGACTTTCAAAGGATGAAGAAGGACTTGCAATAAACTTGGCCAATGCTACTATGTACCTTGTGTGAATAGCAGCAGAGTGGATTATGTGCACGATACAATGCATGGGCTGTACCTATGCAGTATACCGTGCACATTTTTGTCTACAGTTCATTCCCCAACGAAGCGAGAGTAGCGGAAGCATGCTTCCATTACCGAGCGAGTGGCGGGAAAGCAAGGTGAGATACCCCGCCCCTTGGGGCGGAAAAGGAGGCAACGCCTCCTCTTTCCAGGGCTTGCCCTGGGGTATTGATACCTTTCATTGTATTGTTGAACCCTACAAAAATTTCTTTTCCAACTCTAGCAAACCTATCTTCTTATCAAGACCACCTGCATACCCTACCAACAATCCATTCTTGCCGATAACCCGATGGCAGGGGATGATAATACCTATTTTGTTGCGGTTGTTTGCCATGCCAATGGCACGACAAGCCTTTGGCTTGCCTATCCGGATTGCTATATCCTCATAGGAACGTGTCTCTCCATAAGGAATTTCTAGGAGGGCATCCCAAACCTGCTTCTGAAAAGGAGTTCCCCTTGTCTCCAAAGGAATAGAGAAGGTTTTTCTCTTCCCTGAGAAATACTCATCAAGCTCCTGTCTAGTCCGGGTAAATATTTCCAAGGGAGAGCAACCAAAAGTCTCCTGCTCATGAAGGCCAAAATACAAAGCTGTCAGGGATTTTCCGTCACTCTGTAAGGTAATGGGGCCAAGAGGAGATTCGTATGTAGCGTAATAGTCTGGATTTCCATCGGTGGCTTTCATGAAGGTTCCTCCTTGATCATCATAGATCAAAAGATTCTTGTGATATAGAAAAGATGTTGGAAAAAAAACAAAAAAATATTTAAAAACATTTGCTGTTGGCCTTTCAAAAGATTTGCATGAGAAACTCCATGGGGAATAGAATTCTTATTACCTTTACGTTCATTAGTGGTTGTAGTAGTTGCTATGACTAAGAACGCGTCTATGAGGTTTCGAATTAATGGAATCTTGGTACCCGTTGGTGATGGTGCCTATTTTGTAAGGGGTGTTTTCTGGTCTGTTACCGCCTATGTCCGGGAGGAGCTACCTTTTATTAGGCCCTCAAGGGGCTGTAGGCGTTGGCCCCCTCATGCATGAAGGTGCTTTTTTCAATCTTGTCCTTCTTGCTGAAACCTGTATACTGAAGCTTAGAGGTACACCTATGATTTATGATCAGCTTCCAGCCCTTTCCCAATACAATTCCCTCATTGATGAGCTTCCCAATGTACTGATGATCCTTGAATCAAAACAGTGGGAGAAAGGGCCCGTTGGCAAAAAAATATGTCATAATCCTCGCATTTCCTATGAGCTTGTTGAATATACAAGTTCTGGAAAGCCTCGTCTGTATCAGGTATTTGAGGAAAAGACTATGGTCCACATTCTGTTGTCTGGAGAGGAGCTCATGGCTGTTTCCTGGCGGGAGCATGCCCGTTCCCTCTCCTTTGACCAGGAAGGTCAGGCAACCCTGGCCGCTGATCCTATTGGTGTTATTCACGCCAAAGTTGGGCATTTCGCTCTGTTTATGCCTGGTGAGCCCCATACGGTGGGAATGGAATCCCCTGGTAAACAGACGAAGGTACGAAAACTCATTTTCACCCTCATGGAATAAAAAAAAGCTATACAGGCGTTTACCAAGCCCTTAACAAAGAAAGGGTGAAACGGTAGAATTGGTAACAGTAAAGTGAGGAAGTATCATGATCGAGTATCACACATCTACCATTGGCGATAGAAAAATTGGAAAGGATTTGCCTGTTCTGGTGCAAACTATGTATGACAGTGCAATTCCGCACGATAAAGCTGAGCTGCAAGAGCTTCTCAGGCGTATAGGAGCTCTCAATGCCATGGGATGTGACATCCTGCGTTTCTCCTATCCAAGCCTTGAGGACCACGAAAGCTTTTCCTGGCTCTGTAAGCATAGCCCTATTCCTTTGGTGGCTGATATTCATTTCGACTATACATTGGCACTGGATGCAATTGCATGCGGTGCTCATAAGGTACGCATAAATCCAGGTAATATCGGAGCCCGTTGGAAAGTTGATGAGGTGGTCAGAAGCGCCTTGGACAACAACGTTGCCATACGCATCGGGCTCAATAGTGGCTCTCTGCCCAAAGGGGAGGAGAGCATGCCACATTTGATGAGCAACTCTGCCCTTGAGTATCTAGGCTGGTTTGAGAGCCTGGGGTTTTATAACTCTGTAGTATCTCTGAAGGCTAGTGCTACAGAGACGACCTATGAGGCTAACAGGCTGTTTGCCTCACAAAGTGGCTATCCTCTTCATTTGGGAGTGACTGAAGCTGGTTCTGTAGTCTCTTCAGTTACCCGCTCCACCTGGGCTTTGGGAAGACTTCTTGCCTTGGGTATCGGCAATACGCTTCGTATCAGCATAACCGGTGATATCGAGACCGAAGTTCAGGCAGGTGTGGAACTCCTGAGGACATTGGGCTTGCGGAAGGGTGGTATTCGCATTGTAAGCTGTCCCCGATGCGGACGGCACAGTTTTGACTCCCAAGGATTTCTGCAGTCCATCGAAAAGGAACTGCTGAGCGTACAGAAGCCCCTTACCGTTGCCATCATGGGCTGTCAGGTTAACGGACCAGGGGAGGCAAAGCATGCAGACATTGCAATTACAGGTATTGGAAAGGATATTTTCCTCTACGAAAAAGGAGAACTGGTTCGAAAAGTCAAACTTGAAGAGGCTAGGGAAGCAGTATTGGAAGCGGTAAGGAATGCAGAATAAACTCATAGTGAAGGGTGCTCGCGAGCACAACCTGAAAAACATAGATATCGAACTGGAAAAGAATAAGCTCATAGTCATTAGCGGACTTTCCGGAAGCGGAAAGAGTTCGCTTGCCTTCGATACCATCTTTGCAGAGGGACAGAGACGATACGTAGAGAGCCTTAGCTCCTATGCACGCATGTTTCTTGATAGGATGGACAAGCCTGATGTTGATTACATTGAAGGGCTCAGCCCTGCAATTGCCATCGAACAGAAATCAACGCATAAGAACCCACGATCGACAGTGGGAACCATTACAGAGATCTACGACTACTATCGTCTGTTCTGGTCCCGGATAGGGACTCCCCACTGTCATAAGTGCGGACGCGAGATAACTGAGATGAGTGTCGACCAGATTATTGATGCCATCTACAAAGCCCAGGATGAGAGCAAGATCATCGTAAGCGCACCTGTCGCCATAGGACGCAAGGGTGAATTCAAGAAGGTGTTCGAAGATGCCAAGAGTGGGGGTTTCCAGAGAGTAAAGGTCGATGGCATTCTGCTAGACCTCGATGAGAGCATCACCCTCGACAAACAACAGAAGCATTCCATTGATGTGGTGGTGGACCGACTCATACTGCGCCAAGATGCCCGGCAGCGTCTTGCATCCAGTATTGAGACCTGTAATGAGATGACCAACGGATTGGTGAAGATTACCTTCATAGCTGAGGACAACAGCGAGCATGAGGAGATATACAGCGAACGCAACAGCTGTTCCCATTGTGGCATAACCCTTCCTGACCTGGAACCACGTCTGTTCAGTTTCAACAATCCCTTTGGAGCCTGCCCTGATTGTAACGGCCTGGGCGTCAAGACTGAGTTTGACCCTGAACTTATTATCCCTGACTATGCAAAAAGCTTCAACAAGGGTGCCATTGCCACCCAAAACCCAGATGCCGAGTGGGCTCGAATTCCCTTTGAGGCGCTTGCCAAGCACTTTGGCTTTACCTTGAACACCCCGTTTAGCAAATTATCGCCAGAAGTCATCAATGCGATCCTCTACGGTACTGAGGAAAGCCTTACAATGGAGTACTCGAGAGAAAAACGCAAGGAGCTCTATCGGGTCGACAAACCCTTTCCTGGAGTGATACCTGATTTGCAACGCCGCTATTACGAGACACAGAGCATGCAGATACGCATGTGGATGAACTCCTTCCAAAACTCCCATGTCTGCGACAGCTGTCATGGGGACAGACTCCGTCCTGAGGCATTGGCTGTGATCATCAAGGGTATGAATATCATGGATGCGACAAGGCTTTCTGTAAAGGAGTCCCTTGAGATGTTCAAGGATTTTTCCCTTACGGAGAATCAGAAGATAATCTCTGCGCAGATACTCAAGGAAATACGGTCGCGCTTACGCTTCCTCAGTGATGTCGGGCTGACCTATCTTACCATTGACCGTAGCAGTGCCACCCTCAGCGGAGGGGAGGCCCAACGTATCCGTCTTGCTACCCAGATTGGGAGTGCCCTCAGCGGTGTGTTGTATGTCCTGGACGAACCCTCCATCGGGTTGCACCAGAAGGACAACCAGAAGCTCATCGATACGCTGAAGAATCTTCGGGACCTGGGCAACACGGTCCTCGTTGTCGAACATGATGAGGCTACCATACGGGAGGCGGACTATGTGGTCGACCTGGGACCGGGGGCTGGCGTACATGGCGGATATATCATCGCCCAAGGTACTCCTGCCGAGATCGAAGCAAACCCTGCAAGCATCACCGGCTTATTTCTCAGTCGTAAGCTTACCATTCCCATCCCGAAGAAGAGACGCAAGGGCAATGGGAAAAAGATAGTGATCAAGGGGGCGTGCAAGAATAATCTCAAGAGTCTTGATGTGGATATCCCCTTGGGTAAGATGATTGTCCTCACCGGTGTTTCCGGCAGCGGCAAGAGCTCCCTGCTCAACGAGGTGCTCCTTCCCGCGGTAAAACGGGAGATTGCCCAGAAGAAACCGAATTTTGACGGGTATTCCTCCATAACCGGCATTGAGCATCTTGATAAGGTCATCAACATTGACCAGAGTCCCATCGGGCGTACACCCCGCAGTAATCCAGCGACGTACGTAGGTGTATTCACACCCATCAGGGAGCTGTACGCCTCCCTTCCTGAGAGCAAGGCCCGTGGTTACAAGAGTGGGCGCTTCTCTTTCAACGTCTCTGGAGGAAGGTGTGAGAACTGTAAGGGTGATGGTAATCTGAAGATTGAGATGAACTTTTTGCCTGATGTCTATGTGACATGCGATGTCTGTCATGGGAAGCGGTTCAACAAGGAGACGCTCTCTGTACGGTACAAGGGTAAGAACATTGCAGAAATTCTTTCCATGACCATGGATGAGGCAGCTGAGTTTTTCAGTGCAATCCCACGCATCAAACGCAAGGTTGATACCCTCATTTCAGTAGGCTTGGGGTATATCAAGCTAGGGCAGAGTGCCCTTACCCTCAGTGGTGGAGAAGCACAGCGGGTGAAGCTCAGTCTGGAACTCTCCAAGTATGGTACAGGAAAGACCTTGTATGTTTTGGATGAGCCTACCACAGGTCTGCATTTTGCAGATGTGAAGAAACTGATGGAGGTCATCAACCGTCTGGTCGATAGTGGCAATACGGTAGTGCTCATAGAGCACAACCTTGATGTGATCAAACAGGCAGATTACCTTATCGACCTTGGTCCTGAAGGCGGAGACGGGGGTGGTCTGGTGGTAACCAGCGGTACTCCTGAGCAAGTTTCCCTATGCAAAGACTCTTTCACGGGGTATTATCTTGCTCAGATGCTCCATGAAACAGAATGAAAGGTTACGATTCAGAAAACTGATTATTTTTGCCCTCTTATTTTTGGGGTGTTCATTTTCTGTATTCTCCCTCGCTGTTGATGATCCTCTTCTCTTGGCCTTATCCATAGAGCAGGCAACCTCAGACGAGCTGGAGGAAATGACGAAGCTACGCAATTTGCCTCTAGGTACACCAGAGGAAATGCGCTCCTCACTATACACCTACCATGCTATCAAGGCCATCTCCCTTGAAGAGGGTTTAACCTCAAAACAAACCTATACGCTGAAGATAATTGATGCTGATTCTGTATCAAGCTACCGTAGCCAATCCTCCTTGGTCGTTCTCCAGGGAAATGCAGTCGTGGAGTTTTCCCTTAAGGATGATGAACAGGTAAAGAAGCTATCGGCAGATAAGATGATCGTTGACTTGGAAAATACGCTGCTTATCGCCTTTGGGGATGTGCTCTTTGATGAAGGGGGGGGCAGCGAGACTGTCCAGACAGTGACAGGGGATATTGTGAGCCTCAATTGGGAAAGCAAGGCCCTTTTGGTCACCGGTGGCACAACCATAACTGAGAGAAAGAATAGTGAGGATGAGGATGTCGGCTTCTTCACCACAGGGGAGCTCATTTCCTATAGTGGAAGTGGCGATGGAATCTACTTTGACAAGGGGTTCATCACCACTAATGAGAAGCATGCCTACTCATCCATCACGGCCGAAAGCCTTGCCTTTCTCAGTGGTGGTGATCTCTTGGTAAAGAATGCTTACCTCTCAATAGGAAGGGTCCCGGTCTTTTGGGTCCCTGCTTTTTTTGTCCCAGGGGTCAGGATGGTAGGGAATCCTGCCATTGGGTTTTCAAGTGACAGGGGTATGTTCTTGAACACCACCTTTGAGATGTACGGCACCTATCCTAACTTCAAGAAGGCGGAGACCAGCAGTTTCACCAGCTTGCTTGCGGGGGAGCCTGATGCCTCCTTTGTCCCCTCCGGTCCGATATACAGGGCAAGAGAAGGTGAGCTGACTCCTTTTGAGGAATGGACGACAGACAGCGGTTCGTATCTTGTCCTTCTTGCCGATTCGTACGAGAAGAGTGGTATCAGCATAGGATTGGAGGCCCATACCAGCCTTGTCTCCAAGAAGGTAGTCATCGATACGGATATGCGCCTTGCAGCCCATCCTGATGGGAAGGACACCCTGACAAGCAGTCTGGATTTTCCCAAGGTGAGGATGTTTGGCACCAACAAGGTCGTAGTCGACACCTCGTGGGCTGACCTGAGCATAACCATGCCCTTCTATTCGGACCCCTCGGTTCGACGCCTCTATGGGAACCGGCTCACCGCATTCTCCTTTGATTCGCTCTTTGGCAAGCGTCAGGAGTTTCCCACAGATTATACAGGTGATGTGAATAGCTATGTCTGGAAAGCAAACGGGACATTCAATTTCCCTACAAAGCTCTTTGGGAATTTCATCAAAGTAGCCAAGATAAGCACCCTCAACGCCTCTATCGACTGGCTTTGGGCCCGTGATACTATCACCTCCCTGTACAGCTACAAGGTGCAAAAGCTCACCCTTCCAGAACTGCAGGCAACCATCAGCGGAGAACTGTTCTCTTGGTCAAGAAATCTTGGGCACACAGAGAAACCTGAAACTAACCAAAATGATTCAGACAATGGAACGGCAGCCATCGATCCTTTTTTTCTCGATGCTACGCTTGATGAGGCATATGTTCCCACACTTGCCACCAAATCCAAAACTCTTGTAGCAGAAGGCAAACAGGTCATCACTCTTGGCTATTCTGTGGATGAGAAACTGATATTTTCGGTTGCGAACCTTGGAGATGCCAATGCAACGTGGGATACAAACAAGAATTTCTATACTTCAACCACTCCGACCCTCAATTTGAATGTAGTGTTGCACCCCTCATTTTTTACTTTCAATCAGAAACTGTCCTCACCGTTCATCACCAGTGAGGATAGGACTAAGACAACCTACCTGACACGACAGTTTCAGCTTATCAGTGCGACTAATGCTTCCATTCCGCTGATAGGTCTTACCTACACCTTGGAAGAGAAGCTCTATACCTTCCGCGACTCACGGACCTTGAATTTCTATGACTGGGAAGACAGTGGTGACTTCACCTTTACCAAGGAGAATGTGACCAAGCACCAACTGAAGCTTGCCAAATCCTTTTGTGTGGGGGAGGGGACGCTCTCCCCATCGATCACAGCCACCCTCTATCCTCTGACACAATCCCTATTACCAGCTTTAGGCTATGCAATAGGCCCTTGGACATTTTCCAGTTCCTTGAAGTTTGTTGATCGTCAAGGCAATCTTACCGCCCAGCTGTTCTCTTCTTCAGTCAAGTTCAGCCTTCCTGTACTTACACTTTCCTTGTTGGGTACCTATGATCTGGAAAATCTAGGCAATGACAGGTGGTCACCTCTTACCCTTTCAGGCAGCGGTACACTACTTATGTTTGAGAAACAACTCTCGGTAAAGGAGAGCTTCTCCTTTGTAGCTTCATCAGCCCTGTATGGAAACAACTATTTCAAGGATATCACCACGACTATCTCCGTGCCCTATGTGACTTCTACGCTCATCTATGCAGGACCCTCTGATGCACTGCAAGCAGAAAGCCTTAACACCCAGGTAGCCCTCAAGGACCTCTCTTATTTCTGGTGGAAAAGACGCATAGCCTTGAAGCTTGCCCTCGATGCCAAGCTATCCATCAGTTTCATCGATGCCTATGCCACCTCCTTGAGCCTTACAGCCAAGGCAGGGTTCTCCATAGCCGAATTCCTTGACTTCTCCTTCTCCCTGACAAGTTCCAACCGTGGTTTCTATCACTACTATGAAGAATCTGGCTTCTCCTTTCCTCTATTGTGGGAAGACCTTCTTCGTTCCTTTGATCTTTTTGGTGAAGGCAGGACTGCCACCCAGTTCAACATGAATACCATTGCAATAGAACTGATACACTATATGGAGGATTGGTCTTTGAATTGTAAATATACGGGAAGTGTTGTATTATTGGACAATCAGTACAAGTGGGTTCCAGTTGTTTCGGTTTTCCTCCAATGGAAGACCATCCCAGAACTCAAGGTTGATGAAAAGTGGACTGAGTCATCAGATGAATGGACTCAGATCACTTCTTCGTAAGGGGGGAGATGGAACGTAGTATCGATTTCGATAATGAGGAGCAGATGGAACGAGTATGCGGTATCAATGACCGCAATCTGCCCTATATGGAAGCCTTGTTTGGTTGCGAGCTATTTGCAAAAGGTATCAGACTCACATACACATGTCCCGATGAAAGCTCTACAAGTCGATTGCACAAGGTATTGTCACGTCTTAAGGATTTGGCAACAGTGCATGAGCATATCAGTGAAGCAGAGATATTCATGGAGTACCAAGGCCTCAAAAATACCCGTTCTGTTATGGAAATAGCCCAGAATGGAGGCTCCGATGATCTGAGAAAGCCCTCCATCATCGTACAGAGTAGAATCGCCTATCCTAAGGGGTTGCGACAAGAGAAATATATCCATGCAATGGAACAGGATCAGATAGTCTTCGGTATCGGGCCAGCAGGAACAGGAAAGACTTTCCTTGCGGTTGCCTATGCCTTGAGCCTGCTGCTTTCAGGAAAGAGACAAAAACTGATCCTTACCAGACCTATTGTTGAGGCTGGGGAGAATCTGGGTTTTCTCCCAGGGGACCTGGCCCAGAAGATTAACCCGTATTTTCACCCGCTTTACGATGCGATGGAATCGATGGCAAGCCTCTCAACCATCCACCGTCTCGAAGAGAACGGCAGCATTGAGATAGCCCCTCTAGCCTACATGCGGGGACGGTCATTGCAGAATGCGGTTGTCATACTTGATGAGGCTCAAAATACAACTGTTGAACAGATGAAGATGTTCCTTACCCGTCTTGGGGAGCAGTCAACTGCAATCATAACCGGTGATATCTCACAAGTAGACCTTCCACGGTATCGCATAAGTGGTCTTGTCCATGCCATGGACATACTGCAGGGGATAGAAGGGATTGAATTCGTTATTTTTGATTCGCATGATGTGGTGCGCAGTCGCATAGTCCAGCGGATAATCGATGCCTATGCCATTGATGGTGAAAGCCGTGACAAAGGTGGCCAGCATGAGTAGAAAACAGCAGAGAAAAGAAAGAAGAACCAGTAATACAAAGAAACAGAAGAGCCTAGCCATAACCCTTGTTGTCATGGTTGTTCTCACGGCGATGATCATCCCCTTGTTGGTGACTCGCAGTCCAGGGGTAGGTTTGCGTTCATTCTCCTCACGCTATGAGGTCGGATCTCTTGCCAATGAGGATGTGTTTGCATTCTCCTCCTTCGAATATCTGGATACCGAACAGACCAATCGTCTCAAAGAAAAAGCAGAAGCAAAGGTGCTGCCCTATTTCTCATTTTCCTTGCATGATACCAGTGTTTCGGTTACAAGAGTCCAGGATTTTGTCGACTATTGGGACCCCGACAAGGTTGAAGTGCAGAAGTTTGAAAGGGTAGGTTCCCCTGATTCTGCAAATGTTATGGCCCGCTTTGCCGAAATGCATGAACAGGATCTCCTTTTCATGGTATCAGCCCTTGAGGAGACAAGTGAGCTTGTCCTGCAAAAGGGACTCTTTTCGCAAGCAGACATCTTCAAGAACAAGCAGACGGGCTATGAGTATTTCTATCTGGACAACACCCTCTCCATGGAGAAGGCAAGGCCCCCGGTTGAACAACCTTTCAGTTCCATGGTAACAAAAGAGAATCTGGGAACGTATCTTTCCTATTGGCTGACAGCCTATGTCAGTGAGAACCCTAGTTTCCAGTCCTTGTTGCTTCTTGATACACTTGCCTTGCTACTTGAGGAAAATGTTCGCTATAGCGAGGCAAAGACGCTCCACCTTCGTACGGTTGCAAAAGAACAGGTCAAGCCTGTTCTGGTCACCATACAGCGAGGGCAGAAACTGATAGGCAAGGATACTGTCATCTCAGGAGAGCAGATGGCCTTGGTCTCAAAGATGAACAGCTCTTCCATCAACTATACAGTGCTTGAGCTGATCGGGCGGTTTGTCTTTGTCGTATTGGCTACTGGTTCCGCCCTCTATGTCTTCACCCAATTTCTCAAGCATGAGAAGCGCTACTATCTGTATTTGAATCTTATGCTCTCCTCTATCCTGCTCTCCCTTCTGTTGCTCTATCTCATCTCCCACTGGACGGTACAAAATGCAATCCAATTTAAGGATTCGTTCCTGCCTGTCCTATTTGCCCCTATCTTCATTTCCCAGATCACGACCAAGAAGCGTATGGGAATCATAGGTGGCTTTATGCTCTCCTGTTATGCCATGATCTTACCCCACAGCACGGAAATGACCTTCTTTTTCACGATGACCACAATAGGGTTCTGCCTATATTTCTTCCAATTTACCCTCAAGCGTCTGGATGATATCTACAACTGGTTCTATGCCTGTCTGTTCAGCAGTTTCATGGCCATTGCATTGAACTTGCTTGGAGGGTACTCCTTCAATGGAATAGTGGGGCTGCTGGGAGCTCTGGTAGTCAATATTTCGGTTTCCTTAGTGTTGGTCGCTGCTATCGTTCCCCTGTGTGAGAAACTCTTTAACATCCCTACCTTGTTTCGCCTCAATGAGCTTGCCCAAGCTGATGATAGTCCGGTCCTTGACCGGCTCTCTGTAGTTGCCCAAGGAACATACAACCATAGCCGCTATGTTGCTGAGCTTGCGTACAATGCTGCGAAAGCCATTGGAGCCAATGCAATGCTAGCCAAGGTAGGGGGCATTTATCATGACATCGGCAAGGCAGACCACCCAGAATATTTTATTGAGAACCAGGGCCAGGAGAACAAGCATGATGATATCAAGCCAAGTCTCTCGGTCGCCATAATAAAAAGCCACGTGAAGCTTGGCGTTGAGAAGGGAAGGGAGGCAGGTCTCCCTCAGGAGGTGTTGGACATCATTGGCCAACATCATGGCAACGATGTCATTCTTTTCTTCTATCATGAGGCTAAAGAGCAGGCTCTTGCCTCTGGCCTTGTGGTGAATGAGGATGATTATTCCTATACTGGGGTACGTCCTACAAACCCGGAATCAGCGATAGTCATGCTCAGTGACTGTGTGGAGGCTGCCAGCCGAACTTTGAAAAAGGCTTCTCCCTCCAAATATGAAAAACTCATCCATTCAATTATCATGGGCAAGATTGCCCGTGACCAACTGAAGGACTCTCTGCTTTCCCTGACAGATCTTGACCTTATTGGAGCTTCTTTTTTGCAATCGCTGATAGGAAGGGACCATCATCGCATAGAGTATCCTGAAGAACGGGATACTCCCCAACAAAAGATACCTTTCAAAGGATAGGCATACATGAGAAAAGAATGGATAGTGGACATATCGTACGAAGATGCTTCCTTCCAGGAAATTGCACCGGAAAGTCTTGTGGAGAAGAGAGTGTTTGCAGTCTTGGAAGCATTGGATGTGGAGCCTTGCGAGCTCTCGCTCACCTTTGTCAGCGATGCATACATGCAAGAGCTCAACAAGACCTATCGTGGCAAGGATGAAAGTACTGACATACTTTCGTTTGTCCAGGAGGATGATCTTGAGGATTTTTGCTGGCCTGAACTCTCCTTTGCAGGGGATAGTGCACCACCGGTAGAAGTTCGGGTGCTTGGGGACATGGTGATTTCTATAGATACCTTGAAAAGAAATGCACAATCATTTAGTGTTGAAGTTGATGAGGAGCTGTTTCGGCTCTTGATTCATGGCTTGCTCCATCTCCTTGGATTTGATCACGCAAGCAATGATGCAACCGAGCCGATGCTCGTGCAACAAGAGCAGCTTCTTATGAAACTTGGGGGTGACAAACGTTGATTTCGCGATTGAAAGGCCTGTTCAAGAAAAAGCACCAGAATTTAGATCAGGAGCTTCGGGAACAGGTAGAGATTGAAGAACGGCAGACAATGATTGAAGGCATCGGGGAACTGAATGACAAGACCGTCAAAGAGATCATGGTCCCTCGTGTTGACGTGGAATTCATCAACAGTGACATTACCCTTGATGACCTGTATGGAATTATCCAGGAGCAGGGATTCTCACGCTATCCCGTCTATGAGGGCACTATCGATAATATCATCGGTATTCTCTATGCAAAGGATATCCTGCGCCATGGTATAGTGAATGGCTTCGACGTGAAAAATCTCATGCGAAAGCCGTATTTCATTCCTGAAAGCAAGCATCTTGATGACCTGCTGAGGGAATTTAAGATGCGCAAGGTGCATATAGCCATTGCAATCGACGAGTACGGCGGTGTAAGCGGTATTGTCTGTATGGAAGACATCCTTGAGGTGATTGTCGGAGATATCCAGGATGAGTTTGATGATGACGAGGGCGATGGTATCTTCAAGGTCGAGGAAAAGGTATATATCGTAGAGGCCCGTACCTCCATTGACGAAGTGAATGAGAAGATCGGACTGAAGATCGACGAAGAGGACTTTGAGACCATCGGCGGATATGTTTTTGAGCTGTTTGGAAGGATTCCGGCTGAAAAGGAGTCGGTTGAAGATATGCAGGCAATATTTACTGTAGAGAACATTGATGGGCATAAGATTAACCAATTGAAATTGGAAGTCAAATAATTTTTAGTAATACGTTGACCCATTGTTGGGTAAAACAGTATATTAATATCGATACGGAATTAGAATTCCCGGAGGAAAACAATGAAAATTGCAATTAATGGTTTTGGAAGAATTGGACGCAACGTATTTAAGGTTGCTTTTGCAGACAAGAATATCGAGATTGTCGGTATCAACGACTTGACCAGTCCCAAGACACTGGCTCATCTTTTGAAATATGATTCCAACTATGGTGTATACGACAAGACCGTTGAAGTCGGCGAAAACGCAATCATCGTTGACGGAAAGTCCATTCCCGTATATGCACTCAGAAACCCTGCTGAACTTCCTTGGAAAGAACTTGGTGTTGATGTAGCTATTGAATCTACTGGTGTTTTCACTGTTGCAGAAGGCCCTAAGGGTGGTTACAAGGATCACATCAAGGCCGGTGCCAAGAAAGTCATCCTTACCGTTCCTGCAAAGGACAAGATTGACCAGACCATCGTATGTGGCGTAAATGACGACCAGATTGACTTGAGCCTAGAAGCTTTCTCAAACGCATCCTGCACCACCAACTGTCTTGCTCCTATCGCAAAGGTCCTCAATGACTCTTTCGGTATCGAACGTGGTCTTATGACTACCATCCATGCCTACACCAATGACCAGGTAATGCAGGACCAGCCTCACTCAGACCTTAGGCGTGCAAGATCCGGTGCTGTATCCATCATTCCTACAACCACAGGTGCTGCCCGTGCTGTAGCTGATGTAATTCCTTCCTTGAAGGGTAAGCTCAATGGTATGGCAATGCGCGTTCCTATTTCTGTAGGTTCCATTGTCGACTTGGTTGTCATGCTTGAGAAGGACGCAACTGTAGAAGAGGTCAATGCAGCCATGAAGAAGGCAGCAGAAGGTCCTATGGCTGGTATTCTCCAGTACACTGAAGATCCAATTGTTTCCCATGACATCGTTGGAAACAACTACTCTTCAATCTTTGATGCTTCCCTGACCATGAAAATGGGTGAGAAGATGATCAAGGTTCTCAGCTGGTATGACAACGAGATGGGTTACTCAACCCGTGTTGTTGACCTTGCCAAGAAACTGGTGAAATAAATCATACTACTAACGATTCAGGCCTGTTGCAAAGCAGGCCTGAGGTTTTGTTAGTGGATATGTATCGATTCTATATAAAATAGAAAGGAGAACAGTATGGTTTTACAGACTATCAGGGAGTATGATTTCTCTGGCAAGCGAGCTCTTGTCCGTGTGGATTTCAATGTGCCGCTGAAAGACGGTAAAGTTACTGACGATACTAGGATCAGGGCAGCACTGCCTACCATCAAGTATATTTTGGATGCAGGTGGCTCTGTAGTGGTGATGAGTCATTTCGGCAGACCTAAAGGAAAGAGGAACCTTGAGTTTTCCATGGCCCCCATCAGCAAGAAATTTGCTGAATTGTTGGGCCGTCCTGTCGGGCTTGCTTCTGATGTCATCGGTGATGATGTCACCAAAGAGGTCAAGAACCTCAAGAGCGGCGAAGTGCTGTTGCTTGAGAATGTCAGGTTCTATCCAGGCGAAGAGAAGAATGATCCCGAGTTTGCAAAACAACTCTCTCTCTTTGGCGATGTCTATGTGAACGATGCTTTTGGCACTGCTCACAGGGCCCATGCTTCAACAGCCGGTGTGGCGCAATACCTGCCTTCCTATGCAGGATTCCTCATTGAGAAAGAGGTCAAGTTCATGGCCCCTTTGCTAGAGAACCCTGACAAACCTTTTGTTGCCATCATCGGTGGTTCAAAGGTTTCAAGTAAGATTGGTGTTCTTGAAAGCCTGGTCAATACCTGTGATACCATTGTCATCGGTGGGGGAATGGCGTATACCTTCCTCGCTGTGCAGGGCCATACCATAGGTAAGAGCCTGGTTGAAGAGGAGTTTAAGGACACCGCTTCCTCTTTCCTTGCAAAGGCAAAGGAAAAGGGCGTAGAGGTCATCCTTCCTGTTGACCATCTCTGTGGTGCCGCGTTCAAGGAAGATACCCCGGCTATCGCTGTTGACAGCGTTGAAATTCCACAAGACCTTATCGGTATGGACATCGGTCCAAAGACGGTGAAGTTGGTGGTTGCCGCTGTAGAGGGCGCCAAGAGCGTTGTCTGGAACGGTCCGATGGGTGTCTTTGAGTTTGATGCATTCGCCGAGGGAACCCTCACAGTTGCCAAGGCTCTTGCAGCTTGTAAGGGCATCACTGTAGTGGGTGGAGGCGATTCTGTTGCTGCCATCAACAAGTTTGACCTGGCAGATAAGATCAGTCACGTGAGCACCGGTGGAGGTGCATCCCTTGAGTTCCTGGAAGGGAAGGTTCTTCCTGGTATCAAGGCATTGGAGAAATAAGATGAGAAAACCCTATATTGCTGGAAACTGGAAAATGAATATGACACCTAGTGAAGGTGCAGCTTTCGCAAAGGATCTTGCCAAGGCCCTTACAGGGGTCAAGACCAAGGTCATGATCGCCCCTCCTTTTGTCACGATCCCTGCTGTATTGGATGCTGTGAAAGGAAGCAATATCATTGTTGCTGCACAGAACATGTGTGACAATACCAAAGGCGCCTTTACCGGTGAGGTAAGTGCGGCTATGCTCAAGGATCTCGGCGTTACCAATGTAATCCTCGGCCACAGTGAGAGAAGGGCCATCTACGGTGAGAGCGATGCTCTTATCAATAGGAAAGTGCTGCTTGCTCTCTCTGAGAAGATGGATGTGGACCTCTGTGTTGGTGAGACTCTCGAAGAGAGGGAGGCTGGCAAGCTTGAGGAAGTTCTTACCCGTCAGGTTACCATCGGGCTTGAGGGCGTTTCAGCAGAAGATATGAAGAGCATCACGATCGCCTATGAGCCTGTATGGGCTATTGGGACAGGAAAGACCGCCACACCTGAAGATGCAGATAGCGCACATGCTTTTATTCGTTCTCTTGTTGCCAAACTCTATACACAGGGTGTTGCAGAAGAGCTCATAATACAGTATGGTGGTTCAGTAAAGGCTTCAAATGTTAAGTCTTTGATGTCCAAGGAACATATCGATGGTGCCTTAGTTGGCGGGGCTTCACTCTCTGTTGAGCAATTCCTGCCTATCGTCACTTTTGATATGTAACATAACCGGAGTAGAGAAATGGGTGTTTTGAGCGTTATTTTGTTGGTACTATTCGTAATCGTCAGTCTTCTATTGATCTTTCTTGTAGCAGTGCAGGATGAACAGAGTGAAGGATTGGGCGGAATCTTCGGTGGTGGTAGTAATACTGCTTTCGGATCTCATGCAAGCAGTGTCGTTACCAAAGCAACTGCTACGCTGGCCGTAGTGTTCATGATTCTTGCTCTAGTCGTTGCATTTGTCAACAGGAGCCCGTCTCAAGACAAGTTGCTCGACTCGGTAAAGACTGAACAGGTTCAGCAGACCACAGACTGGTGGAAGACCCCAGAGGCTTCCTCTAGCATAGTTGAAGCTCCTGCCGCAACCAATTAGGTCGGTAGATGCCATTTTTACATTGACTGCCGGCCGCATACTGTGCGGTCGGTATCTGTTATAAGGGATATCCTATGAAAGTTTGTGTACTGTATGTTTCCGCCTCTAAAGAGAACCAAAAGATCAAAGCTATTGCCAAGGCCATCGCTGAGGGTGTTTCCTCACAAGGCCATCAGGTTGATATCATTGATATGAACCTCGATATGGGCAAAAAGGTCTCCTTCTATAATTACCTTATCTTTGGAACAGAGGCAACCACTTTTTGGGGTGGCAAGATTTCTCCTGCAGTATCCCAGTTCTTACGGGCTGCCGGTACAGTATCGGGTATTCGTAGTATGGGCTTTGTCTCTAAGGGTGGCATACGTTCCATGAAGACCCTACAGTCCCTGATGAAGATCATGGAGCATGAAGGGCTGTTTCTTAAGAAAAGTGAGATTGTCACCAAGGTTGATTATGCAAGGGCAGTAGGAAAACATCTGCAGATTTGATGTACTATTTCCCTGTATGTAATTATGTTAACCTAAGCAATACGTAGGAGTTATTAATGAAACGAATTTTATTTCTGGTTACCACTGTTTTGTTAGCAAGCACAATGCTATTTGCAGCACCTATCGGTGCTCCTGCAGCCACTGTTCGTCTTACAAAGACGACGCCTATTTCCGTTGCTGATCTTGAAGCAGAAGTAGCCCGCTATCAGGCCAGTGCTGTGCAAAGTGGTACGGACCCCGCCTCTGTCGATCCTTTACAGGTGCTTGGGTTGCTGATCAACAACGAACTGTTCCGCCAGGGTGCAGCGCGTGACGGGGTCAAGATTACCGATGCTATGATTGACCAGGCCTATGCTTCCCAGAAGACAAACATCGAGTCCACGTATGGGCAGAAGCTTAGCGATGAAGAGTTCAAGCAAGTTATCAACGCAAACTTTGGTACTGTTGAGTCCTATAAGAAGATGATTGGCGAGCAGCTGATGGTTGATACGTATGTAAAATTGAAGAAGGCTGCTGAATTGAACAAGCCTGTCTCCATCTCTGAGACTGAAGTTTCCTCATTCTACAGAAAGAACAAGACACAGTTTGTCAGTCCTGAGACAGTCAAGCTCAGTCATATCTTCATTCCTTTCACTGAAGATGAGGTGACCAATGCCAAGAACAAGGATACCTTGGAGCGTGTTGCCCTTCAGTTGCGTTCAGGAAGCCTCACCTTTGAAAAGGCTGTGGTCGAGTACTCCCAGGATACCCGTAGCAAGACCAAGGCCGGAGACATCGGTTGGCTGACCATGGATGATGAGCAAGCCCTCCTTGGTCTGGGTGATACGTTCTTTGACGTTGCCTTTTCTACCGAAGTGGGTGATACAAGCGGTGTGGTTGCATCCAAGACAGGCTATCATATCATAAAGATCCTTGCCTACAACGAGACCAAGATTTTGGCTCTCGATGATCAGATCAATCCTGATACCACCACAACTATCCGTGACTACATCACAGCACAGCTTACAGGAGCAAAACAGCAGGAAGTTTACTATGCAGCCATCAATTCGTTGGTTGAGGATTTGCGCAAGAGCGCCAGTGTAAACATCCTGTATAAGAAATAACTATGAGAACAAGACACAAAGCAAGAGAACTTGCAATTCAGACACTGTACGCTCTGGATTTTAACAACATCATGACCAAAGAGCACATTCCCCAACACTTCAGTGGCATCACCGATACCGAGTATGCAGAGCTTGAACAAGAGGTGAAGTTGTATGCCCACTATCTGGTGCAGGGAACCATTGAGAACCTTGACCAGATCGATGGGTTGATCTCACAGTTCTCACTGAACCGCCCTTTGGACCGTATCGATATTGTCGATAGGAATGTCTTGAGGATAAGTGTCTTCTGTCTCTTGTATGGCGATATCCACCCCCATATCATTATTGATGAAGCAGTAAAGTTATCACAGGATTTTTCAACTGAAGTGAACTACAAGTTCATAAATGGAATGCTAGATACGATGCAGAAGCAACTGTTTCCCCTAAAAGGATAGACCGAGCATGATACGACTCAAAACCGTTGACCAGATAGGGAGAATTCGTGAGGCCTGTCAATTGACAGCACGCCTCATGAACTCTCTCCCAGCTTTTTTGGAACCTGGCATGTCTACCTATACGATAGACAAGTTCTGCTATGATTTTATGATAGCACATAAGGTAAAGCCTGCATTCCTTGGGTATGAGGGTTTTCCAGCCACTGCCTGTATCTCCATCAACGAGGAAGTCATCCATGGTATACCTACCAAGGATAGGCTCCTTGCTGAAGGAGACCTTGTAGATATAGACTTAGGGATCAACCTTGATGGTCACTTCTCCGATATGGCCAGGACCTTCATCATCGGTGAGACCAAGAAGGAGTGGGAACAACTCTGTACAGTAACACAGAGGTGTCTCTCCCTAGGCATTGAGGCGGCTGGTAAGAAGGGTGCCCGAATCCAGGACATCAGTTCTGCGGTGTATAAGCTTGCCAATTCCAAGGGGTACGGTGTCGTACGCGACTACTGTGGTCATGGGGTAGGCCTTGCTGTACATGAGGAGCCCTCAGTACCAAACTATGTAAGTTCGTATATGGCAAATCCCCGTATCAGGGAAGGAATGGTGTTGGCCATCGAACCTATGATTAACCTTGGTACCAAGAATACCAGGACGCTGGAAAATGGCTGGACTGTGGTTACCTCTGATGGGAAACCTTCCGTACATTTTGAAGATACGATTGCTATCACAAAGAATGGCTTGGAAATCCTTACTGTAGAAGCATAAAAAGGAGAGCAAAGGTGAATAAAGAGTTCATTTCTGGAGATACAATTCGCGATAGCGCCCTTAAACTTGCTCACAAGATGTATCTGGAGGATCATTTCATTCCTGATATCATCTATGCTTCCTTACGGGGCGGAGCCTATATGGCTAATGTGTTCAGCGAATACTACAAGATGGTCCGCATCCGTGAGAAGGGAAGACCTGTTTTCTATGCAGCTGTTGTAGCCCGTTCGTACGGCTATCTCAGGAGCCAGACCAATGTCATGGTCGATGGCTGGACCTACTCACCGGAACACCTCAGGACAGGCGACAGGATTTTGCTTGTCGATGATATCTTTGATACCGGCAAGACAGTCAACGCCTTGGCAGAGATTATCATGCGCAAGGGTATTCCCCGTGAAGACCTAAAGATAGCTGTGTATGACTACAAGGTTCCCCTCTACAAGAAAGAGGATGCCCTTCCCATACAGCCTGACTATTACTGCCGTAAGCATGTCCTGAACAGTCCTGATGACGAGCGGTGGATACACTATAATTGCCATGAGTTCCTCGGACTCACTTCGGATGAGATTGAAGAACAGTTCTCCGATCCGGAGGTGCGTCAGATCTTGCACGATGTGCGAGGGGACAACCTGAACTAGCAACAAGGACGGCCGAAAGGCCGTTTTGTTGTATAGCACAAAGGATTTTGTCAGCTTGGCTTGCTAAAGGCCTGCATACGGTGCAAGCTTTCACCTGACCCATCTGGATGGGTCGGTGAGGATAGTCATGGATGACAGGAAGAACTATACCGTTACAGATACCAATCAGAGTTGGATGAATTGGCGGTAGCTATTACTTTCCTATCAAGCACTTTATTAAGGAGATCGGGTCTGTTGGTGGTAATGAAATCAACACCCATCCCGGAGAACTTTCTCATGTTGATGGTATCGTCGACAGTCCACACCCCCACACCTAGGTCATGCGATCGAAATTGATCATACAATACTTGGGAAAGGTAGTCGGATTTGATCCCCACATACTCGACATTGAGCGCTTGCATATTCTTAGCGACCGTCTCAGGTCCTGTTATGCCTTTGCTGGAAAGATAGTCCTTGCTTATCAGAGCCCCCAATTGAAGATTGGGTTCGAGCTTGCCTAACACGCCTAAGGTCGGGAAATCAAAGGATATGGCAATGGTCCGATCCAGAATTGCATATTCCTTTAATGTATCAATGAGCTTCTGCTCAATGCCTTCATACCGAGACCCATCATCCTTCACCTTGACCTCAATCTGATACTGAATAGGTCTCGTTGCTGTCTCTTCAACAAATGTAATCACCTCTGACAAAGTTGGCATGTTTTGCACACCGAAATAGTGTTTCCCCCCCTTGAACGTAGATGCTACATCGAACTGGGCTAACTCTTCAGCTGTATAGTCTGAGATTGCACCAGGCTTTCCTGTCAGACGTAGGAGCATCGGGTCGTGGATGACCATCAGAGAGCCATCCTTACTCAAGTGGATATCCAGCTCAACTGCGTCAACGTCGTACTCTAGAGCCAAAGCAAACGCCGCTAGGGTGTTCTCTGGTGCCAGAGCTGCCCCTCCACGGTGGGCAACAACACTCACCTTGTGAGAATCCTTATCCTTGGATGTGCATCCTGTGAACAAGAGGGCCACAATACTAATGATGATGGCCGCACGTGCGGCCACCATTGATGAACGAAGTGAAATCTTACTTGAATGAATCATTGTACTCCTTGAGAAGATCGGCTGTTGTCTCTTCCATCACCTTTTTAGGATCCATATTGCCGATAAGCAGTTTCTCTATCATCTGGCGGAGAATCTCTGTTCCCTTGCCTAAAGAGATGACACTTGCTTGTGGACGGGTAAACTCCAATTGGTCTATCGCCACTTTCCTAATCGGGTTGTCTTGGAAATATTGTACCGTATCAGGATACGTCATGGAAGACTTACTAACAGGCATATACCCGGTCTTGATGACAATATGGGAGTTTGACTTGGCATTTGTCACATATTTCATGAATTCCCAAGCAGCTTCCTGCCTTTTCTTGTCGGTACTAGTCATTGCTATGACCGATCCTCCGACAGGTACCAAATTCTTGACTTGTTTAGGCAAGAAGGCTGGGACCACTTCAAAGTCAGCACGATTTAGCAGGTTGCCCATACTTCCCGTAGACCCAAACACCATAGCTACTTTCTTATTGAGGAAGTCGTCATGGCTGTTCGATGGAATAGCTGTCTTGTCCTTGAATACCATATCCTGCCAGAGTGTTGCCAGTTTGATGACAGGATCTTCTGTCAGGTGGATGCCAAACTTCTCGTCAGACACAAGGCCTCCAAAGGAGTAGACTGCACCCTGGAAGTACCAGTGGGCACTGGTCTTGCTCATAGTGAACCCTACACCCTGTTGAATGGGTTGTCCAGAAGCATCTACTTTAGTCACCTTCTTGCTGAATTCCCTGAACTCATCCCACGTCTTGGGTGCCCTTCTAGGCAGGCCGGCATCGGCAAACATATCACCATTGACATAGAGTAGCGGAGTACTGCGCATAAAGGGCAGTGCATATAAGTTCCCGTCATAGTAGCCGTCTTGCATGAGCCCTGGGATGAAGTCCTTCAGGTCAAAGTCGGAAGTGTCTTTCTTCACAAACTGGTCAAGGTTAACCAAAGCACCATCTTTGGCAAAGAGGGTGACAAAGGGAGAATCCAACAGGACCAGGTCGGGAAGATCTCCGGCTGCTAGGGCTGCCAACAGCTTTTGCAACAGCTCGGCATATGCACCTTGAAATTGTGCCTCTACCTGTACTTTGTCCTGTGATTCATTGAAACGGGCAACCAAATTCTCCTGTGCTTCACCGGCAACACCTGTCAGACTTCGCCAATACACGATATTGACGGGACCTTCAGAAGCCTTTTCCGCAGTAGCCCCAGCCCAGATGGGTAGGGTTCCGAATGCACATAGCACAACCAGAGAGAGAATCAGAAACTTTTTCATAAAAACCTCCTTAGATTTTTACGCCAATCTGCAATACAGATTGATCATCTCATTATCCTTTTACAGCACCAGCTGCAATTCCTTCGATCAGTTGTTTCTGAGCAATGAAATATACGATGAGAGGAGGGACAAGTACGAAAAGGGATGCGGCCATGAGGTGTTCCGGGCCTATGGCGTACTCAGCTGTTCGTACCATTGCCAGCCCGACTGGCAATGTGCGCATGTTTTGTGTGTTGGTGACGATGAGGGGCCAGAGGTAGCTGTTCCATTTTGCTAGGAACAGGTAGAGGACCAATGTTCCCAATACTGGTTTTGCCAAAGGCAGGGCGATGTAGAACAGTGTCCCTACATGCCCGAGACCCTCGATCTCTCCAGCATCGTAGAGTGCAGAGGGGACCGAAAGGAAGTATTGCCGGAGCAGAAACGCTCCGAATACACTGGAAACATGGGGTATGACGATACCTTGGTAGGTGTTTATCCATTTGAGTTGTTTGAGTATGACATAGTTAGGAATGAGGGCGACCTGACTAGGTATCATCATAGCGGCAAGCATCACCAGGAACATGACATCCCGATATTTGAACTTGATCCTAGCAAAGGCATAGGCAGACAAGGCTGCAATGCTCACTTCTAGGATAACCCCAGTTGAGGCTGTGATGGCGCTGTTGATATAGAACCTTCCAAAGGGAGCCAGACTCCAGGCAGTGATGAAGTTGTCCCAACGGATAACCTCGGGCCACCAGATGGGTGGGAACGTAGCGACTTCTGCCGGACTCTTGAGGGAAGTGGTGACCATCCAGAGGAAAGGGATTCCTATGATTGCAGAGGCAAGAAAGAGAATCAGGTGGGAACCGAATCTACTGAGGTGCCAGGTGAACGGATGCTTCTTCATTTCCCACCTCCTAGTAGTGGACCCATCGTTTTGAGAGCCTGTTTTGGATGAGTGTTATGATCATAATGAGGAGAAAGAGGATGACGGCTATTGCAGAAGCATAGCCTGTCTTAAACCATTGGAAAGCATTCTGGTACAAGTACAGCACAAGCACATTGGAACTGTTCATTGGTCCTCCATCAGTCATGATAGCGACGATGTCAAAAGCCTTCAGAGCCCCAATAAATGAGGTGACTGTAAGGAAGAAGGTGGTAGGACTCAGAAGCGGGAAGGTGATATAGAAGAAGTTCTGGATAGGATTGACTCCATCAACCAAGGCAGCGTCATAAATCTCTTCAGAAATATTTTTCAGGCCTGCTAGAAATAACACCATATCGTAGCCGATCCTGCTCCAGATAAGGACAATGATGACTGCTGGAAGCGACCAGTTCACGTTATAGATCCAGTTTGGACTGGCCACGCCAAAAGCTTTGAAAACCAAGCGGAACAGACCGAAGGTAGGTTCGAATATCCATGTCCACACCATGGCAACGGCAACACTGGTAGTGAAGGTAGGGCTAAAGATAATTGCCCGATAGATGTTCCCTCCTTTGGGTTTGCGGTTCAGTTGCAAGGCAAAGATAAGGGCTAATGACAATTTGATGACTACAGTAGCCAGAGCCAAAATGAGGGTATTACGAGCTACCTGCCAGAAGACAGGATCTTTGAACAAGGCTTGGTAATTGCTCAAACCAAGAAAGGCCTTCCTAGGAGATATCATATTCCACTTGAAAAAGCTGAGATAAAAGCTATAGATAATGGGCCAGAATACGAATACACCCAATAGGAGAAAATTAGGTGCAGTAAATCCAATGAACGCAACCAAATCTCTGCGTGTGCGTCTGCTCATACGAGTCTTTTTCATGAGCCTTACCCCTTATTTTGGATTAGACAAATGCTATAGTTAGTATACTCCATCATGCTGTGAACGCAAGAAGTTTATATAGTTAAAGAATTAAGCAATATTAAGCAGTGGAGAATGACTCCCAGTACCTGCTTGCTTGGAATGTATGTATTCGTGCAGTTCAGGTACGTAATTGGTGAGAAAACAGTGAACAAGTATCCTGATTACTGCTTGGAGTTAAAAATTAATCAGATCTTTAGTTAATCTGTAACGTTTCATCATTAGGGTGCTGAACGTCTCTCCGACTGGATAATATCATCTATCGATTCGAGCTCTATCCCCAACTGTTTGCACATCG